>NZ_PDJO01000001.1:2789828-3097157 GCF_002563775.1 Thioclava sp. ES.031 | reverse complement strand
CGACCGTGCTCTACGCATGGCGCCTGCCGCCGTTCCGCTCTGACGTGGCCTGGACCGACAATGCCTATCTGCAGGGCAAGGTCACGCCGATCTCCGCGCAGGTCGCGGCCGAGGTCACGGCGGTCCCGGTCAGCGATTTTGAGGAGGTCAAGAAAGGCGATGTGCTTGTGCGTCTCGACGATCGCGCGCTGAAAGCGGCGGTGGAGCAGGCGCAGGCCGCGCTGGAGACGGCGAAGGCAGCGCAGTCGAACGGGGCGCAGGCGGTGAATTCGGCGAAGGCCACGTTGGAGGCGAAACAGGCGGCGCTGGCCTCGGCGAAAGCGGCGCAGGCCACGGCGCAGACCGCGCGCGACCGGGCGTCGAAGCTGACGAAGAAAAGCTATGTCTCGCAATCGGATGCCGATCAGGCGCAGCTTGCGCTCGATCAGGCGAAGGCGGGCGTGCAGGAGGCGCAAAGCGCGATCGACGTGGCCGAGCAAGCGGTGCAGACGGCGGAATTGAACAAACGCTCGCTCGCCGCGAAAACCGATGCAGCCCAAGCCGCGCTGGATGCGGCACAGGTGGCGCTCGACCATGCGGTGATCCGTGCGCCCGAGGATGGGCGGCTGGGCCAAGTCTCGGCGCGAGTCGGAAAATTCGTCAGCGCCGGGAGCACGCTCGTCTCGCTCGTGCCCTCCGATCTCTGGCTGATCGCGAATTACAAGGAGACCCAGCTTGCGGGTCTGCGGATGGGCGAGCCGGTGACCTTCACCGTCGACGCGCTGGGCAAGACGCAATTCAAAGGCCATATCGAGCGATTCTCGCCCGCGACGGCAGGGCAGTTCAGCCTGCTGTCGGGGTCGAATGCGACGGGCAATTTCACCAAGATCGCACAGCGCGTGCCGGTACGGATCGCGATCGACCCCGATCAGCCGCAGGCCAAACGGCTTGCTCCGGGCCTGTCTGCCGAGGTCAGCGCCCCGCAGCAGGGATCGTGACCCACCGGCAGCTATGCGGAAGGCGCAGCGCGGCTATGTCGAATAAGCTGTTTCTGCGGCGCAGCATTTGTGCGAAAAATATTTCAACGCAGCGAACACATCGTTGCAACAGTTCCTGAGGCTCTCTCCTCCTCCCTGAGCCTTGGAAATTGGCGGTGGCCTCTCTCCTCCTCCCTGAGGTCACCGCCTCCTCCTCCCCTTAGATGACCGACATGTGCCGCCAAACGGCGCCGTTTTCATGCGCGAAGACGCGTTGAGGTGATCCGATCGCTGCGCGGGCCGCGTTGCGATGGAGATAGACGGCGGTCATGTGCTCGCCCGAGATCGACAGCGTATCGGCCAGGCCGTTGATCGGATCGGTGAAACCGCCCGTGATGATCGCTTAATCGCAAGGCCCTTGCCGGGGCGGTGGGGCTGCTCCTGATCGTCAAAGCAATCGCAAAGAATGAAGTCCGACTTTGCTTCATGGAACAACGGCGGCTTGCCCGGGCTTGTCGTGATAGCCCATATTATCGGAGTGGCATCAAAGCCTGCGCCCATCGCCGCGCCATCGCTTTTCCCGTCACCGTTGGAGTTGGCCCATGACAGCACGCCATATCGTTTATCATATTCCCGTCTGTCCGTTTTCGCAGCGGCTCGAGATTCTGCTGGCCCTTCGCGGCCGCCGAGATGAGGTCGAGTTCCGGGTCGTCGACATCACCAAACCGCGCGACCCGGAGCTGCTCGCCAAGACCCGAGGCACCACCGCGCTTCCCGTGCTCGAGACGCCGGATGGTCAGATCATCAAGGAGAGCCTCGTCATTCTGCGCTACCTCGACGAGGTGGTCGACGGCCCTTCGCTTCGCAGGAAGGACCCGATTGAGCATGCGATCGAATCGATGCTGGTTGCGCGTGAGGGGCCGTTCACGATGACCGGGTATCAGTTCGTCCTGAATCAGGATCGGGACCGGCGCGGCGAATGGGCCGAGAAGCTTCTGTCCCTTTATCGCGACATCAACGGGTTCCTGCTCGAACATAGCCCCGAGGGCCCCTACCTGTTCGATGAGTTCGGGCTCGCCGAGGCGGTATTCACGCCGATGTTCAAACGATTCTGGTTCCTCGACTATTACGAGGATTTCCAGCTGCCCGAGGGCCCCGACTATGACCGGGTCAGTGCCTGGCGGGAAGCCTGCATGTCCCACGAGGCGACGGAGCAGGTGAGCCGGGAAGAGATCGTCAAACTTTACTATGACTACGCGCTTGGCGCAGGGAACGGTGCGCTCGTCGAGGGGCGGTCGGTTTCCAGCTTCGTCTTTACGCCGCATTGGAAAGACAGGCCGTGGCCGCCCCGCGACAAGTATGCGGGCACCGCGAGCGACGAGGCGCTTGGCCTCGTTGCGTGACCGCACCCGTCTGGTTTGAATTATACAGCCCGACCATTGCTGGCCGGGCTGAGTCGTCGCTTCCGGGAGGTGCGTGGGCTCAGTCGAGCCCGTTCGCGCGTGCTACGAAATCCGCGAGATGGGGCACGTAATCTTCAGAGCCGTCGCCGCCGGTCGCCATCGCCATCGCGAAGGCGTTCTTGGCGGTGCTGGCGAGCGGGGTCGCGACGGTGGCGGCATTGGCCATCGTCTCGACGTAGCGCAGGTCCTTGTAGGCATTGGCGAGCGTGAACTTGTGCGCCTCGCGGTTGCCTTCGAGCGCGTAGCCCATGAAGGTCTGGTAGAAGCCGCAATCCATCCGGCCGCCCCGGATCACCTTGTCGAACTGCTCGATCGGAATGCCCACCTTGCGCGAAAGCGCGAGGGCTTCGGAATAAAGCGCGGCATAGCCCAGCGAGATGAAGTTGTTGAGAAGCTTCATGCGGTGGCCGTCGCCCAGGCTGCCCACGCGCACGATCTTGCCCGCCCAGGTGTCGATGACCGGTTCGATGCGCGCGAACAGCTCTTCATCGGCACCGACCATGCAATCGAGCGTGCCTTCCCAGGCCTCTTTCGGGGTGCGGCTGAGGGGCGCATCGGCATAGGCGACGCCGATCGCCTCCATGTCCTGTGCGAGCTTCATCGTCACGGTCGGCTCGCCGGTGGAGCAATCCACGATCACGCTGCCCTCTTTCAGGCCCGGCGTCAGTTTCGCGACTGCCTCGGCGGCCTCGGGCGCGCCGGTGAGGCACAGGAAGATGATCGACGAACGGGCGGCGAGGTCTTCATAGGACGATGCCTCGGTCGCCCCGCGCGAGACCAGGTCCTCGATCGGCTTGCGGTTGCGGTGGGCGATCACGGTCAGCGGATAGCCTTTCTCGACGATGTTCTTGGCCATGCCGTGGCCCATCAGGCCGGTGCCGATGAAGCCGATGGTTTCCTGGGTCTTAGTCATTGGGTACTCCGCTTGGGTCGGTAGGTCGTGAAATTCGGGTCAGAGATTGAAACGCTTGCGCAGGTCCGCGACCTGCGACTGGGTGAGCGGGCGGATCGCGTGGCCTTGCAGCGCGAGGAACAGCTTGGAGGTCTCCTCCAGCTCTTCGGCGGCGTATTGCGCGTTCGACAGGCTGGTGCCAGCGACGACGGGGCCGTGATTGGCGAGCAGCACCGAGTGATGCGCGCTGGCCAGCGAGCGCACGGCCTCGGCCAGTTCGGGATCGCCCGGCGCGTAGTAGGGGACCAGCGGCAGCTTGCCCACGCGCATCACGTGATAGGCGGTCAGCGGCGGCAGCACGTCCTCGGGGTCGATGTCGCGCAGGATCGAGACGGCCGTCGAATGCGTCGAGTGCAGGTGGATCACCGCGCCTGCCTCCTGACGCTCGTCATACATCGCGAAATGCAGGAAGGATTCCTTGGTCGGCTTGTCGCCCGAGACGAAATTTCCATCCCGGTCGAAGAGCGAGATCCGGGCCGGGTCGAGCGTGCCGAGCGAGGCATTGGTGGGCGTCATCAACCAGCCGCCATCGGGCAGCCGCGCCGAGATATTGCCCGAAGACCCGGCGGTCAGGCCGCGATCGAAGAGCGAGCGCCCGATGGTGCAGATCTGGTCGCGCAGACGCGTTTCGTCAGACATGTTCGGCCTCCGGCTCCAGCAGGTCCCACGCTTTGAGGAAGAAATCCTCGGCGCCGAAATTGCCCGATTTGAGCGCGAGCGCGAGGCGAGGGCCGGACAGGCTCATCGTCCACGGCACGCCGGGGTCGATCTCGGGACCGATGTCGAGCAGGCGCACACCGAGCGCCGTCGTCACCGCACCCGACGTCTCGCCGCCCGCGATCAGCATCCGGGTGAACCCGGCGTCGCGCAGGCGTTCGGCGACCGCAGCCAGCGTGTCTTCGACCAGCGCGCCGGAGGCGTCACGGCCCAGACGGGACTGGATTTTGCTGAGCTGCGCGGGATCGGCGCTGGAATAGATCAGGGGCGTGCTGTCGGCGGGTTGTGCGATGGCCCAGTCGGCGATCTCATCCGCGCTCTGTCTGCCTTCGGTCAGCGCGTCCACGTCGAGCGCGCGGCTCGGCAGGCCCGCCGCTTGCGCCGCCGCGATCTGGCCACGGGTCGCGACCGAGCAGGAGCCCGCGAGGATCGCGCAGCGGCCCTCCGGGGCTGGCATCCGATCCGGGGCGCTGTGCGCGTCGCTCTGGTCGCGAAGTGCTGCGGCCAGACCCAGACCGATACCCGAGCCGCCCGTGATCAGCGGCATTTCCGCGCAGGCTGCGCCAAGCGTCATCAGGTCCGATTCGTCGATCGTGTCGGTGACGACGATGCGGGTGCCAGCGGCACGTGCGGCCTCAAGCGCCTTGCGCAGCGCGGCCTCTCCCTGCCGGATCGTGTTGATGTCGATGGAGCCCACTTTCAGCGCCGTCTGCCGCCCCAGAACCCGCACCAGATCGGGGTCGCGCATCGGGGTGAGCGGGTGGTCCTTGAGCGGGCTTTCCGACAGCAGGCGATCGCCCACGAAAAGGTGGCCCTTGTAGACCGTACGCCCGGTCGCCGGGAAGGCGGGGCAGGCGATGGTCAGCGACGCGCCGGTGAACTCCATCAGGGCCTCGGTGACGGGCCCGATATTGCCTTCGTCGGTGGAGTCGAAGGTCGAGCAATACTTGAACATCAGGCGCTGCGCCCCGGCTGCGCGCAGGGCCTTCGCGGCCTGCAGCGACATCTCGACCGCGTCGGCTGCCGGAATGGTGCGCGACTTCAGCGCGACCACCACCGCATCTGCCCCCGACAGGTCCATTTGCGGCCCCGGCAGGCCGATGACCTGCCGCGTCTTCAACCCGCTGCGTGACAGCATCAGGCACAGGTCAGTGGCGCCGGTAATATCGTCGGCGACCGCTCCGATCAGCATGGAAATTCCTCCCTCGGTCCACAGATCGCCGATCGCCCCGACGGCTCGGGGCGGCGATTTCACATAGCCCTTGCCAAGCCGTTGCGGCTCGGGCTAACGATGTAATGACAACGCTATCATTCCAGCAATGCAAGCGCAAGATGGACGCTGGGAGGGGGCGGAGTGAGACTAGAAATCGGCGATTGAGAGGTATTCCGCATGAAGTCACCCCAAGAGACGAAGGTCTGTGTCATCGGTCTGGGATCGATGGGCTTCGGCATGGCCGAGAGCTTGCTGCGAGACGGGTTCGCGGTGACGGGCGTCGATGTGAATGCCGATGCGATGGAGCGCTTCGCGGCGCTTGGCGGCGCGGTTGCGGCCGAGCCTGCGACGGGTGCGCAAGATGCGGATCTGGTGATCGCCGTGGTCGTCAATGCCGACCAGACAGAGCAGGTGCTTTTCGGACCGGGCGGCGCCGTCGCGACCATGTCCAAAGGCGGCGTCGTGATGTCCTGCGCCACGATGGCGCCCGATCTGGCGCGCGTCTTCGCCAAGCGCTGCGCCGAGGTGGGCGTGGAGTATCTCGACACGCCGATCAGCGGCGGTGCGGTGCGTGCCGCCAGCGGTGAATTGACGATCATGGGCTCCGGCCCGTCTGCGACTTTTGCGCGCATCCGCCCGGCGCTCGATAGCGTCGCGGCCAAGGTCTACGAGCTGGGCGAGGAGGCGGGCACGGGCGCGGCTTTCAAGGTGGTCAATCAGCTTCTGGCCGGGGTGCATATCGCGGCGGCCTGCGAGGCGATCACCTTCGCAAAGGCGATGGATCTGGATCTGGAGAAGGTCTACGAGGTGATCACTGCCTCGGCGGGCAATTCCTGGATGTTCGAGAACCGGGTGCCGCATGTGCTCGAGGGTGATTACAGCCCGCGCAGTGCGGTGGATATCTTCACCAAGGACCTCGGGATCGTGGCGGATATCGGGCGGGACATGAAATTTCCGACCCCGATTGCAAGCACAGCGATGCAGATGTTCGTCATGACGGCGGCGGCAGGCATGGGGCGCGATGACGATGCCTCGGTGGCGCGGATGCTGGCAGATATCGCAGGGCTCGAACTGCCCACCGCCACCCCTGCAAGTGAGGGCTGAACGATGCCCAGATTTGCCGCCAACCTGACGATGATGTTCACCGAGCACGATTTTCTCGACCGCTTCGCCGCGGCGAAAAAGGCGGGCTTCGATGCGGTCGAATATCTCTTTCCCTATGACCACCCGCCCGAGGCGATCGCGGAGCGGCTGCATGAGAACGGGCTGACTCAGGCGCTCTTCAATCTGCCGCCCGGCAATTGGGCGGCGGGTGATCGCGGGCTGGCGGCTCTGCCGGAACGCGGAGAGGAATTTCGGGCCTCGATCGACACCGCTCTGCGCTACGCAGAGGCGACCGGGGTCGGGCGGGTCCATGTGATGAGCGGGCTGGCCTCACGCCAAGATACGGCAGCGCGGCAAGCCTATCGCGACTCGCTGCGGCGGGTCTGTGATGCGGCCGGGGCCCAGGGGCGCGACGTGGTGATCGAGCCGATCAACACGCGCGACATGCCGGGGTATTTTCTGGATGATTTCAGCTTCGCCGCCGATCTGATCGCGGCGTTGGGGCTGCCCAATCTCAAGCTGCAATTCGACATCTATCACCGCCAGATCCTGCACGGTGACGTGCTGATGGGGCTGCGGGAGATGGCGCCGATCATCGGGCATGTGCAGATCGCTGCGGTGCCGGATCGGCATGAGCCCGGCACCGGTGAGCTCGACGATACGCGCATCCTGAATGAGCTGGACGCGCTGGGCTATGACGGGTTCGTGGGCTGCGAATATCGCCCGGCGGGCCGGACAGAGGACGGCCTCGGGTGGATGCGCGCCTTCGCCTGAGACGAAGGCGCGCCCCTGATCAGCTTTCGATGTAATCGCGATGCAGCGCCCAGTCGCCCGGGCTGAACCGGTCCGAGGCGAATTGCTGCTGGTGCCAGTAGGGGTAGATCACGGGCAGCTTGCTGACCTCGTGCAGGCGCTTCAGCTCGTCCTCGCTCAACTCCAGATCCACGGCGCGGAAATTGTCGCGGAACTGCTGCTCGTTACGTCCGCCGATGACGAGCGAGCTGACTGCAGGACGCGTCAGCAGCCATGCCAGCGCGACCTGCGCGGCCGAGACCCCATGCGCGTCGCCGATCTCGACCAACGTGTCGACGATGTTCCACAGCTTCTCCTCGTCGCGGATCGGCGGCTCGGTCCAGCCTGCGAACTGACGCGAGCCTTCCGGCGTGTCCTTGCCGCGGCGATGCTTGCCCGACAGGAGGCCAGCGGCGAGCGGGCTCCAGACCAGCACGCCCAGCCCCTGATCGACCGAGATCGGGAGCAATTCGTATTCCGCCTCGCGGGCCTCGAGCGTGTAGTGGATCTGCTGCGCCACGAAGCGCTCGCGGAGGCTCCGGTCGCTGACGCCGAGCGCTTTCATGATGTGCCAGCCCGAGAAGTTCGAGCAGGCGATGTAGCGGACCTTGCCCTGTTGCACGAGCGTGTCGAGCGCCGAGACCATCTCCTCCATCGGGGTCACGCCGTCCCATTCATGCATGTGGTAGATGTCGATATGGTCGGTGCGCAGCCGCTTGAGTGAGCGTTCGCATTCGCGGATCAGGTGATAGCGCGAGAACCCCTCGTCGTTGGGGCCGTCGGCGATCCGCATCCGCGCCTTGGAGGAGATCAGCACGTCATCGCGCCGGCCGTCGAGCACTTCGCCAAGGATCTCTTCCGACAGGCCGGTCGAGTACATGTTCGCGGTGTCATAGAGGTTGATGCCGGCGTCGATGCAGGTGTCGACCAGCTTGCGCGCTTCGCTGACGCCTTGCGCGCCGACGGCCTTGAAGGCGCCTGCGCCGCCGAAGGTGAACGTGCCCATCGTGAGCACCGAGACCTTGAGCCCTGATCGTCCTAGGGTTCTGTATTTCATGGATATCTCCTCCTCTTGAGTATCGTTTCCTCAGGCGCGATCAGCGCGCCAGATGTCTTGCTGCATGGGCGATGCCCAGCGTCGGGCTGGTCAGAACCGGCGGGTCATCCGCGCTCGGTTCGAGCTGTTCGAGCGCGCGCGCCATCGAGGCCTGCGCCAGAACCACCACGTCGTTTTCGCGGGAGAGCCGGGCGATGCCTTCGGCCACCCGAGCGTCATGTCCCTCCCGGTCGCCCGATTGCAGTGTCTCGAAGGCGCCTTCGACGACCTCGCTTGTGATGGTGCTGTCCGCCCCAGCCTCGCGGCTGACGCGTTCGACCAGTTCGACGGTGGGTGTCAGGGTCGATTGCAGGGTCGCGAGCACGCCGATGCGGCGGCCTTTCGCGACCGCCTCCTGTGCCATCCCCTCGTCGATACGGATCAGCGGGAAGGGGCAGAGCGGTGCGATACGTTCGACCGCGCCGCCGAGGCTGGAGCAGGTCACGAGCACGGCTTCGGCCCCCGCATCGACCGCCGACCAGATCATGCCCGTCAGGCGTCGCGCCGTCATCGGGCTGACCGACCCCTCGCGGATCGTCAGGCGCAAAAGGCTCTCGTCGAGCATGTTGAAAACTTTCCAGTCGGGCAGGTGCTCCTGCGCCAGACCTTCGAGTTCCGGGATCAGCCCGGCGACGGTGTGGATCATCGCCAGAGGGCGGGGTGATTCGTGTCTTCCATCGGTCATCGGCGGGCTCCTTTGTTGCGGTCGGGGCGCTGTCGCCCCGTTGTCTATGACAGCGCTGTCATATTTTGCGAGTATCACCACGGACCCGGCTCGATGACAAGCCGGAATGTCTCAAGGCCCTTGTTTGAAACGCTTTGGCGGGGCTCGGAACTACGTTCCGCAGGTGAGGGGGCGTCGTTCCGACGCGTGGCCAAGGACAAGTTTTTGTTATTTGCTGATTGACAAGTCGTCTTTGCCGTTCGCAATATGACAGCGCTGTCACAGGAGGAATGGCAGCGCTAGCATTTCGGGCGTATCCCCGTCCGACCCGCCAGCCCCTCACCGACGAGATCGGTTCCGGGATGAGCGTGTGGAACGTCGGGGATGCGGAGAAGGGAGGGGCGTTTTGGCACTGTCAGAAAATTCGGTCACGCCATCGGAAAGGAAATCCATGCGAGTCCTGCATCAATTGCTTCAACTGCGTCACATGCGTGAATTCAACGTTCTGATCGCGTTGATCCTGATGGGGCTGCTGATCAGCCTGTTCACACCGTATTTCCTGACCGTGTCGAACCTGATGGGCGTGTCGCGGGCATTCTCGCTGACGGCCATCATGAGCATCGGCATGGTGATGGTCATCATCACCGGCGGGATCGACCTGTCGGTTGGCTCCGCGATGGGGCTTGCCGGTCTGATCACGGCGCTCTGTTTCGACGCGGGCTATTCGCAATATGCGGCGGTGGCTGCGGGGCTCGGTGTCGGGCTTGCCTTCGGGCTGACCAACGGGCTGCTGATCACCGCGATCGGTCTGCCGCCGTTCATCGCCACGCTCGGCACGCTGAGCATCGGGCGCGGCCTTATGTACATGATCACCCACGGCGTGCCGCTGACCCCGGAGACGCCCGAGAGCTTCAGCTTTCTGGGGCAGGGCTATGTCGGCCCGGTGCCGGTGCCGGTGGTCATTCTGCTCGTGCTGACGCTCATCTTCACGGTCATCATGACCCGGACCCGCTTCGGTCGGCACGTCTATGCCACGGGCGGCAACGAGAACGCGGCGCGTCTGAGCGGGGTGAAGGTCCAGCGCGTCAAGCTCGCGGTCTATGTTCTGTCCTCGACGATTTCCGCGCTGGCCGGCGTCATCGCCTTCTCGCGCTATCTCTCGGCAGAGCCGGCTTCCGGCTTCGGTTCGGAACTTGAAGTGATCGCCGCGGCTGCAATCGGCGGGGCGAGCCTCGCGGGCGGTATCGGCTCGGTACTCGGCGCGGTCATCGGGGCTGCCCTGATTGGCGAGATCGCCAACGGCGTCGTCCTGCTCAACATCAACACCTATGCCCAGCAGGCCATTACCGGCGGCGTGATCCTGATCGCGGTTAGCCTGGACGTGCTGCGCAATCGGATGGGCGGGCGCGGCTGAGCCGCGCCGTCCGGGAAGGAACAAGATCAAGAAGCCGGACCGCGTCTCGAAGAGGAGAGAGCGGCGCGAGATCCGGACGAAGAATGCCCCGGTGCGGGGCGTGAAACCGAAACTGCATCAACAACAGGGGCCCGCCGCGGTTGGTTGGGTCCGGAGGAGGAGACAAGATGCGTATTGCAATGAAAGCCGCCGCTGCGGTTCTGGCCCTGGCAACCGGTATGGGGACGGCAGCGTCCTATGCTCAGGACATCACCGTGGCGCTCGTGCCGAAAGTGGCCGTTCCGTTCTTCGACGACTGCAACACCGGTGGCGCGGAAGCGGCCAATGAACTGGGCGTGAAGTATCAGTGGGTTGTGCCCGCGAACACGCAAGGTTCGACGCAGGTCAAGATCATCGAGGACCTGATGGCACGCCATGTCGACGGGATCGGGATCTCGGTCAACGAGCCGAAATCGGTCGAAGGCATCATCAAGCAGGCCACCGATGCGGGCATCAAGGTCGTCACCTTCGACAGTGACAGCGCCAACAGCTCGCGCAGCATGTATATCGGCACGATCAACAAGCAGGCTGGCGTGACCATGGGCAAATCCATGGCGGAAGCGCTCGGCGGCAAGGGTGAAGTGGCGATCGTCACCGGTCAGCTCGGCGCGTCGAACCTGAACGAGCGGATCGACGGCGTGAAGGAAGCGCTGGCCGAATATCCCGACATCAAGTTGGTTGCGACCGAAGGCACCGAGGATGACCTCGCGCGCGCCGTGTCGGTGACCGAGGCGCTCCTGCGCGCCAACCCGAACCTCTCGGGTATCTTCGGCATCAGCCAGGTCGGTGGCCCGGCCGTGGCGAAGGTTCTCGCGCAGCAGGAATTCGCGGATAAGAAAGGCCAGCTGAAGGTCTTTGCCTTCGACGATCTGCCCGACACGATCAAAGGCGTGAAGGAAGGCTTCATCGACGGCATCATGGTGCAGCGCCCGATCACGATGGGCAAGCTGGCGGTCGAGCATCTCGTGGCCCAGATCAAGGGTGAAGAGACCGACCCGCAGAACATCGACACCGGTGTGACCGTTGTGACTGCCGACAACCTCGACAGCTACACCAAGTAATCTCCGACAAGACCTGGGCGGGGCCAAACGCGGCCCCGCCCGACATTCTTCAGCCTGAGGCCGTGATGAAACCGTTTCTCGAAATGATCAGCATTTCCAAGACCTTTCCCGGGGTGAAGGCGCTAGACCACGTCGACCTGCATCTCAATTCCGGAGAGGTGCATGTGCTGGCGGGTGAGAATGGCGCCGGCAAGAGCACCCTGATGAAGATCATGACCGGCGTGCTGCGCGCCGATCCGGGCGGCGAGATCCGGGTCGAGGGCGAACCCGTCGTCATCAAGAACCCGGTCCATGCCCGGTCGCTCGGCATCTCGATCATCTACCAGGAACTCGCGGTGGTGAATAACCTCACCGTCGCCGAGAACGTCTTTCTCGCGCGCGAGCCGCTGTTGCCCACGGGCCTGATCGACCGCACCAAGATGAATGCGGACACCCGCGCGGTGCTGCACGAGCTTGGCGTGGAAATCGACCCAGAAGCGATGGTTGGCACGCTTTCGATCGGCCAGAGACAGCTGATCGAGATCGCCCGCGCCATCTCCTACAATTCCAAACTCATCATCATGGACGAGCCGACCGCGTCGCTCAGCCACCACGAAGCATCGACGCTGTTGCGCATGTCGCGCAAGCTGGCCGCGCAGGGTGTCGGCATCGTCTTCATCTCGCACAAGCTCGAAGAGATCTTCGAGATCGCCGACCGCGTCACCGTGCTGCGCGACGGGCGCACCGTGGATACTCGTCCGGTGTCCGAAATGACGAGCGACCTTCTGGTGCGCCTGATGGTGGATCGCGAACTCGACCAGCTGTTCGGCCATCACATCTCCCACGCGACCGACGAGGTTCTGATGTCGGTGCGCAATCTCACCGAGAAACGCGTGAAGGACGAAGGCGTCTTCGTGCGCGACGTCGATTTCGACCTGCGTCGCGGCGAGGTGCTGGGCTTCTTCGGTCTGGTCGGCGCCGGGCGGACCGAAGTGATGGAGATGATCTTCGGCAGCCGCCCCCATAGCGGCGAGATTTCGATCAATGGCAAACCGGCGCGGATTTCCTCGCCCTCAGACGCGATCGAACATGGGCTCGGATTTGTGACCGAGGATCGACAGTCGCGCGGGCTTGTCCTCGGCATGTCGGTGCGCGAGAATTTCTCGCTGACGCATCTGAGTGACTATTGCAGCCTCGACTTCGTGAACCGTCGCAAGGAAACCGCGGCCTGTGCGGATTACATCCGCGCGCTGGGCATCAAGACGCCGTCGCCCGAGCAGAAGGTGCTCAACCTGTCGGGCGGCAACCAGCAGAAGGTCGTGTTGGCGAAATGGGCCGCGCGCCGCCCGCAGATCTTGATCGTCGACGAACCGACGCGCGGGATCGATATCGGCGCCAAGGCAGAGGTCCACACGTTGCTGGGCAAGATGGCCGAGGAGGGAATGTCGATCATTGTCGTCTCTTCGGATCTGCCGGAGATCCTCGCGATCAGCGACCGTGTGATCGTGCTGAAGGAGGGGAAGATCAGCGGCGAACTGACCCGAGAGAACGCCACGCAGGAAAGCGTGATGCTGGCGGCGACCGGCTGAGGCCGTCCCGTCGAACCAAATGTGAATGAACGAAACGGAGACTGAAATGACCAAGCGCGTAGTATTTACAGGCGGAACCGGCAAGGCTGGGCGTCATGCGGTGCCGCATCTGCTGAGCAAGGGCTACGATGTGCTCAACGTCGACCTCAAGCCGCTCGACGTGCCGGGCGTCAACACGCTGATCACCGACGTGACCGACAGCGGCGCCGTGTTCAACGCGCTCACCACCCACCACGATTTCGGCGGGTTCGAGAAAGGCGCGCCGCCGTCGCCGCCCGATGCGATCGTGCATTTCGCCGCGATCCCGCGCGTGCTGATCGAGCCCGACAACGTGACCTACCAAGCCAACGTCATGAGCACCTACAACGTGATCGAGGCGGCGATGAAGCTCGGCGTGCGCAAGGTGATCATCGCTTCGTCCGAGACGACCTATGGCGTCTGTTTCGCCGAGGGTGACAAGGACTTCCATTCCTTCCCGCTCGAGGAAGATTACGACAGCGATCCGATGGACAGCTACGGGCTCTCCAAGGTCTGCAACGAAAAGACCGCCCGCGCCTTCGCCGCCCGTTACGGCGCGGATATCTACGCGCTGCGCATCGGCAACGTGATCGAGCCGGATGAATACGGCATGTTCAAGGGCTTCCTCGAGGACCCGATGAGCCGCAAGCGCAACGCCTGGAGCTATATCGACGCCCGCGATCTGGGTGAGATCGTGCATCTGTGCATCGAGAAGGACGGGCTGGGCTATCAGGTGTTCAACGCGGTCAACGACACGATCACCGCCGATATGCCGACCACCGAGTTCTTGAAGAAATACTGCCCGAACACGCCGATCACCCGCGAGATGGGCCCCGACGAGGCGCCGATCTCGAACCGCAAGGCGCGCGAGGTTCTGGGCTTCAAGGAAGCGCATCCGTGGCGCAAATACGTGGAGGTATGATCGCCACGGTCCCCGCGATGTTTTCGCACTCATGCATCGATGGCCTATGAAAACGCTGCCGCACGGTGCATTGCTGGGTCATTGACTCGGGCTCGCCCGAAAGGAATTGGAGGAAAGCGTCATGGGGACCAAGCAGCGATTGCCTGACCGCAAAAGCAAGATCACGGTGCGCGAGGTCGCGCGCCGTGCCAATGTCAGCGAGTCGACGGTATCGCGGATCATGCGCAACAAGGGGCTCGTTGCCGAGTCCACCCGCGAGAAGGTCATGGAGACGGTCCGCGCGATGGGCTACGTCCCCAACCGCATCGCGGGCTCTCTGGCCTCGCTTGACTCCTTCCTCGTGGGCGTCGTCATCCCGTCGCTCTCCAACATCGTGTTTCCGGAGGTCCTGCAGGGCGTCCATGCCGGGCTCGACGGAAGCGATCTGCAGCCGGTGATCTCGACCACGGACTACAATGTCGACCGCGAAGAGGCCGTCGTGCGCGGCATTCTCAGCTGGAAACCCGCCGCGATCCTGCTGGCCGGGTTCGACCACACCGACGCCACCCGCAAGATGCTCGAGCAAAGCGACATCCGCGTCGTCGAGATGATGGATATCGACAGCACGCCGATCGACATCGCGGTGGGCACCTCGCATCGCCGCGCGGGCCACGCGATCGGTCGCCACCTGATCTCGCGCGGTTACCGCCATTTCGGCTATGTCGGCCATGACTGGAACGCCGACCGCCGGGCGCGGCTGCGCTATGACGGGCTGTGCGAGGCGCTCGCGGAATCCGGTCTGTCGGTCGAGGCGCATGCGATCGACGACGGACCCAGCTCGGTCGGGACGGGCCGGGAGCAGACCGCGCGCCTGCGTGCGTCGACCCCGCAGATCGACGTCGCGGTCTATTCCAACGACGACATGGCCGTGGGCGGCGTCTTCCACTGCCTTGCCGAAGGCATCAGCCTGCCCGACCAATTCGCCATATTCGGCTTCAACGGTCTTGATATCGGCAAGGAGCTGCCCCAGCCGCTCTCGACCGTCCGCTCGAACCGCTATCTCATCGGCAAGAAGGCGATCGAGGAGGTTCTGGCCTCGCCCGAGCGCCCCTCTACACCCACCATCATCGATACTGATTTCGAGGTCTTCGCCGGCGCAACCGCCTGAGGCGTGCGGATCTCGGACACCGAACGAAAAAAGGAGAAATCCCATGCATCCCGCTCTCGCCAAAGGCAATGTCGCAGTCGTCACCGGAGGGGCCTCGGGTATCGGCCTCGCCGCCGCCCGCCACCTCGCCGGGTTGGGGATGCGTGTCTGCATCGCCGATCTGCCGGGGGCGGCCCTCGAAGCCGCCTACGACGCCCTGATCGCTGCGGGCGCGGCGGCGGCTGACGTAATGACGCAGGCCACCGATGTCTCGGACCGCGCGCAGCTCACGGCGCTCGCCGATGAGGTCTGGGCGCATTTCGGGCCGGTCAACCTGCTGATGAACAATGCGGGCATGCAGCCCGGCAGCTCGATTTTCGATGCGGAAGGCAACTGGGACCGCATCCTCGACGTGAATATGGGTGGCATCATCCGCGGCAGCCAGATTTTCGCGCCGCGCATGATCGCCTCGGGCGCGCCGGGGCTGATCGTCAATACCGGCTCCAAGCAGGGGATTACGACGCCCCCGGGCGATCCGGCCTATAACGTGTCGAAAGCCGGCGTGAAGGCCTTTACCGAAGCGCTGCAGCACGAGCTGCGCAACCGCGAGGACTGCAAGGTCGAGGCGCGGCTGTTCATCCCGGGCTTCGTCTACACGCCGCTCACCGCAGGCGGGCGCACCGAGAAACCCGCCGATGCATGGACGCCCGAGCAGGTCGTGGAGTTCCTCTTCGACTCGATCGAGCGCGGCGATTTCTACATTCTGTGCCCCGACAACGACGTGGATCGCGCAACCGACGTGAAGCGCATCCTCTGGGCGGCGGGCGACATCACCGAGAACCGCCCGCCCTTGTCGCGCTGGCATCCCGATTACGGTGACGCCTTCAAAGCGTGGCTGAAGAAGTGATGCGGCTATGACGACCCGTGTGCATCGTATCGCGGCCATCCCCGGCGACGGGATCGGGCCGGAGGTGGTCGACGCCGCACTGACGGCGCTTGACCACCTGAGCCGCCAGACCAACGCGTTCCGGCTGGAGGTCGACCGCTTCGACTGGGGCTCGAAACGCTTTCAGCGCGAGGGCACTTTCATGCCCGCAGACGGGGTCGATGCGCTGCGAGCCTATGACTCGATCCTTTTCGGCGCGGTCGGCGCCCCGGACGTGCCCGATCACCTGACGCTCTGGGGCCTGCGCCTCGCGATCTGTCAGGGGCTTGATCAATATGCGAACCTGCGGCCCACCCGGATCCTGCCGGGCCTGTCGAGCCCGCTTGCGGGTGTCGGTCCGGACGATCTGGACTGGCTGATCGTGCGCGAGAATTCCGAGGGCGAATATGCGGGGCAGGGCGGCCGCAGCCATCGCGGCCAGCCGCACGAGGTCGCCACCGAGACCGCCATCTTCACCCGCACGGGTGTGGAGCGCATCATGCGCGTGGCCTTCTCGCAGGCTCAGGCGCGCCCGCGTAAGCGTCTGACGGTGGTGACCAAATCCAACGCGCAACGCTATGGGCTGGTGCTGTGGGATGAGATCGCCGCCGAGGTCGCGCGCGAGTTTCCCGACGTGACATGGGATCGGATGCTGGTCGACGCGATGACCGTGCGCATGACGCTCGATCCGCGTTCGCTCGACACGATCGTCGCCACGAACCTTCACGCCGACATCCTCTCGGATCTGGCGGCGGCGCTCGCTGGGTCGATCGGCATCGCCCCCACGGCCAACCTCAACCCCGAGCGCGCCGCCCCGTCGATGTTCGAGCCGATCCATGGCTCGGCCTTCGATATCACCGGCAAGGGCGTCGCCAATCCCATTGGCACCTTCTGGAGCGCTGCAATGATGCTGGGGCATCTGGGAGAGACCGAGGCCGAGGCCCGCTTGATGCGCGCGATCGAAGTCGTGACCGCCGATCCCGAGAGCCGGCCGCGCGACCTTGGTGGCGCAGCCAGCACCGAGCAGGTGACGGAAAGGCTCTGCCGCGCGCTCGACACGGAGGCCCCGCGCTGAAGAACGCGGCGAGCCTCTAGGCGTTATCTCGCGGCGACCTTTGCCTGATAGCTCTCGAGTTCCGAGATGAGCGACAGCCCATCGGGCACGTCGTGACGCGCGCAGAACTCCTGCCAGACCGCGCCGACAGGAAGGTCCTTCACCTCTTCGGTGACCATCAGTCGCGCGCTGAAGTCCAGCGCCTCTTCCGCCGCTTTCAGCCGCTTTTGGGGCAGCAGCAGCGCGCGCAGGAGTGCCTTTTGCATGTTGCGCGTGCCGATCACCCAAGCGGCGGTCCGCGAGATCGTGGCGTCGAAGAAATCGAGCCCGATATGGGTGCGCTTCAGCAGATCGGCGAAGACCAGTTCCTGCGCCATTTGAAGAATGGAATCGTCGAGCAGGATCACGTGGTCGCTGTCCCAGCGCACGGGGCGCGACACATGCAGCAGGAGTTCCGGCACCGACAGCGAGACCGAGCTGAGCTTGTCGGCGACGTTCTCGGTCGGGTGGAAATGGCCCATGTCGAGGCACAGCGCAATCTCGCGACGGATCGCATAGCCGAGGTAGAATTCATGGCTGCCGACGGTCATCGACTCGACGCCGATCCCGAAGAGCTTGGATTCCACCGCATCGAGCAATTGCGCCCGGTCGAAACCAGTCGCCATCATCGCATCGAGCGAGGCCTCCAGCCGCTGCCGCGCCGCCATCCGGTCGACCGGCGTGTCCTTCGAGCCGTCGGGCACCCAGATATTGTTGACCGAGGCCGACCCGAGCGCCTTGCCGATCCCTGCCGCGATCTCGCGCGAGCGCTTGCCGTGCTCGATCCAGAAGTCGCGGATACCTTTATCCGGGTGGCTGAGCGTCAGATTGTCGTCGGCCTTGGAGTGGGCGAAGAAGGTCGGGTTGAAATCGATCCCGTGGTTTTTCTCCTTGGCCCAATCGATCCAGCTCTGGAAATGCTTCAGCTCGATCGCGTCACGATCCGGGCTTTCATCCGTGTCGAGGTAGAAGGCGTGCAGGTTCAGCCGGTGCGTGCCGGGGATCTGCCCGTAGGCGAAGTCCAGATCGGCGCGCAGCTCCGCGGGGGTGCGGGCGCGGCCGGGGTGGTTGCCGGTCGCCTGAATGCCGCCGCCCGAGGCACCTGTTCGGTTCTCGAACCCCACGACATCGTCGCCCTGCCAGCAATGCAGCGAGATCGGAATCTCGGCCAGCGTGTTCAGCGCAGCCTCGGTGTCGATCTCCCAGTCGGCGAATTGGGCGCGCGCGTCCTCATATCTGCTCATAGTCAGTCCTCCCGTCTTCTTATCGTGGCTGGGGCCTTCACGCTCAGCGCGTGAAGGCCTGCACGTTGCCGGCGTCGACATTGATGATGTTGCCGGTCGATTTTGCCGATTGCTCGGAGGCGAAGAAATAGGCGGCCTCGGCGATATCCTCGGGCAGCACGTTGCGCTTGAGCATCGAGCGCTGGCGATACATCTCCTCCAGCCCCTCCTTGTCGGTGCCGTAGGTCGAAGCGCGCTGATCGAGCCATTCGCCCGACCAGATCTTCGAGCCACGCAGCACTGCATCCGGGTTCACCACGTTGACGCGGATACCCGCTTCCGCCCCTTCGAGCGCGAGGCAGCGGGCGAGATGAATCTCGGAGGCTTTCGCGGTGCAATAGGCCGACGCGTTGGGCGAGGCGGCGAGGCCGTTCTTCGAGGCCACGAAGATGATCGAGCCGCCGATATCCTGCGCGCGCATCACCTTGAAGGCTTCGCGCGAGACGAGGAAATAGCCCGTCGACAGGATCGACATGTTCTTGTTCCACAGATCGAGAGTGGTGTCCTCGACCGGGGCGGAGGAGGCGATCCCGGCGTTCGAGACCAGAATGTCCACGCCGCCGAATTCTACCGCGATATCCGCATAGGCGGCGGTAACGGCGTCCTCGGAGGTCACGTTCATCTCGACCGTGCGCACCATGTCGGCGCCGAACGCGCCAGCGAGCTGGTCGCGGGTCTTCGCCAGCGCATCGGTATCGATATCGGCGAGCATCACGCAGGCGCCCTCGGTCAGGTAGCGCTGCGCCGTGGCCGCGCCAATCCCGCCCGCGCCGCCGGTGACCAGCGCCACGCGGCCAGCCAGCGATTTCGGTTTCGGCATCCGCTGCAGCTTCGCCTCTTCGAGAAGCCAGTATTCGATGTCGAAGGCTTCCTGTTCAGGCAGGCCGACATATTCGCTGACCGTCGAGGCACCGCGCATCACGTTGATCGCGTTGACATAGAACTCGCCCGAGATCCGGGCCGTGGCCTTGTTCTTGGCAAAGGTGAGCATACCCACGCCCGGGATCAGATAGACGACCGCGTTCGGGTCACGCAGAGCCGGGCTGTCGTCATGTTTGCAGCGCTCGTAATAGGCGGCGTAGTCGTCGCGATACTCGGCCACCTGTTGCGGCAGCCCTTCGAGCACCGCGTCGAGATTGCCTTTGGCCGGGTCGAACGCCACGACGAGCGGGCGAATTTTCGTGCGTAGGAAGTGGTCGGGGCAGGAGGTGCCAAGCGCCGCCAGCTCTTCCATCCGGTTCGAATTGACGAATTCCAGCACCGCGTCGTTATCGGTGAAATGCCCGACCATGTGCTGTTTGCCCGAGACCATGCCGCGGATCGCGGGCATCAGGCGGGCGGCGACGGCGCGGCGTGCGTCGGGGGCGAGGCTTTCGTGCTTGGCACCGCCGAAGATAGCCTTGCCGGCGGTCTGTTCTTCGAACCAGCCCATCGCCTTGTTGATGATCTCGAGCGTGAGCTCGTAGCACTCTTTCGCGTCATCGGCCCAGGTGAACAGCCCGTGGCTTTCGAGCACGACACCCTTCGCGTCGGGGTTCTTCTTGCAGAAATCTTCCAGCCACAGGCCCAACTCGTAGCCGGGCTTCTTCCACGGCAGCCAGCCGATCTCGTCGCCGAAGATCTCCTGCGTCAGCTCCTTGGAGTTCTTCGATGCCGCGATCGCGATGATTGCATCGGGGTGCATGTGATCGACGTGCTTCTTGGGCACATAGGCATGCAGCGGTGTGTCGATCGAAGCTGCGCGCGGGTTCAGGTTGAAGGTGCAATGGGGCAGGTAGCCGACCATTTCGTCCTCGAACTCCACACCGCGATAGAGGCCTTTGAGCGCCTCGAGCTTCGGCATGTAAAGCGTCGCGAACCCGTCCATCTTGATCGAGCCGACATCGCCGCCCGAACCTTTCACCCAAAGCACCTCGACCATATCGCCCGAGAGCGGATCGCGCTCCATCACCTTCGCGGAAGTGTTGCCGCCGCCGTAATTGGTGATCCGCTTGTCGGACCCCAGCAGGTTCGAGCGATAGAGCAGTTTCTCGGCTTCGGACATGTCCTTGGCCTTGGCTTCGTCCCACTTGGACTGAAGCCGCGCGGACGCGGTGTTCATGGTGGTCTCCTCCCGATCGCCCTATGAAAAAGGACGTGATCAATCTGGCTGGAGGCTGGCAGGGCTGCGACGGATTGTCAATCATAAACGATCACAAATGATCATGCTTCGGCTGCATTATGATTTTAATGATCGAAAATGATTGACAATGCCCGTAACCCTGCGCAGTCTTCCGAAACGAGGGAGGACTCGATGCACGAGAAAGAACGCCACAGGATCATTCTGTCTGCGGTTCAGGACAGGCCCGTCGTGACGGTGCCTGACATGTGTGCGCTCACCGGCGCGTCGGAGGCAACGATCCGGCGCGATATCGCGTCTTTGCACGTGGCGAAGAAGCTGCGTCGTGTGCGCGGTGGGGCCGAGGCCCTTAACCCCACGAAGTTCCCGGGGCTTGCCGGGCGTCCCTTCACGCTGAACGAAACGCTCAGGATCGCTCAGAAGCAAGCAATTGCCCGCGCGGCGGTCGAGCTGTGCGACGATGGCGATCCGATCATCATCAATGGCGGCACCACCACCTTCCAGATGGTGCACCCGCTGGCCACGCGCCAGATGCAAATCTTCACCAACAGCTTCCCGATCGCGGAGCACCTGCTGAAGAATTCGAAGAACGCGATCCTGCTGTCGGGCGGTGTCATCTACCGCGAACAGAATATCGTCCTCAGCCCGTTCGAGAATGACGTGACGCGTAACTTCTACGCGAAGCGGATGTTCATGGGCGCGCAGGGCGTCGGGCCGCTGGGGCTGATGGAGGCGGACCCGCTGCTGATCCAGGCCGAGCACAAGCTGATCGGACAAGCCGATGAGCTGGTCGTGCTCGTCGATTCGACGAAATTCCAGAAACGCTCGTCTCTGGTTCTGTGCCCGCTCGACCGGGCGCATACCATCATCACCGATGACGAGATCACCGATCGTGCGGCAGCCATGCTTGAGGCTGCCGGCGTCAACCTGATCGTGGCGCATCCGACCGCCGCGAAGCAGCAAGAAGCCGGAGCCTGAAGCCCCGGCCGCGTCGGAAAACAGGGAGGAGACCTGAAATGAAACTGACCAAACTTGTCACCACTGCTGCTGTGGCGCTGGCCATGATGGCGGGCACGGCGTCGGCGAAGGAGATGCGGATCGCGCTCGTCGTCAAGGCGCTCGGCATCGGCTTCTTCGAGGCGGCCCACAAGGGCGCGGAAGAGGCTGCGAAGGATCTGGGCGACGTGAAGGTGATCTACACCGGTCCGACCGACACCACCGCCGAAGGCCAGATCGAAGTGCTCAACTCACTGATCGCGCAGAACGTCGACGCGATCGCAGTGACCGCGAACGACACCGACGCGCTCGTGCCGACGCTGAAGAAAGCGATGCAGCGCGGGATCACCGTGATCTCGTGGGATTCCGGTGTCGCAGCCGGTGGCCGCGAGATGCAGCTTAACCCGTCCTCGACCGAGCTGATCGGCAAGATGCTGATCAAGATGGCTGCCGACAACATGCCCGATGGCGGCGATGTTGCGGTGCTTTCGGCCAGCTCGACCGCGACGAACCAGAATAACTGGATCGCGGCGATGAAGTCGGACATGGGCAACTATCCCAACATCAACCTCGTCGCGACCGTCTATGGTGACGACCTCGCCGATAAATCCTATCGCGAGGCGAAAGGCCTGATCGAGAAATACCCGAACCTCAAGGCGATCATCGCACCGACCTCGGTGGGCATCGTGGCGGCGGCCAAAGCCGTGACCGATGCGGGCAAGATCGGTGAGATCAACGTGACCGGTCTGGGGCTGCCCTCGGAGATGGCGGCCTATGTCGAGAACGGCGCGTCGAAGAGCTTCGCGATCTGGAACCCGATCGATCTGGGCTATGCCGCGACCGAGATCGCCTACAACCTCGCCAAGGGGAATGCGAAGGCGGAACCCGGCGCGAAGATCCCGATGGGTCGTCTGGGTGAAGTGACGCTCGACGACAATACCGAGGGCGCGATGGCCGATCCCTTCGTCTACGACAAATCGAACATCGAGCAGTTCAAAGACATCTTCTGATCTTTGAACCGCACGAGCGGCAGGCGCGGGGCCTCGCGCCTGCCCGACACACCCGGCCCCGCGTGGGCCCTATGAATTCAGGCTGATCATGACACAGACAGATCAGAGCCCGGGCGGAGCCCGCGTGCTCGACCTTGAAGGCATCGTGAAAACCTTTCCCGGCGTGAAGGCGCTCGATGGGGTGAACCTGTCGCTCCGGGCCGGTGAGGTTACGGCGCTGGTGGGCGAGAACGGGGCTGGCAAATCGACGATCGTGAAGATCCTGACCGGGATCTACCAGCCCGACGGGGGCGAGATCCTGCTCGATGGTGCGCCGACCCGTTTCCCCGACGCCGATGCCGCCGCGCGCGCCGGTGTCACCGCGATCCACCAGGAAACCGTGCTGTTCGAAGAGTTGACGGTCGCCGAGAACATCTTCATCGGTCACGCGCCGCGCGGACGTTTCGGGATGATCGACTGGGCCGAGATGCGCAAACGCGCCACCGAGATCCTGCGCTCGATCGGGGCCGATATCGACGCCGAGGTGAAACTCGCCGATCTCGGCATCGCCTCGCGTCATCTCGTCGCCATCGCCCGTGCGCTGTCGGTCGATGCGCGCGTCGTGATCATGGACGAGCCGACCGCCGCGCTCTCGCATAAGGAGATCGAGGAGCTGTTCGAGCTGGTCGATATGCTGAAAGGCCAGGGCAAGGCGATCCTCTTCATCTCGCACAAATTCGACGAAATCTTCCGCCTCGCCGACCGCTACACGGTGTTCCGCGATGGCCAATTCGTGGGCGAGGGCAAGATCGCCGATGTGACCCACGACGATCTGGTGAAGATGATGGTCGGTCGCTCGGTCGATCAGGTCTTCCCCAAGCGCACGCCGTCCATCGGCGCGCCGGTCCTGACGGTTGCGGGCTATTCGCATCCGACCGAGTTCGAGGACATCAATTTCACCCTTCGCAGCGGCGAAATCCTCGGCTTCTACGGGCTGGTCGGCGCGGGCCGGTCGGAGTTCATGCAGTCGCTGATCGGGATCACCAAGCCGTCGAAAGGCGCGGTGCGTATCGACGACCACGTGCGGGTGATCCGCTCGCCCGCTGCCGCGATCGACGAGGGCATCGTCTATGTGCCCGAAGACCGCGGCAAGCAGGGCGCGATCACCGATTTGCCGATTTTCCAGAACGTCACGCTGCCGTCGCTGGGCAAGACCTCGCGGCACGGCTTCACCCGGATGGCCGAGGAATTCGCCCTGGCGCGGACCTATTGCGAGCGGCTCGATCTGCGTGCGGCCTCACTGGATACGACCGTTGGTTCGCTCTCGGGCGGCAACCAGCAGAAGGTCGTCATCGCGAAATGGCTGGCGACGCAGCCGCGCGTGATCATCCTCGACGAGCCGACCAAGGGGATCGATATCGGCTCCAAGGCGGCGGTGCATGATTTCATGGCGGAACTCGCCGCCGAAGGGCTCGCCGTGATCATGGTCAGCTCGGAAATCCCCGAAATCCTCGGGATGTCCGACCGTGTCATCGTGATGCGCGAGGGCAGGATCGTGGCCGAGCTGGAAGGGGACGAGTTGTCGCCGGAAGTGCTGGTGCGCCACGCCGCCGGGATCGAAGAGCAGATGGAGGCGGCGCAATGAGCATTCGTAATATCCCGCGCGAGGCAATTCTCGGTCTCGTCATCGTCGCGCTGTGCGGTGTGATCGCTGCGCGCTTCCCCAACTTCGTTCGCCCTTCTAACCTGCTCAGCGTCGCGACCGACACCGCGCCGCTGATCATGCTGGCGCTCGGCCAGTTCGCGGTGATCCTGACTCGCTGCATCGATCTGTCGGTGGCGGCGAACCTCGCCCTGACGGGGATGATCTGCGCGCTTCTCAACATGGCAATGCCGGGCTTTCCGATGGTGCTGATGCTGGCGCTCGCGCTGGTCATCGGCGCCTTCCTCGGGGCGGTCAACGGCGTGCTGGTCTGGAAGGTGGGCATCCCGCCGATCGTGGTCACGCTGGGCACGATGACGGTGTTTCGCGGGATTATCTTCCTGCTGTCGGGCGGGTCCTGGGTCAACGCCCACGAGATGAGCGACAGCTTCACCCAGTTCCCGCGCATCCCCTTCCTCGGGGTCGAGTTGCTGGCCTGGATTGCCGTTATCGCTGTGACGGGCGTCTACCTGCTGGTGACGCGCACGCCGCTGGGCCGCGCCTTCTACGCGGTGGGCGGTAACCCGCACGCGGCGGTCTATACCGGCATCGATGTGGGCCGGACGCAGTTCCTTGCCTTCGTTCTGTCGGGGGCGCTTGCGGGCATGACCGGCTATCTCTGGGTCGCGCGCTACGCCG
This sequence comes from Thioclava sp. ES.031, assembly GCF_002563775.1. Classification (NCBI taxonomy): domain Bacteria; kingdom Pseudomonadati; phylum Pseudomonadota; class Alphaproteobacteria; order Rhodobacterales; family Paracoccaceae; genus Thioclava; species Thioclava sp. ES.031. The sequence goes on along the minus strand of NZ_PDJO01000001.1, from coordinate 3,072,306 downwards.
TCGCCTATGTCGAGATCGCCAACGGGTTCGAGCTCGACGTGGTCGCGGCCTGCGTCATCGGGGGCGTGGCGATTGCGGGCGGTGCGGGCTCCGTCGGGGGCGTCGTCCTCGGCGCGCTGTTCCTCGGCGTGATCAAGAACGCGCTGCCGGTCGTGAACATCTCGCCCTTCTGGCAGCTCGCGATCTCGGGCGCTGCGATTATCATCGCGGTGGCGCTGAACGCGCGGTCGAACCGACCCAAGGGGCGCATCATCCTCAAGAAAGCGGAGCATAGCCATGAGCCTGTCTGAGACCCATGCGGACATGACCGAGGCGAGCGGAACGCGGTCGATCCCTGACCGGTTGACCTCGCCGCTGCGCCGCAACCTGCTGGGCTGGGAGAGCCTGCTGCTGATCGTGGGCATCGCGATCTTCATCCTCAACTCTTTCGCCTCGCCCTATTTCCTGAGTGCATGGAGCCTGTCGGACGCGACCTTCAACTTCACCGAGAAGGCGATGATCGCCTTCGCAATGGCGCTCTTGATCGTCGCGGGGGAGATCGACCTCTCGGTCGCCTCGATCATCGCGCTGGCCTCGACCGCGATGGGCGCTGCGGCCACTGCGGGGGCAGGGACGCCGGTTCTGGTGTTGATCGGTCTGGGGACGGGCCTGCTGTGCGGCGCGTTCAACGGCGCACTGGTCACGCGGCTCGGGTTGCCCTCGATCGTGGTGACCATCGGGACGATGAGCCTGTTTCGTGGCATCTCTTATATCGTGCTGGGTGACGGCGCATATCGCGGCTACCCCGAGACCTTCCAGTGGTTCGGGCAGGGCTACGTGTTCTGGGTGATCTCCTTCGAGTTCGCGCTCTTCGCCGTGCTGGCGGTGATCTTCGGTATCCTGCTTCACAAGACGAATTTCGGCCGCGCCGTCTATGCCGTGGGCAACAATCCGACGGCGGCCCTGTTCTCGGGTATCCGGGTGCAACGGGTGAAGATGACGCTGTTCCTGCTGACCGGGCTGATGTCTGGGGTGGCCGCGATCTGCCTCACCGCGCGGCTGGGCTCGACCCGCCCGTCCATTGCCTTGGGCATGGAGCTCGAGGTGGTCACTATGGTCGTGCTGGGTGGCGTGTCGATCCTAGGCGGTGCAGGCTCGATCCCGGGCGTCGTGATCGCGGCCTTCGTGCTGGGGCTGGTGACCTTCGGGCTGGGCCTTCTGAACGTGCCGGGCATCGTGATGTCGATCTTCACCGGTGCGCTTCTGGTCGGGGTCATCGCGCTGCCGCGCCTGATCGCGAAGTGGAGGAAATGATGGAGAAATTCGCCTTCCGGATGCAGCTCAATCCCGGCTGCCGCGAAGAATATATCCGCCGCCATGACGAGATCTGGCCCGAGCTGGTGCAGTTGCTGAAGGAGGCGGGCGTCGAGGATTACTCGATCCATCTCGATCCCGAGACGGATGCGCTGTTCGGTGTGCTCTGGCGGCGCGAGGATCACGGTATGGACGATTTGCCCGATCACCCGGTGATGCAGAAATGGTGGGCCCATATGGCCGATATCATGGCGAAGAACCCGGATAATTCCCCGGTTTCCGTCCCGCTCGAGACCGTGTTTCATCTGAAATGACCGCGCCGCGCCATATCGCCGTGATCGATGTCGGCAAGACCAATGCGAAACTCGCGCTGGTCGATGCCGAGAGCCTCGAAGAAATCGCCGTCGTCACGCGCCCGAACCGGGTGCTGCCGGGCCCGCCCTGGCCGCATTTCGATCTCGAGGGGCATTGGGCGTTCTTTCTCGAACACCTCAGCGCCTTCCATGCCGAACACGGTGTCGACGCGATTTCGGTGACGACCCATGGCGCCTCGGCGGTGCTGCTGGATGACGAGCGCCAGCTTGCCGTGCCGATGCTGGATTACGAACACGATGGCCCGGAGGATAGCGCCGCGGACTATGACCGCCTGCGCCCGGATTTCGCGCGGACCGGATCGCCGCGGCTTCCCGTCGGCCTCAATCTCGGCGCGCAGCTGCACTGGCAATTCACGACATGGCCCGATCTGCACGACCGGGTGGCTCATATCGTCACCTATCCGCAATATTGGGGCCTTCTGCTGACCGGGAACCTCGCGACGGACGTGACCTCGCTGGGCTGCCACACGGACCTGTGGAGCCCTTGGGAGGGACGCTTTTCCGAACTGCCGGAGCGCCTCGGGATTGCCGAAAAGATCGCGCCGCCACAGCAGCCGGGCAGGGTGCTCGGCGCGCTGCGCGACGAACTCGCAGAGCGGACTGGTATCGCCCCGAAGACGCCCGTCATGGTCGGCATCCATGATTCCAACGCCTCGCTTCTGCCCTATCTCGGATCGGAGGAGCCTTTCTCTGTCGTGTCCACCGGAACGTGGGTGATCGCGATGGCGATAGGTGCCGACCGCAAGACACTGGATCCCGCGCGCGACACGCTGATCAACGTCAATGCGTTGGATGCGCCGGTGCCTTCCGCACGCTTCATGGGCGGCCGCGAGTACGAGTTGCTGCGGGAAGGCAGTGACGCGAAGCCCACTCCGCAGGCCTGTGCCGCGACCCTCGCGCAAGGGACGATGATCCTGCCCTCTGCGGTGCCCGGGACAGGCCCTTTCCCCGAGCAGGCGCTCAAATGGATCGGCGAGGCCACGACGCCAAGCGACCGAATGGCGGCGATCGGCTTCTATCTCGCGATGATGACGGAAAGCTGTCTTGAGTTGGTCGGAGCCCGCGGTCCGGCGATCGTCGAGGGACCGTTCGCATCGAACCTGGCCTATCTCGACATGCTCACCGCGTTGCGTGCCGACGGCGTTCGCGTCGCACAATCGGCGACGGGAACCTCGGTGGGGGCCGCATTGCTCGCGCTTCCGTCGAAGGCGCCTCCGAAAGCCCGATCTCATCCGCAGCCCGCGGAGGCGGATGCTTTGCGGGCGTATTTCGAGAGGTGGCGGGACGCGATCTCGGATGAGGCCTGACACCCCGCTGCGCAGCCCGCTCTGAGACCGCCATTTTCGCTGTGTCTGCCAATATGTTGGGATACGCCGCGCTGAGTGAGGCGCAGCCGTGGGGCGTTCGCTCTGAACATTCTCGGGCGTGACGATCTCGAACGGTTCGGGTTCGGAACGATGCCAATCAGATTCGCCGCCGCGTCGATGCGCCTGTGTGTCGCGCTGTGTATTACAGGGTTGGAAGGCTGTGATGCACGCAACTCGATCCGAGGGTAAACAACCCTCGTTCCATTGGCGTTACTGAGAAAAGTGGCTGGGGCGGTAGGATTTTTGGCTTTTATTTCAAGATGTTAATAACATATGGAGGTGGTGTCAATCGAGTGATGGCAAAGCTCGGTTTGAATTGGCCCTGTGTGCCACACGCGAGAAGCTTGTTAGGGGTAGGAAGGTCCTAATCCCGGTGGAGCTTTTTTGAAGCGCCGCTACCGTGGCCGACTACTGCTCCGCCGTTGACAAGGCCCGGATGCGCGCGATGATCGCCGCCCAGGACAATAATGCCGACACGCTGACCGAGCTGATCCAAACCCCGCGCAGCCTGCGGCAGGAGGAAATCGCCGAGGAGATCGTCAAGCTTGCCACCGCAAGCCTGCCGGTTCGGTAATCGAGGAGGAGCCGATGTCGGAGACAATCGAAGAGGAAAGCGCCAAGCCCCAGCCCGCCGATGACGTGGCGCGCGAGGTCGATCTGCCGTGGTGCCAGCCCAAGCCCGGCCACGAGGATGTCCGCGCCCCCGATCTGATCCGCGAAATCATGGCGCATCCGAACTACCTGCAGGCCGATGAGGATGTCGATTTCCTTAACCGCGACGACATGCGCGGCCCGCGCCTGCAGCTCGATTACCAGAAGGCCGAGACGCTGCTGCGCGAACAGGGTATCGCCCATTCCATCGTGGTCTTCGGCGGCACCCGTATCCCCGAACCGCAGGCCGCGCGCGAAAAGCTGGCCGAGCTGGAAGCGCGCAGCGCCGCTGATCCGGGCAATGACGATCTGACCCGCCGCATCGAGATCGCCAAACGTGTCGTCGCGAAAAGCGCCTATTACGACGTCGCCCGCGCCTTCGGCCGGATCGTCGGCGCACGCGAGGGCACGCATGGCAACCGGCTGGTGATCGTCACAGGGGGCGGGCCGGGGATGATGGAGGCCGCCAATCGCGGCGCCCATGATGCGGGTGCGCGCACGGTGGGGCTCAATATCACGCTCCCGCACGAGCAATTCCCGAACCCCTATATCACGCCGGGCCTGTGCTTCCGCTTCCGCTATTTCGCGCTGCGCAAGCTGCATTTCCTGATACGCGCGCGGGCGCTCGTGGTGTTTCCGGGCGGCTATGGCACGCTCGACGAGCTGTTCGAGACGCTCACTCTGATCCAGACCCGCAAGATCCGCCCGCTGCCGGTGATCTTGGTCGGGCGGGACTATTGGAGCCGGGTCTTCGATCCGGAATTCCTTGTGGAGGAAGGGGTGATCGACCCCGAGGACCGCGACCTGTTCTGGTATGCCGAAACTGCCGAAGAGATCTGGGAGGATATCGGGCGCTGGTATGCGCAGTTCGGTCGCAATATCGACGAACCAATGGGAGGAGAGGATGAAGATTTCATTTCACGGTGCCGCGCATGAGGTGACGGGATCCTGCCATCTCGTCGAATGTGCGGGGCGCAAGATCCTGATCGATTGCGGCATGTTCCAGGGGCGCTCGGAACTGACCGAGGACAATGCCGCGAAATTCGGCTTCGAGCCCTCCGAGATCGACATGGTGCTGCTGACCCATGCCCATCTCGATCACTGCGGACGGCTGCCGCTTCTGGTCAAACGCGGCTTCAAGGGCGAGATCATCACGACCTCGGCCACGCGCGATCTGGCGCGGCTGGTGATGCTCGACGCGGCCCATCTGCAAGAGGAAGAGGCGCGCCATCATCACCGCCATGGGCGGCGCGGCGGGTCGCGTGAGGCGCTTTACGACACGATGGATGCGCTCGACGCGGTCGATCGGTTCGGGCGCAACGCCACCTATCGCAAGACGCTTTCGCTGTTCGACGGGATCGAGGCGACCTTTTTCGACGCGGGCCATATCCTCGGCTCGGCCTCGATCCGGCTTGACCTGACCGAGCATGGACGCACCCGCAAGGTTCTGTTCTCGGGCGATCTGGGCCCCGACAATCGCCCGCTTCTCAACGATGCCGATCCGCCCGAGGATGCCGATATCGTGGTGATGGAAACCACCTATGGCGAGCGCGATCATCGCGGGCTCGAGGCCTCAATCGCGGAATTCCTCGCCGCGATCCGCGCGACCACGGGGCGGGGCGGCAATGTCATCATCCCGACCTTCGCGCTGGAGCGCGCGCAGGAGCTGCTGTGGTTCCTGCGCGAGGGGATGGCCTCGGGCGAGATCGAGAAATCGCTGCGGGTGTTCCTCGATTCCCCGATGGCGATCTCCGCGACCCGGATCTTCGCGCGCCATGACGAGGCGCTGCGCCCGGAACTGGCCAAGATCATTCGCAAGGGGCACGATCCGTTCCAGCTGCCCGAGCTGCATTTCACCCGCGAGACACAGGATTCAATCGCGCTCAACGAGATCCGCTCGGGCGCGGTGATCATGGCGGGCTCGGGGATGTGCACGGGCGGACGGGTGCGCCATCACCTGCGCCACAACCTCGCGCGGCAAGAAAGTGCTGTGATTTTCGTGGGCTATGCCGCCGAAGGGACGCTGGCGCGGATCATCGTGGACGGGGCGAAACATGTGAAGCTCTTCGGCGAGGAGATCCCGGTGCGCGCGCAGATCCACACGATCAACGGCTTCTCCGCCCATGCCGACCAGAGCGATCTGAAACGCTGGCTGGCCCGCACCCGCCACCCGGAAAAGATCTTCCTCGTGCATGGCGAGAAAAAGTCGATGGAGGCTTTCGCGAAAGGGCTCGATCCGGCGAAAGTCGTGATGCCCGAGCTGCACCAGAGCTTCGAGCTCTAGCCACGCCTCACAGCCCCGGCAGGTCGATCGCGACGGCCGCGTGATCGCTCGCATGGGGGCGGTGGCGGCCGATGCCGGGCAGGTGCTCGCCTTGATAGCGGGCGGCCTCGGTGCCCAGCCCTTTGCGCAGGATACGCGGCACGGCATCAGGGTAGCGCGCGGCGAGCGCGGGCGAGGCGAGCAGCACATCGGGGCAATGGTAGCGCCCCGAATGCGGATCGTAATAGGTCCAGCGCTCGGGGCGCGGCATCCGCGCCATCAGATCCACGGTGAACCCGTGTTCAAGCGGCGCGGTTGCGCGGGACAGGGGGAGCTCGGGGTCGTCGGGTTCGTTCAGATCGCCAAGGATCAGCCAGAGCGCTTCGGCCGGATCGTCGAAGTGCCGCTCGATCAGCGCCCGCGTCGCCAGCGCCTCAAGATGCCGGGTGCGCCAGGCGGCGGCCTCGTCGGGGTAGGGCGATTTGAAATGCGTCACGAACAGCGTCAGCGCGCCCACTTCGACCATCAGGCAATCGCGCCGGAAGACCGGCATCTCGGGGTCGACGCCGTCGGGCAACTCCAGCCCCAGATCGCCCGGCCTCAGCTCGGCATGGCTGCGCACCGCTCCCAGCGCGCGGCGCGACAGCACCGCCAAATCGAGCCCGCGCCCGTCATTGCCCGGCAGGCAGACCCGCTCGGGATAGGGCCGCGTGCCGGTGGGCCGCAGGTAGCGCGCGTGGAAGTGCTCCAGCGTCGCGAGGTCGAACACCTCCTGCAGCGCGACCAGATCGGCGTCGATCCCGGCGAGCAGTTCCGCCGTCAGCCGCCGGTCGATCGGATCGAGGCGCGGGTCCTCGGGATCGTCGCTGTCCCAAGCCCCATGCAGCCGCCCCAGCTCCCGGTTCGGCAGCAGGCGCATGTTTTGGGCGTTGAGGCTCGCGATCCGCATCTTGGCGTCAGCATCGCATGGGCAGGGCGGTTTGGAACAGCGTGAATGCGCGTCCTTTGATCCTCCACCAATGAAGGGAGCCGCCGTTATGTTAGGAAAACGGAGGATCAGAATGGCTACGAAGCGACACAAGCCGGAAGAGATTGTCACGAAGCTGCGGAAAGCCGTATCGAATCTGACGCTGGACAAGTTGATCCTGGCGGAGGCCGCAAAGGGAACCGAAGGTCCGCGTCAGCGAAACTACTGAGCCCCGCTCGTCGTCGTGCCTGTATCGACCATGTTCGCAACGAGTTGGGCATCTCGGAACGTCGGGCTTGCCGAGTGCGGCACCAGCATCGCTCGATGCAGCGCAAACCACCGAGGGGTCGGGCTGATGAAGAGCGCCTGGTCGCTGACATGATCGAGCTGGCGCGCCAGTTTGGTCGCTACGGCTATCGTCGGATCGCGGCTCTGCTGAGAGATGCGGGCTGGGAGGTCAACGACAAGCGTATCCGACGGCTGTGGCAGCGAGAAGGGCTGAAGGTTCCAATGAATCAACCGAAGAAAGGTCGGCTCTGGCTGAATGACCGGTCCTGCGTCCGCTTGCGGTCGGAGTATCATAACCATGTCTGGAGCTATGACGTCGTGCATTGCCGGACGGAGGATGGAAAGGTCTTCCGGACTCTCAACATTCTGGACGAGCACCGTCGGGAGTGCCTGGCGATCAGGGGGAAGCGAAAACTGAACTCAGGTGACGTGATCGACGCCCTGAGCGACCTGTTCATCCTGCGAGGGGTGCCAGCCTACATCCGGTCAGACAACGGCCCGGAGTTCGTGGCGCAGGCAGTTCAGGACTGGATTGCCGTCGTCGGCGCGGAGGCTGCTTACATCGAGTTTGGGTCACCCTGGGAGAACGGATGCTGCAAGAGCTTCAATGCCAGGTTCCGCGATGAGTTCCTCAATGGGGAGGTCTTCTACAGCCTGCGAGAAGCACAAATCCTGATCCAACAATGAAGGAAACACTACAACACGAGGCGTCCACACAGTGCCTTGGGCTGCCGCCCTCCAGCCCCGGAAACCATTGTCCCGATGGACACGAGGCCGGTCATGCACCAACGCTCAAACCGGACCACTTAGGTGGGGCTGATCACTGAACTTAGGTGGGGCTGATCACTGAACGAGCTGTTTTGCTCGTAGACCGCGAGCAGCGCAGCGGCGCGCTTCACGGCATCGGCTGGGAGATCGGTGCGCAAGGAGATGCACAAAAAATGGTTTGAATCCCGATTTTCATCGGCGAGGGGCAGACGCTTTCGGAAATAGAAGATCCGGCCGCGCCGCATCGTGGAGGGGCCAGCCGAGAACGGGTGCTTTCGGGAAATGGACAGGCGAGGTCCGCCGCGCCTGTGTGTCACACCGTGTGTTACGGTTTTTCCAGCGTGTAGCACACGAGGAGTGATACGTGGGCCACCGGCCCTTGTTTCATTGGCGCTATCGGAAAAGATGGCTGGGGCGGTAGGATTTTTAGCTTTCATTTCAATATGTTAATAACATATGGAGGTGGTGTCAATCGAGTGATGGCAAAACTCGGTTTGAATCGAGGTTGTGTGTCTCGCTTGGGGGTGGTCGGGATCGGCAGTATGCCGGTCCCATTCGAGTTTCTGGGTATCGGCGAATGCCGCGGATCAGCGCCTTACTGAAACGCGATACCGATAGGGGGCGACCTCTTCGACGAGCACCTCATCGCCGGGCTTTGCATCATTCTTCGCGAAGAATTCCCGGACCTAGCTGCGCGCGCGGAAGAACTTCTTCTGCCCGTCCAGATCGGTTGAGATCGGCGCATGGCTTCCCCAGTCCACCAAGATATTGCGCTTTGCCGCAAGGGCCTTGCTCGACCCGCCGATGGCGTCCTGCGGGAACGCGTCGAAGAACGAACTGAGATAGATGTGGTTGTGGGTGGCGTTCTCGTCTTCGAGTGTCTTCAGCCGCTTTGCCTCCGGCACCGTCATGCCGCCGAACTTCGCCTTCCAGTTATAGAAGGTCCCTTCCGACATGCCGTGCTTGCGGCACAGGTCCGCGCACTTCGCGCCTGCCTCGTGTTCGGCCAGGATGCCGATGATCTGCTCGTCCGTGAACCTCGTCCGCTTCATTGTCCGTCCTCAAGTTGGGTCGGACTCTAATCGACGGTGGAGGAGAAATCCCGTGGCAGGTCAGAAGGCTAAGACTGCGGAGCGGATGATGTCTCGTCGGCATTTCGGAGAAGTTCCAGTTGGCAAGCGGCAAGAAAACTCCCAGAGTGATTTGAAAACTTGATTAACCCCGAAGGGCTGGCTTGCTGTCCTTTTGCGCCTTGCCGTGGAGATTTTTATGAAAGGTCTTGTTGGAGAGCTGGATACGTTGGGTGTTTTCGTCCGCCTCTTTCCAAATCGCATCGTTCTAAAACCTCATGGCATTCTTGGGGCTGGTCGAGCGGAAAGAGTTATCCGGTTTCAAGATATTGCCGAGATCATCGTGAGGCAGCCGACGTTTTCGGCAAACCAAGGGGCTCTGTTGCACAAATCGGTTGATGGCCGAGGTTCCCCTTTCCCCGGACGGACTTATCCCACAGCTTCCGTGACGGGTATGCCGAGCGCGGTGTAGCCGTTCATGATGGCGATGCGGACCTGAAGTTCCGCGATCTGGCGATCGAAGTCCCGCGCCATGAGGCGCTGACCCAGAAGTTTCACGCAGTGCATCTTGGTTTCGACGCGGCTCCGGCGGTGGTATCCGCTCCATCGTCGCCACAGGGTGCGGCCCAGATACTTAGATACCCGCAGAGCTTCGTTGCGTGCGATAGCGCCAGCGGTGGCGGTCTTCCAAGGCTTCGCATTCCGGCGAGGCGGGATGACGGCATGAGCGCCACGCTCGGCGATGGCGTCATGGCATTTGCGGGTGTCGTAGGCACCGTCTGCCGTGACGCTGCCGATCTCTTCATCCTCGGGGATCTGGTCGAGCAGGTCGGGCAGAACCGGAGCATCTCCGATGTTGCTTCCCGTGATCTCCACGGCACGAACCTCCAATGTTTGCTCGTCGATCCCGAGATGGAGCTTACGCCAGACACGCCGCTTTGGGCCGCCTTGTTTGCGCGCGTGCCATTCGCCTTCACCCTCGACCTTGATCCCTGTGCTGTCGACAAGAAGGTGCAACGGCCCCTTGGAGCTGCGATACGGAATGTTCACGGCAAGGGTCTTCTGGCGACGAGACAGCGTGCTGAAGTCGGGCACCGCCCATTCAAGGCCGACCAAGCGCAACAGGCTCTCGACGAACCCGGTCGTCTGTCGCAGAGCCATACCGAACAACACCTTCATCGAAAGGCAGGTCTGAATCGCGGCGTCGCTATAGCTCTGCTGGCGACCGCGCCTGCCGGTCGGCGCGGCCTCCCAGCTCATCTCGGGGTCAAACCAGATCGTCAGTGAGCCACGGCGCTTGAGCGCTTCATTGTAGGATGGCCAGTTCCTGGTCTTGTAGGTCGGGGGCGTCGGTCTGCTCATGACAGCCAGCTACCACGCTGGATTCACAACATGAATCCTGAGCTACCCCCTGAAATTCGGACACTGACATAAGCTACGATTTGCAGTCTGCTGATCTTCGACGAGAAGGAGATCAGAGATGTCGAAACGCAAGCAGCACGCGCCCGAGTTCAAGGCAAAGGTCGCGCTGGAAGCCCTGAAGGGTGAAGAGACAGCGGCCGAACTGGCGAGCCGGTTCGGGGTGCATCCGACGATGATCCATCAATGGAAGCGGGCCTTGCTCGAAGGCGCGTCGGGCGTGTTCGAGCGCGGGGGCCGAAGGAAGCCCGAGATCGACGAGGAGCAGGTGAAGGAGCTCCACGCCAAGATCGGGGAGCTGGCGGTGGCCAACTCTTTTTTGGAACGAAAGCTGAAGCCTTGGGGCGGGAAGTGAGGCGTGGCATGATCGAGCCGAACCATTCGGATCTGTCGATTGGGCAGCAGTGCAAGCTGCTGTCGATCGCACGCTCATCCTATTACTACGAGCCGAAGGGCGAAACCGAACAGAACCTCGGCCTGATGCGGCAGATCGACGAGCAGTTCCTGGAGACCCCGTTCTTCGGTGTCCGCCAGATGACCTGGCACCTGCGTAACGACGGCCACCTGGTGAACGAGAAGCGGATACGGCGACTGATGCGCCTGATGGGGCTCATGCCGATTTACCAGAAACCCAACACAAGCAGGCCGGCGAAGGGGCACAAGACCTATCCCTACCTGCTGCGAGGTCTGCGGGTGGATCGCCCGAACCAGGTCTGGTGCTCGGATATCACCTACCTGCCCATGCGGCGCGGGTTCCTCTACCTCGTGGCGATCATGGACTGGCACACCCGCAAGGTTCTGTCTTGGCGGATCTCGAACACCCTGGAGGCCGACTTCTGTGTCGAGGCGCTGAACGAAGCCATCCACAAGTTCGGCCCGCCCGAGATAATGAATACGGATCAGGGTTCTCAGTTCACGTCCTTCGCTTGGACGGATCGGCTCCGCCGGTCGGGCGTGCGCATCTCGATGGATGGGAAAGGCCGATTCCTCGACAACATCTTCATCGAGCGGCTGTGGCGAACCCTGAAATACGAATGCGTCTACCTGCATGCCTGGGAGACAGGATCGGAGACAAAGGCGGCGATCCGGAAATGGATGACCTTCTACAACCACCAGCGCCCTCACTCAGCCCTCGGCGGCAAGCCACCGGCGCTGGTCTATTGGCAGAGACATGATATCAACCAACCCGATCAGCAGGTGCAAAGAGTAGCTTAAATTACGCCAGATCCTGTCCAAGGTAAGGCTCCGGGGAGGACCGTCTTTCGGACTTGAGGCTGGCGGCGTAGGTCCGGAGCTATGTCCGACCATAGATACAGACCCGAAATTGAGATCCTTTCTGTCACCGATACCGGGCGCCGTCGGCGTTGGACGGATGAAGAGAAGGTGCGCATCGTTGAAGAAAGCTTTGGCGGTAGAGGGCGTGTCGCCGAGACAGCCCGGCGTCATGATATTGGCCGCACCCTGCTGGTGCGCTGGCGTCGCCAATACCGCGAAGGCAGGCTGACGAGCGGCGATGCACGACCGCAGTTCACACCGTTGGCCATCGCCGCTCCTGAAGAAGCGGAGGATCAAGGCGGACCGTTTGCACCGGTTCCGACGCCAGAGACAGCCGAGGTCCTGATGGCAGATATTACCCTCGCGAATGGCCGTCGCCTGTCTGTGGCGGCCACGATTGACCCGATGGTGCTGGCGCGCCTCGTGCAAGCCCTGGATCCGTCATGATCGCGTTCCCGGCGGGGGTGCGCGTCTGGATCGCGGGCGGAGTGACTGACATGCGGCGCGGTATGAACACCTTGGCGTTGACGGTGCAGCAGGGTCTGGGGCGCGATCCCCATGCCGGCGAGATCTTCTGCTTTCGCGGGCGCAAGGGCGAGCTGGTCAAGCTTCTCTGGCACGACGGGGTGGGCATGTCGCTCTATACGAAGCGGCTGGAGGCGGGGAAGTTCATCTGGCCGACCAGTGGAAGCGGCGAGGCGGTGCAGATCTCCGCGGCCCAGCTCGGTTATCTTCTGGAGGGGATCGACTGGCGCAATCCACGCTGGACCCAACGCCCTGCAAAGGCGGGATAAATTGGCCTCATCGACCTTATTTGCATGGGCTTTCCGATGCCGGCATGGTAGGTCTTGGCCATGTCGAACAACGCTTCCGAGATTGCCAGATTGCGCGCCGCGCTCGCGGCCTCCGAGGCCCGTGCCGAGGCCGCCGAGAGCGAGCTGGCGCAGACCCGGGCGGTGGTCTCGACCTCCGAGGCGATGATCAAGCATCTCCGGCTCGAGATCGCCAAGCTCCGACGCGAGCAATACGGCCACAGCTCGGAACGCCGCGCCCGACTGATCGACCAGATGGAATTGCAGCTCGAGGAACTCGAAGCCGCGGCCACCGAAGACGAGATTGCCGCCGAGAAGCTGGCGAAGACCACGATCGTCGCGGGGCTCAAACGTCGCCGCCCGGCGCGCAAGCCTTTCCCGGAGCATCTGCCGCGCGAGCGCGTGGTGATCGCGGCGCCCACGGCCTGTTCCTGCTGCGGCTCGGATCGCATCGTGAAGATGGGGGAAGACGTCACCGAGACGTTGGAGGTGATCCCGCGGCAGTGGAAGGTGATCCAGACCGTCCGCGAGAAGTTCACCTGCCGGACCTGCGAGAAGATCAGCCAACCGCCGGCGCCCTTCCACGCCACGCCGCGCGGATGGGCTGGCCCGAACCTGCTGGCGACGATCCTCTTTGAGAAGTTTGGACAGCATCAGCCGCTCAATCGCCAGGCCGAACGCTATGCCCGGGAAGGCGTCGATCTCAGCCTGTCGACCCTCGCCGACCAGGTTGGCGCCTGCGCCGCCGCGCTGGAGCCGATCCATGCGTTGATCGGTGCCCATGTTCTGGATGGCGACCGCTTGCATGGCGACGATACGACAGTGCCGCTGTTGGCGAAGGGCGGGACAAAAACCGCCCGGCTCTGGACCTATGTCAGGGATGACCGACCCTTCGGCGGCGGGGCTCCACCTGCCGCGCTGTTCCAGTTCTCCCGCGACCGAGGAATGACCAACCCGAACCGGCATCTCGCCGGATGGCAGGGTATCCTGCAAGCCGATGCCTATGGGGGCTACAACGACCTCTACCGCGCCGACCGTGACCCGGGGCCGGTCGAGTCTGCGCTATGCTGGAGCCACGCCCGGCGCAAGTTCTTCGAGCTCGCCGACATCAAGGGGAACGCCCGGAAGGGCAAGCCGGCCCATGATATCTCCCCCGTCGCGCTGGAGGCCGTGGCCCGTATCGACGCGATCTTCGACATCGAGCGCGGAATCAACGGGCTGACGGCTGCAAAACGGCAGGCGGCCAGGCACCAGCTGTCCCGGCCTCTGGTCGAGGAGCTTCATGACTGGCTGCGTGCCGAGCGCGACCGGCTGTCGAAGCACAACCCGGTCGCCAAGGCGATCGACTACATGTTCAAGGCGGAGCGCTGGCCAGCCTTTACCGGGTTCCTCGAGGACGGCAGGATCTGCCTGACGAACAATGCCGCGGAGCGGGCGCTGCGCGGCATCGCCCTTGGCCGCAAGTCCTGGCTCTTCGCTGGCTCCGAGCGCGGCGGGGACCGCGCCGCCTTCATGTATTCCCTGATCGTTACCGCCAAGATGAACGATGTCGACCCTCAGGCCTGGCTCGCCGATGTCCTCGTCCGGTTGCCTGGCACGACCGCCTCCCGGGTGCCGGATCTGTTGCCCTGGAACTGGGCCCGGGCTGAGCAAAGGATAGCCGCATGACCCTGATCGCCCGCCTCCGGATCATCCTGAACGACGTCGACCCGCAGCCGATGCGCCATATCGAGGTGCCGCTGAAGATCAGGCTCGACCGGCTGCATGCGGTCATACAGGCTGCCATGGGCTGGACAGATACCCACCTCTACGAGTTCCGCGCCGGTGATGCCGGTTGGGGCGTGCCCGACCCGGACGGGTTCTACGACGGCCCCATGGACGCGAAGAAGACGACGTTGGAAAAGGTGCTCGAGGACACCGGCGCCAGGACGATCCAGTATATCTATGACTTCGGCGATGACTGGGACCACAGCATCCGTATCGAGCGGGTCTACGAGGCCATCCCCGGCATGATCTACCCACGGCTTCTCAAGGCGACCGGTGCCTGTCCACCCGAGGACGTCGGCGGTGCCTGGGGCTACGAGGAGTTCCTCGAAGCCCTCGCCGATCCCGATCACGAGCAACACGAGGACATGCTCCACTGGTCCGGTGGGGACTTCGACGCCGAAGATGCCGGGATCGACAGCATCCTTGAACGCTTCAACCGGCTTGCCAAGAAATGGGCCCCGCGGGCTCGCAAACCCAAAGCCCCCAAGGGCACGACCTGAGAATTGCTCCCATGTGCGGTCCACGCCGGATGGTTACTGTCCAAGAGACGGGGAGTAGCTCATCCCTTCACGGGATTTGTGCAACAGAGCCGCATGTGTGAAAAAAAACCGTTAAACAGAAAGGTGGCGCGAAGAAGGCCTCTCACCCGAGGCCCTACTCGTTCCGCGTTCTGGTTTATTCAGTTGTGGCTGGAGCAAGGTCCTCAAAATGATACCGGGCAAGTAGATCTGCGTCAGGGATGCGCGTGTGCTTCGCGATGAGCCCAGAGATCGTGAAGTTCTCCTGCACATCGGTTTCAGGCACCAGAAGATAGCTCCAAGGTTTCTCGCCTTGTGCCGTGCAGGCTTTGGTCGCAATATGACACCATAGGCTGGCCGCGTCTGCCTTACGTAGAACCTCAGGCGCCGTCATTTCGGATAGGCGCTTGACTTCAATGATCAATTTCTCGGTGTTTGTTTCGACGACGAAGTCAGGTTGATAAGGTGCGCCGTTAGCATCGAAGATTTTGAATTGATTGGGGCCTGGTTTCATCCAGAGCCGGACACCTGGCTCTTTTTCGAGAACCACCGCGAGCTTGCGTTCCGGATCGGAGTCGAACTTGGCATACTGGTAGCAGCCGCGCGCGAAACCCGTGAACACGTATTTGCGAATGTCCTGCTTCTGATCAGGCGGCGTGCGAAAATCCCGGATGAAACCGGCCCCCGCAGTGTCGAAGGTCTGCGGGCGCAACTCGCCGAAGGCTGACGAAAGGGAGACGCGATAGTTCGTCTGTTCCCGCCACATGTTCTGTTTCATCTGCGAGAAAATACTCTCGGACATGGTCTTCGCGTGGCCACGCACGACGCTGAGGGACTGATCTTCGTCGCCTGGGAAGCGCGCACGGGTTTGGGCAACCGCTTGACCGGCAAGGTCATAGAGAATCTCAGCATGGGCATCATAGTCGATTTCAGGATAGTCAATCAGACGCGCGACGATGTAGTCCTCAAGCCGGCTGGCGGTTTCGCCTTCTTCCTCGCCCGAAATGATCGAGGTCTTCTCGGTCCGCAGCACCTGCACGAAGAGTTCGCGTGACAAGGGCTGAAAGTTCCAGGCTTTCATGTCGAGATCGAAGCGGCGGAAGCCGAAGGACACCTGTTGCTGCGGGGTGATCGTGAGCGCGGGGATGGCGAGTGTGCGCTCGACAAAGTTTTTGCAGAGCTCGGTGGTGACCGCCACGGCTTGTTCCTTGGTGACGCTGGAAAACAGGTCGGGATCCTGAGCGGCAACCTTCATCGCAGTGTCCGCGATCTGTTCGACGATCTTGGGGTCGTTCAGATCCTTTATGGAACGCACTTGCTTGCTGACCTGCGGGAGCACTTGGTCGAGAACTGTGCGCGCAACCTTCACTTCTTCAGGGGTGTTGAAGGTGAAGGGCTTGGGAGCCTCTGCCAAGCCGCCCGCTTGAGGGGCAGGCTGCACCCAGCTCTCGTCACTTTCGCCCTCGGTGACCGTCACGGTTGGCTTTGTCTTTGCCTCGGCCTGCGATAGCATCTGATCGACGAGAGACGGTGCGGCGACCGAAACTGGCTTCGTCGGCGCCACGTCGCCGCCTTCGCCGATAGTGACCTGCTTCAGCTTTCGGGTAACACCGTTTTCTTCCTTCGCTTTTTCAATCAACTCATTGAAACGCTCATGAGCGATGACGGTAAGGGTGTCGACGACCTCGACACCCGTCCGCTTTCCGTAGGGTAGACGCAGGCCGCGCCCCAATGTCTGCTCGGTCAGGATGTCCGAGGCCGAGGCGCGCAGCGGGACGATGGTGAAAAGGTTCGAGACGTCCCAGCCTTCTTTGAGCTTGTTGACATGGATGACGATATCCGTGTCGCCGGACTTCTCGATGTTCAGCAGGCGCTGCGCGTTCTCGTCGCTTTCTTCACCTTTCAGCTTGGAATGGATCTCGGCGACCCGACCCTTGTATCGGCCGCCAAAGAAGTCGTTGGATTCGACATAGTCCTTCACCTGACCGGCATGCGTCGTGTCCTGAGTGACCACCAGCATAAATGGGCGCACAACCTTCACGTCGTTCTGGCGGGCATAAGTTTCCAGGGCTACCTTGACGTGTTCATGATAATGGACGCCATCCTCCAGCTTGATCTTCTCGAGAGTGTCGGGACTGACCGATTTCGGATCGAAATTCGCGCGGGTGCCGACGGCGGGTTCCTTGACGTAGCCGTCTTCCATCGCGTCGGGCAGATCGTAGCGATAGACGACGTTCTGGAACTCCTGCGATTTCGCGCCCACGGATTTCGGCGTCGCGGTGACTTCCAGCCCCAGGATCGGTTTCAGCTCCTCGATCGCCCGCGCGCCGGCGGTGCCGCGATAGCGGTGTGCCTCGTCCATCAGCAGGACCAGGTCATCCAGTTCGGAGAGGTAGGAGAAGTAGCTTTCCCCGATATACTCCTGAAGCCGTTTAATTCGCGGTGACTTGCCGCCGCGCGCTTCGGAGTTGATCTTCGAGACGTTGAAGACGTTGATGATCGCGCCTTCCTTGCCGAACAGGTCGGTCCCGCGCACACCGCGGCCTTCCTCGTAGTTCTCGGCGTTGACGATCAAGGGCGCGTTGTGGGCAAAGGCCTCGATGCCGCGGAACACGTATTTCGGGCTCGACGGCTGGAAATCGGCCAGAAGCTTCTCGTAGATCGTCAGGTTCGGCGCCAGGACAAAGAAGTTCCGGCTTTTCCCGATCATGTAGAGGTAGCTGATGAATGCGCCCATCAGGCGGGTCTTGCCGACGCCGGTCGCCAGGGCAAAGCAGACACTGGGGAAGCCGCGCTCGAAATCCCCGAAATCCGCATCGGCCAAATTGCCATAGGTCGCGCGCACCGCGTCGCGGGCGAGCTCGACATCAGTGTCTTTCTTCGGGTCGATGTCGGTCACGATGGTGTCGAGGCGGCGCAGGGCCTCTGCCTGCGGTTTGCGCAGGGATAGGCGCTGGTTGATCTGGTGAACGGCGCGTTTGGGGTCGACGGTATCCATGGAACTCACTCCTCTTCCCGGAACAGGTCAGGCGTCGCAGCCGTTTTGGCCTTGGTCTTCGCCGGGGCGGGCGCGCTGGCGTCCTCCTCCATGATCTCCTCCACCTCTTCGGCCATCGGCAGCGC
The DNA here is from genome assembly GCF_002563775.1 of Thioclava sp. ES.031. Classification (NCBI taxonomy): domain Bacteria; kingdom Pseudomonadati; phylum Pseudomonadota; class Alphaproteobacteria; order Rhodobacterales; family Paracoccaceae; genus Thioclava; species Thioclava sp. ES.031. The sequence continues at coordinate 3,054,351 of NZ_PDJO01000001.1, read as the reverse complement.
GTCGATACGAAGTGAGTAGTCGTCCTTGCCCCACTCGCAGCGGTCGAGCACGACACGGGGGATCTTCTTGAGCGTCAGGTTGTCCAGGCTTTCGCCTTGTGCCTCGTAGGCCATGCAACAGATCAGCAGGCTGCGACCCTCGCCTACCTCGTCCGAGATGGCGCGGAGCTGGTCGAAGGTCAGGCTGGCCGTGGTGACATAGATGAAGGCGTTCTCCGAGGCCTGGCCGTGCATCCAATATGCCTCGTCCGATGGGGCGTAAACATAGTTGAAATGCTTGCACATGGCCTCGGCCAGCATCTCGGCATTGTAGTCCTTGGAGATGATCCAGTTGCCCCAGACATCCTTTTGCAAAAGCGAGGGGGCGAGGCGGAAGAAGCGGTAGCCACCGCCACCCTTCCAGTTGGTTGCCTCGGACACGCCGCCCTTGTCGGTGCCTTCGATGACCTTTTTCATCCGTGGCACGACGTGTGTCTTGGCGTGTTCCCCCAGCTCCACCATGATCCAGCGGCGGCCCATCTTGTGCGCTACGGCGCCTGTTGTGCCGGAACCTGCGAACGAGTCGAGCACGAGATCCCCAGGACCCGTTGCCAGTTTCAAAACCTTCTCTATCAGGCGCTCGGGTTTCGGGGTGCCAAACAACGAAGTTACTGGGACGTCCGGAAATAGCGTTTTCAGCTCGTATTTGGCCTGCCGGTTGTGACCGGTTTCGTCTAAGTTTACCCATAGAGTTGACGGTGGAAGGCCTTTGTCCATGTCGTTGAGGTAGGTTCTACGAATTAGGCGCTTACCATCCTCTGAAAATCGGATTTCCCCCGTTTTCATCTTCTCTTTGATGGTATCCAATGACCAACGCCATCCATTGGGTGGGTGCTTAATCACGTGACCATTAGGAGCGGTTATGTCGAATTGAAGATTTGGGCGTAATGCAGGGTTATTTACAGGGTTTCCGTCGAACCAAGGTCCTCTCGGATCGTTGTCTGGGTTTTTGAAGTGTTTTCTTTTGCTTGGATCGTTCAGGAAGTTCGGACGCCATTCGGCATTCTTCCCATAGACCAATACATTATTGTGATCTTGAGAGAATTTGGTGGCGTTGTTGTTGCTGTTATCTGAAGTTCTCCAGATTGCATCGGCGACAAAGCACTTTCTCCCAAATACCTCGTCGCAAAGCACCTTTAAGTAGTGGGCCTCATTGTCGTCGATAGTAATCCAAATAGATCCGTCTTCTGAAAGCAGGTTTTTCAGAAGTTCCAAGCGATCTCGGATCATAGATAGCCAGAGCGAATGCTCCAACCCATCGTCATAATGCTCAAACGCCGATCCGGTGTTGTAGGGCGGGTCGATGAAGACGCACTTTACCTTTCCACGCACAGCCGGGTCGGTTTCCAGCGCCTTCAGCGCCAGCAGGTTGTCGCCATGGATCAGCATGTTGTCGAAGATGTCGCCTTCGCGACGCGTGCTGGCGTGATGCGAGAATTCCAGCTCTTCGATCAGGATGCGCGGCTCCAGCCGCGGGCGGTTGTCCTTGCCGATCCAGGTGAGTTCCAGCTTGTTTTTCTTGGGCGCCATTACGCGAGGCTCCATCGTATCGTGAATAGGGGTGTCATCTCGGGGGTCAGGTTCAATTGCTCGGCAATCTCGTCGAGCATCCGTTCCCGTTCCTCATCGATCTCTCGCAACCGGGTGTATAGCTGGTGCTGGAGGTCATCAACCTGCCGCTGGATCGCCTTGGCTTCACGTTGCAGTTCCAGCTTCTCCTCCAGACCCAGGGTGGCCCGCGCCAGCTTCTTCTTCTCGTTGGCCTCCTTGGTCAGCGCCTTGATCTGCTGGTCGAAGGACACCTTGGCATCCTCTCGCCATGCGTCCAGCCGATCCTCCTCCTCGTTGAGAAAAGTCGCCAGCATCGTTTGGGCCTGCCCTACAATCTCGGTTTGCCTCGCATCCTGCACCCGTTGCAGTTCTTCCTCCGGTAGATCGGAGACGTGCGCATCGGTCACCTGCGCCGGCACATGCAAAAGCCGCTCGGCAGTGTCTGGATGGAGCGGTGTGCCGTCCTCGGTAAAGGCCGCATAGACCAGTTCGTCATAGACCCGTGCGGGCGTGTTCAGCACCAGCCGCGCGACGCGCATCCAGCCCGACTGCCCGCGCAGCCGTTCCACATCGCCCATGTTGCCGTCATAGGCGCCATAGTCGAAACGTAGCGCCGCCGGGGGCAGCTCGCGATTGCGAGCCTGCGCAACAAGTCGATCCGCGAGCCCCTCATCCCCCAGCCGGAAGAAGCGCCAACCGCGCTCGTCCGCCTCGGGCCATTCGGTTGACCAGGTCATCCCGTCATAGTCGAAGCGCTGCGCGTGATCGTCATGGAAGCGCGCCTCGGGCAGTTCGGCGCGGGCAAGGCCAAGGAGCGCGCGCTTGAAGTCGCCGATGGCCGAATTCACCGCCTCCTTGCGGCCCAGCAGGCGCTCGATGACCTTGTCGTCCATCTCGGCCAGAAGTTTATCACGGGCGTTGCGCTTGGCCTCGTCGATCTCGGCGCTGAATTCTTCCTGGAGCCGGTCGAAGGCTTGGTCGATCTCGTCGGTAGACCGGCAGGATTGCACGATGTCGAGGATGCGGCGTTCGATGTCGACGCCGGATTCGATCACGCCCAGGACCTCGTCAGAGGAGCCGAAGACGCCTTCGAACAGCTTGAACTTCTGTTCGAGCAGCTGGTGAATGCGTGCCTCGGCATGGTTCTTGCGGTTCAGGAAGTTGATGACGGTGACGTCGATTTTCTGCCCGTAGCGGTGGCAGCGGCCTATGCGCTGCTCGACCCGCTGTGGATTCCAGGGCAGGTCGTAGTTGATTAGGAGCGAGCAGAACTGAAGGTTGATGCCTTCAGCGCCGGACTCGGTGGCGATCAGAATCTTGCGGTCATTGCGAAAGGCCTCGACGATCGCGGCCTTCATATCGGCAGTCTTTGAGCCCGAGACTACATCGGTCCCGCGGTGTTTCTCGAGCCAAGCTTTGTAGAGCGCCTTGCTGTCCTTGTCGGAGTTGGAGCCGTTCAGGACGACGGTCTGTCCTTCGAAGCCGTTCTGCTCGAGGATCTCGCGCAGGTAAGTCTGTGTGCGCACCGACTCGGTGAATATCACCGCCTTGCGCTGGCCGCCTTTGTTGGTGATCTCATCCAACACTGTCGGAAGGCAGTCGAGGAGCGCCTTGCCCTTGGCGTTGTCCGAAATGGAACGGGCGAGATCCCGATACTCGGTAAGTTTTTTGATCTCGCGTTCCAACTTCACGGGATCGACGCGCTCGGCATCCTCATCGCTATCATCTTCGACGGCGTCTGCCTCGGCCCCTGCACCGGCCTCGCGCCACTCGTCGGCATGTTCGCTAAATCCGTCGAGGTCATCGAGGGTGTCGTCTCCCACAACGCGTTTGGCCTCCAGGCGACGGATCATTTTGTCGAGGGTCTGAGTCACGGCAAAGGACGACGACCCCAGAATTTTGCGCAGCATCAGCGTGACGAGGTGCCGACCATTCTGCCCCAGTGCGATGGTGTTTGGGTCCTGGAGGTAGGCCGAGACCTTGTCGTAGAGGTCGGATTCAAGTTGATCCGGCGTGAAGTCGAAGGTCTTGGGCAAGCGGTTTGTGTAGTTGATCAGGCCGGCCCGCTGAACCTGGCGGCGCAAGGTGCGCTTACAGATCGGTTCCAGCCGCTTCGCTAGGAGGGCCTGAGACGCGCCACCCTCGCGCCCACCGAACTCGGAGCGAAAGGCTTGTTCGGAGCCGAAATAGGTCTCGTCGATGAGGCTGATGAGGCCGAAAAGCTCCATCAGATTGTTCTGCAATGGGGTCGCGGTCAGGAGGAGTTTCTGGCGCCCCGCCAAGGCCCTTCGCAGCACTGACGCCCGGGAATTTTCCGCGGCCTTGTAGACGTTGCGCAGCTTATGAGCTTCGTCGAATACCACCAGGTTCCACGCGATGTGGCGCAAAGTATCCGACACCCGCGCCGCGAACTCGTAGGACATGATGATAATGCCTTCATCGCGCCCAAGAGGATTGGGGTTGCCTGCCTTTTCGAGATCCCTGATCCGCTTGGTGTCGAGTATCACCGAAGGCAGGGAGAACTTCTCATGCAGTTCCGCAGCCCATTGCTTGCGTAGTGCGGCAGGAACAACCAACAGGATCTTCCGCTCCCTTTCCCACCAGCGCTGGCTGATCACCAACGCGGCCTCGATGGTCTTGCCGAGGCCAACCTCATCGGCAAGAAGCACGCCCTTAGAAAGCGGCGATCGGAGCGCGAACGATGCCGCATCAACTTGATGAGGGTTCAAGTCAACCTTTGCGGCCGAAAGAGACTGCGCCAAGGTGTCATTTTCGAAAATGCCTTCGGATGTTAGATAGTTAGCGAAAAATTTAGCTTGGTATTCAGAAAGCTCGGTCGTCAAATCTCGATGCTCCTTGGTAACTTGTCTGAGATAGGGGCACACAAGAATGCCGCAGGTCAACGCACTATGTGTAAGGGGCACGCTTCAAGGAAGCCGCCACGTTCCTCAATTCGCGAGCATGCCGTGCGCGATCATTGGATTTGTTTAATTGAGCGTTTGAACGTCCACGAATGGATGCCGGGAACGCTCAAAATAGCCAACGCGCCAGAACTGCCCGAGCGTGACAGCACTGTCGATGAGAATACCGCCGCCGAAAAGAAGCCCAACGGCTTGCAGATCTGGTTCGAAAATGCCGCGAAGGTAGGCAAGAAAGGCTGCGCCGTAATACACCACGCTGACGAAGAGCGACTGATAGAGCATCAGATCGGTGCGGCCCATCCCGTAGAAATAGCTGTCCAGAACGTGATTGATTGCAAAGATGATGTAGAAACCGAGCATCAGGCAGGTTAGGGAAACGATCCGCGACGCATCGCTTGATCCCATTGCATGCGCGATGAACCATTGCCAGCCGGGGATGGTCGCGAACCAGACTACTGTTATGATTCCAATCAGGAGAAAATATGCCCTGAGGCGGCCGTCGAGATGGCCGCGATGATTGCCGACATCCTGGCGGATGAGTGTTCCAAGCGACAGCACTGGCAAAAGCAGCCAGCCCCAGATGAAGCTGTTCGTCATCCAGAATAGGCCTGCCTCGTTCACCTTGTTCATGAGCCTCAGGATCATGAGCGCAAACGCCAGATTTCTCACGCTCGATTCCAAGCCTGATCGCAGCGCCACGCGGAGCCAATCTTTCTTCCAGCCGTCGAAGCGAGCCAGACGCGGTATTCCGAGCGCGCCAGCGCGCGACAGTATCACGAGAGACGGTATCAGGAGCAGCATGCCCACAGCGATGTTCGTCAGTGCGACGCCCTGCACCCCGAGGTTCAACGAAAAACTGAACTGCCCGACAAATGTGCTGTCGAAGAAGACCGTAAGGATCGCGCGTAATGCCACCAATGCGAGAAGAACGCGCCTCCAGGAGAGCGCCACGACGACAATGACGCTGATATCATTTAATGTTCCGATCAATCGCCCCAGGGCTTCAAGCCTCAGATAGGCAGTAGTTCTCGCTTGCAGCTCTGGCTGCTGCGCCATCGCCCGGGTCAACCAATCCGCTCCGAACGCGACCCCAAGCGTCAGGATTCCGTAGGCAATAAAGGTGACTAGAAAAGCATCGCCGACCCTCTCGCGCAGGGCCGTTCGGTTCAAAATTACTTGGCCGAAGATGTAGTAGAGCGGGAGAAGAAGGGCCTCCTGCAAGACCTCATAAGCAAGATTGAGCCACGCAGCTTGCGCGGCAATGCTGACGTTCGACGCGTCGGGGAGCGTATTTAGGAAATAGACACGTAGCGTCGAGTAGAGAGCTGGCACAAGGGCCGCAAGTGTGATGGCAAACCAAAGCCGATAGTCGATGCGCCTAAGGGAATACATTTTTTCAGAAATCTCCGGTCAATACGGTAGTCTTCTGGCGGAGCAGGCGATCAGTGGCAATCTGACGTCTGCTAATATCTTGCAATCCGGCATTGCAGTGACCTTCGAGAAATCGCTGTTCGAGCTATTCCCCGGTCCTTAGAAAGCTTTCGGGATAATTTATGCGACTCTCTGCCCCTGCTGGTCAGTTTCGGCCAGATAGAAGTGGTTATGCCGGGTGGCCGTCCGCCCTGCGCGGCGTAGGCCGCTGGTGACTTTAGAAGGCCAACGCCTGCTTTCCCTGCGAGCCGGTCTCCCTGGCGCGCATATGGACGCATTGGTATCTCGGTGCCCCGCCATAACTTCTCGATGAAGATGTTGCGACGGCCTGCTTCTTCCCTAACTCCTCACGGCGAAGACTTGGGAGGATCCAGTATGCTTACCGTCGAGAATGTTGCCCGGCACTTCAGACTCGCACCCGCGACCGTGCGTCGTAAGATCCGCGTCGGCGAATTACGCGCGAATCGAATCAATCGTGATTATCGCATAAACTGGGAGGATGTGTGGTCCTGCGAGCGAGGGCCCATGCCCGGTCGGGGCACGCTTGAACGCTACCAACTTCCCCTGATCGATAAGGTTCAGTTGGCGGGTGGTCTCGAAGTTAGCATTCGGACAGTCGAACGATGGCTTGCTGAGGGGCTTCCTACCCGAAATGTATTTGGCTCGGTGCGAATGAATCCGGTTGACGTTCGAGACTGGCTTGCGCTCCGCCTTGGTCTCGATCTGCCGTTGAAGGTTATCATTGGAAACTGAAAGTGATTGCACAGTTTCGACGTGCCATTTCCCGCCAGCATGCGGCATCTTCCGCCATTCGCAGGAGCGCCCCCGAACATGTATCGGCGTCATGTTCGAGAGCGCATCTGCGAAAGTCCGTCGAATGACGACAGGAGGTGCGAAAACCCGACAGCCACAGACATCATGATGCAGCTATCGTATGACCGTTGAGGGCCCTCAACAGCCGTTCGTGGCAGGCAAGGTGGAGGTCCGCCGGCAACCGAAAGCCTCCCTTCGTCAAGGACTAGTCAGTATGCGTCGAGCTGGCATGACGGCCAGACGGTAATATATCCTGTCGATCGGCGCGGGTTGTAGGAAGCCCGCGCGCAGGCGGGCTGGAGGCGCCGCCAAATCAATCGCACGTCGCGCAACCGTCGGAGACGTGCTTCAGAGAGTTACAGAGAGCCGAATCACATACAACAATGCCGCCATGCTCTGCAGCATGACGGCATCTATATGTGGCGTCGACCAGCGACCGCAGCACTAAATGTAGCGTCTCAGTCTGGGTTGCTCATGGGATTTACTCCTAAAGTCATGTGGCTTACACCACTTCGCTGTTCAACATAGCCTCCCCTGCAATGATTTCAATAAGGTTTAGCCAAGGCCTGATGAGGCGCCGATTGTGCGCCGTCGGCCGAATCACGCTACGTGTCTGTTGATCCTGACCGTGTGACAAGGCATTCCGAATGCCGCGCAATCTATCTAAAGTATTCCGGACCCCATTATTTGAAAATGTATCACAGGTATCTTTATCAGTGATTAGATTTTTCACGGCGTAGCCACCATCAAAATTAGTGGGCTTGCAGAAGTAATCTTTGTGTCGTTGAATTTCCGCCCAGAGGAGCTCCATATCAATCGTTTCCGAGACGAGGTTTTGAGCCTTAGGAATGTCTTCCGTGGCGTTCTTAGCGGACAATGCCTCCACTACAGATCGCATCGTGGTGTCAATTTTAGAGAGCGCGTGTGGGGAAGATAAAACTTTCTTAATACGAGATCGTGTTTGAGCTTCAATAAAATGAAATGCGAGATACTCAATGATCCTATAGCAAGTCAAGAAGGTTACGATTTCATTGCTTGAGAGCGTCGCCTCTCTCCAGTAGGTCAGTGCGTTGATGTCGATCTCGCGGCCAGAAATTTTACTGGGGAAATCCCCATGAAGATACCGATCCCTTGCTGCAAAGTCTTTTATAATCGGTTCGTGAATAAGAACTTGAGGGGTCTTTGTGTCATAATAGGACATGTAGGCATTTAGATGACTAACCAAACTGTCGATTTCTTCCCAGTCTAACTCCCCTAGCTCGATGTAGAAAGACCGTGGGGTGCTCAACGCGCGTCCCCCATGATGATTGTCTTCATCGTCCCCAAGGCGCTGAAGGATTATGAAGGACATTAAGTTCCTGTAGTTGGTTGCAGTTGAATTTGAAACCGGCTCAGCGCAAGAAGCGATATTCATCAGTCGTTGCGATGCTCCTCCAAACCAACATTTATGCGTATTTCCGTCAAATAGGAACTCAAATTCTCGTTCGGCAGTTTCCGCGCTTGCCGAGTTCAAGCGATATGCAGTCCATATGACTTCTAGCTGCTTTGTGTCCCTATGATAGATTGCTGAGTATTTTTCAGGCAGGGTGCAGACGTTGAGGCTGTCGAAAAGGCTATCTTGCTTCTCGGTTTCTTTAGGAACAACCAGGCCGATTGTTTTGTCGCCCCAGGGAGACGCAATGAAAATCGTTCCATCTTCCCCCGTAAGTATTTCGGAGTAACTGTTTTTTTCTAGGAAGGTAGCCAGCTTCTCTTTTATTTCATCTTCACTAACGCTCATCTCTAACCTTTTTCTTGCCTTCGGAGGCGTCGCTGCGCCGAGGAAGCCTTTGCCGGTGCACCGTCTCACCGATACACGCAAGCTTCAGTGGCTTCCCGACGCGCCTCCATCTACATTTTCTTTACCCGCTGCATCAATAAGCACCTTCACAAAGAGCCGAATATTTTCATTCGGCTTCTCTCGTGGCGCCACGCTACTTCGCACTCTAAGCCTCATCAAGTTACGTGTGCCCCACGGGCATTACTGCGCCATCAGCCGAGAAAAATATTAAACTCTCCTTTGAACGGTGGTCCCAACCAGTTGAGACAGAGCTTCCGGTATCTATTTTTTCGCCTCCCTGCGCGTTGCTGTCGTTGGTGATCACTGCAGCGAACGACAGCTTTCCACCCAGTTCGCCTCAATTCGTGTCCGCTGACCGAAAGCTGAAACGCCTCCGAAACGCACCATCGCATCCAAACAGAACAAATTTCGCGCCTTTCCGCACCGCCTCGGAATCCGGGCCCCATCTCGCGAGGGCCCTGATCCGGGGCGCAACAGAAAGGCAAAGCGATGAGCGAACATTCCCATGACGATTTCCCCGAAACTCAACATGCGTCCCTCGCCGATGTGCTCGTCTGGGCGAAGGAAAGCGCGCAGCCCTACGATGCGATCCGCGAGCTGGAAAAAATTCCTGCGCGCCTGGCGATGATTGATGACGACATCGGTCTGATCCCCGCCGATCTCGGGTATTTCGACCGGCACATCGCACCGAGTTCCTATGGACCTGTCGCGCGCCGGGCAAAAGACCTCGCAAAAAGTCGGGCAACTGGAAATTCACGGGTGCGCGCCCTGTTGCGTCGCTTTCAGGAGGCTCAGGCAGGCTCCGGTCCCGAGCGGGCGGGTCGGTCGGACTGGGACCGGCTGATCGAGTTTGTCGAAGCGCGTGAAGGATTTGTCGAGAAGGGCGCGCGGTTCGCCCATCGGAAGCACCGGTCGCTCTTCGTGCTACGCGCGCGGGCGAACTGCGCGCCGCAAGCTCTCGACCAGGCGGAGATCGAGCGCATCAGCCGCGGGATTTCGGCGAGCACACGAAAATCCCTTCGCAAGGCTTTGAGGCTGCTTGCGGAGCTTCGCGTCGAGATGTTGGACGACCCTGACCTTCGCGATCTTCTGCCTGCGAATGCGCTTGCGAACCCGAAGCCTTCCGGACGTGCAAAGAGGATTGTCTGGAACAGCCTTCCGTTGGCGTTTCGGAACTCTGTCGCCAGCGCGATCCGCGTCTGCCTGGCGCAGCCCGAAGATCTTGTTGCTGACGCGAGGGACCGCATGGCCGCAGGCGAAGACGCGGTGAAAGTCCTCGCGGAACTCGAGGAGGCGACCGGCCAGTCTGGCCGCAGGCTTCCGACCAACCTGTCGGCAGCCGAGAGCGGATACCAGAGCGCGATCGCTTGGCTGGTCCGCGCGGCGGAAGAAGAGGGGGGCTCCCGAGACGACCTGACTGATCTTGCTTCGCTGATGACGTATCCGGTTCTCGATGCGGCGTGTCGCCAGCAGATCGCACGATCTGAAGCGAGCGATGCGCTGCGTGATCCGAAGGCTTCACAGACACTCAAGGCTCGCTTGACGGCGCTGCGGACGCTGGCGGCGCATGGGCTACGTAATCCTTCGATCCTGGCGACGGTCGACATTGTGCGGAGGCTGCACGCGGAACACGTCGTCGAGCCGGGCAAACAGAAGGATCCGGAGGCCGAACGTGTCTGCAAAATTTTGCAGCGGTCACCCGAGGCTGCGGCGCGGTTTGTTAACGCGCCGAGCCTGATCGCCGAGCATGCCGAAACGGAAATTTCGGTGGCACGCGCGAGCGGGTCCAAGGCACGCGAAATCACCGCGCTCCGCCGCTATGAAGCGGCCGTGCTCGCGGCCATTCAGCTTTCGCGACCGGTGCGGCCAGAAAACCTCATTCGACTGCGCTATCGCGGCAGTGAAGGCGCGTCGGGTCACCTGACTTGGCTCAAGGAGAAGTCCCATGCTGAAATCTCTTATCCCGTCGGCGAGGTCAAAAATGATCGCACCGTTACCCTGCATGTCATGGGGGCGGATGCCGCAATCCTGTGGCGCTGGATGACAGAGTATCGCGCCCGTTTCCTGAGGCTGCGGGGCATCACCGATACGCCGTATGTCATCCCGGGAACCGCCAAACCGCGGCTCGTCCGCAAGGGACTGACCCTTCCGGACGGGTGTCTTTCTCCGAGTTCGTTTGCGGATCTCTGGCGGATGGGCACCGCGGTCGTCGGCCTCGATCTCAACCCGCACCAGGCGCGACACGCCGTTGCGACGCTGGTGCTGGCCATTCACCCAGGCAATTTCGCCCTCGTGGCCGCGATCCTCGGCGACACCGAGGAAACCGTGCGCCGGCACTACGGTCGCGACAGCGGCGAACAGGCTGCAGTCAAAATGCGCGAAGTGCTGCTCGCGAAACACCCGGGGGTTTTCCGGCAACTGAAGAAGAGGATTTCTCAATGACCCGACTAACGCTCGAAGAGCATCTCGCGACCGCGCCGCCCTCGGTGCGGCGCGCAATGCTCGAGGATCGGCAAAACCTGTTGCGCGGCGCAGCCGCTGTGACAGGGCGGTTCTTCGCGGAGATGAAAGCGCGCAAGGAGCCGGAGGATTATCCGTCTGCGGAGACCTTCCGGCGAGCGGCGCGTTCCGAGGCGAGTTTGCGGACACTTCTGGTGACGCTCGAACGCTATGCGCCTCGGGTCTCCACAGCGGCCGGGCGACAGGTGCGTGCTGAACGCTATGCCGAACGGTCCGGCAAGGGCAGGGGGGACGTGTCGCAATCTGCGGCTCCCCTGCTTCCCGACATCGGTTACTGGCCGCTGCTCTGGCAATCCATGATGCCGGGGCTTTTGACGGCCAAACTCAGCGAGAGCTCAAAGCGGCGCTATTGCGCGTCACTGAGCCGTCTCGCGCGGATCCAGCAGGCGCGCGAGCTCCCGCCCGATCCAGGTTTCTACCTCGCGTTCAGCTTGGCGGAGGCGCTCGAGGCGGATGGCGTGCGGCAGCGATCCATCGCCGGGTATCTCGACGCTCTGATCGCGCTCGCGAAGCACGGTGGGGCTCCGGCGAAAGGGCTAAACGGGCTACGTTGCATGCGCGACCTCTGTAAGCAGCGGGCGAAGCTGCAGGGAAAGCTCAAAGCGGACCGCGTGCGGGCCCTCATGGAACGAGGCGGGTTCGAAGCGATCATCCGCAAGATCGCGGACCTCACGGGTCAGGCCGCCAAGTCGCCGCGACATTCGTCACGTCATGAGGCTTCTCTGCGTGCTGCTGTCCTGATCGGGATACACGTCAACAAGCCGGGTCGCACCGGGGACGTCGCCTCCTGGCAGATCGGCTGCGAGCTGACGCGCGCGCCGGACGGGGTCTGGGAGTTGAGCTGGGAGCAGCAGAAAACGGATATCGGAACCGGAGCTGGCGCGCTCTGGCCCGAAATCTGCGACCTTCTGGATGCGTGGATTCTCGGCGGACGGCCTGATCGGTTTGTGCATCTGCGCTATCGCGAGTTGCTGGGCCGCAATTGGCTGACCCTCTCGACGGTGCCGCCGCCGAGCACATATCCCAGCGAGATCATCAAGCGCCATCTCGGCGTGCCCTCGCATGATCTTCGCACGCTCGCGGCGGATTATCTGCGTCACCATGACCCCGCGAGCGCGGGCAATGTCATCGCGGCGCATCTCGGTCACCGGTCTCGCCAGGCCGGCGAGGAATACCGGGCACTTGCAGAGAGTGATGCCGCGGCACGCGCCTGGCTCGACATTCGAGAGCAGATTCGGTCTGGCGCGCCCTGATGGTCAGCGAGCCTTCCTTATGAAGCTCGCCGACCACCAGGTCACACCCTCAACTCATCCTGCAGCGGGAGAAAGGAGAAAGATCACGCTGATCTTGAAGCCCGGCGAACATCGCCGAGGCATGACAGGGAGTTCTGTCATGAAACATTTTACCCCCCTTCAACCCCAACTGATCGCGATGTCGTCGTTCCTGACCGAGCACGCCGAGCCGCTTCTCAATGCGGCTGGTCTGCTTGGTGGGGGCCAAGCCATCAAGCAGGTTGCGGAGATCCTCAGGGATCTTCCCGAGCAGCCAAAGCTGACTCGGCGCCTGGCCCGCAAGCTCCAGGGGCTGCGCGACTTGCTTACCCTCGAGCATGTCGATGACTTCGAGACCGCCGAAGCGGAACATTTTGCCTTGATCGATCCCGACGATCCGGTCGTTCCGGAGATCTGCTGGCTCACTGACCAGTTCAGCGACTATCTCGACGCTCTTCGCGACGCGGACCCTTGCGCGTTTCAAGCACTGCCGCCCTTGGCTGCTTGACTGCTAACCCCGTGCCGCTGCCTGCCGCTAGCAGATGGCGGCGCGGTCTTGAGGAGCAGACGTTCCGTCTGCTCATACGCAAGGAGGTCTCAATGCGTATGTTCGAAAAGACTATGGATACCCAAGAGGTCGCGGTGGCCGCGATCGGCGCCGCGCGGGAACTGGCCGACGCCATGAAGAAGGCGCCGTTCGAGAAACTCTCGCGGCATGAACTGCGTCCGTCGTTCGAGGCAGGTGAAATCCTCCTCGATCAGAGCTCCGAGGATCTCGATGCGCTCGTGGAACTGGTGCTCGAGATGCTCGAAGAACTGGCGCCGGGATACCGGGAGATTGCGCTCGCCTACGACACGGACGGCTATCAGTTTTCCGACAGTTTGGCGGAAGCGACGCGCAGGGTCTGGGCACGGCTCGATGTGTTCCGCGCGCTGCGTCAGCGCCTGCTCGACTACATGGACGCCGAACGGCTGCTGTTTCGCTTGAATCTCATGGCAATCGAGCGCCAGCGGCTTTGAGCACTCACGGGCGGGCCGGGGTTTCCCGGCTCGCCCATCACGGCGTCTGCGAGCGTCCCGGCGCCTCTCCGAGGCCCAGGGCCGCTGATACCTCCGACCAACGAAAAACGGGCACGGGGCCAATCCGATGAACAGGAATTTTCCCCAATCGAACGTAGCGTTGGACCGTGCGGGAACTGACGCCGAGGCTGGCGGCAAGTTGGGTTTGTGACAGTAGAGCTTCGGGGTTCTGATACATGGTTTTCTCCTTTGAACGGGAGATGGGTCCAGGCGCTCGAGAACAAAAATTTTCCGCCAGACGGGCCGACAGACGACAAGGGGGCCCGTAGGGCCTTCTCGTCGTCAGTCGGCCCGTCCGCCAGTCGTCGCAAAAAAAATCGCGAAATGAGCTCAAATAATTTTTGGGTTCCGAACTTCCTGACCAGCTTCCGACAGGTAGCCAGGGAGCAATCCCGCCCCCGGCACAAAACCAAGGGAACTGAAATGCAGAACCAATCCAACTACGCCATGAAAATCCACTCGCTCGCGGATTTCGACGTCAACGACATGCCGGAATACGTCGTCGAGGATCTTCTTCTCGCCGGCGAGGTGTCTCTCCTCGTGGGCCCCAGCAACAGCGGCAAATCCGCGTTTGCGATCCGCCTGTCGCATCACATTGTGACGAGCACCCAGATTCTCGGCCGGGACGTCCGGCGCGGCATGGTGCTCTACGTCGCCGCCGAGGGTCCTCGTTCGGTCAATAGCCGTGCCACGGCGGTTTTCCGCGATGACGAGGGCAAGGAGCACTTTCACGTCGTGGAAATGATGCCGAAACTCGGCGATGTCATCTGCGTCGAAAAAATCATCTCCGCCGCGAAAAGTCTCGTGAAACGGCACGGGCTCGGCTTCTCGCTGGTCGTGTTCGACACCCTGATCCTCTCGATCGGGGATGCCGACGAGAACTCGAATGTGGAGATGTCCAATGCGATCCGGTCGGCGCGTCAGATCGCGGAGGCGCTGAACGCTCATGTCATGTTGATCCATCACACGGGCAAAGACGCGGATCGGGGGGCGAGGGGGGCGTCTTCGTTGAGGGCCAATGTCGACACGGAGCTCCACTGCAAGCCGTGCGGTCATGGGGCAGGGCGGATCACCCAGGAGAAGCAGCGCAATCTCGAGCGGGGACATGGGTTCCAGTATCGGCTCGCGGCGCGCGAGATCGGGCACGACCGGAAGGGGCGCCCGATCACCGCGGTCGTCGCAAGTTTCGAACATCTGGAGGAGTGTCCTGCCCCTGCCGCGAACGTGAACAGCAAGCCGTCCAACAGTGACAGGCTCACGACGGCGATCAAGGCTGTTCTGAACGAGCGCGGTGACGACATGGTCGGCTTCACCACCTCCGATCTCGCGAGCCTTCTTCCACAAGACCTCTTCGCCGAAGGCGCGAAGCTGGAAAGCAACAAGCGCGCCGTTGCGCGTGCCCTCGAAGAACTCGAGCGCGAGAACCTGGTGCGGGGCGAAAAAGACGGGCGGATCAACCGTTGGAAGCTCGTGGAACAGACATCTTCCCGCGTCGCCTGATCGGCGCGGATTAACAAACCCATGAAAGACAAACCCATGAAAGACAAACTCATGAATGACAAACTGGAGGCAGATATGGCCAAAAACCCCGGCGGGCGCCCCCCCAACTACCTCGATGAGCAACTTCGCGATGCCATCGAAGCGCTTCTCGACGCAGGCATTTCGGAGGAAGATCTCAGCGCACCGCTCGTCACCAAGGAACTCAAGGAAAACCATGGCGTCGAGGGCTCTATCAACGGTGGAAGCCTGCGTGGCAAAATGGCCTTGATGCTGCCGCAGATCAAAAGGGAGCGCGAGGATGCCTATCTCTTGCATGTCGAGGAAACTGACGAAAAGCTCATCGAACAGGCGGTCGTCGAATTCCGGCGGGATCTGAGGATCCACGCCGGTCGATCGCGCGAGCGGCACAAAAAGCGCACGCAGGAAGAAATCCAGGAAAATCGCGCACGGGTCGAGGGCCTGGAAGCAAGTATCAATGCCCTCGAGGATGAGGTTGCGGCGAAGGATGAAAGGATCGCTGCCCTCGAGGAGAAGGAACGCGAGTGGGACGCCCGTCGCACGGCTATGGAAGAAGGCCTGCGCAAACTCGAGATGGAGTGCCATTCCCTCCGCGAGCAGCGTGATTTGCTTGAGCGGATGGGGTTGGGTGCGAAGGCGGCAAATGGGGCAGTGGAAGTGTCGCCGCCGTGATGCTTAGGCTCTCCTGGGGTTTGCAGGCAGAATCAAGCCAAACTCACCCATCCCCAAGAAAACGCCGTGAGGCTGCCGACGCATAGCGCGTTGGCAGCTTTTGTTTTTGAAGCGCGCGATTGGAGCGTGCATTTGGTTGTGCACATCCATGTTGCGTGCGCTGTCTCACGACGTCAAAGAGCAGCAAACACGAATTCTTGCGTCGGTTTGTTTTCGGAAACCAAAGTCGTATCGCTTCACTCCCTTCAAAAGTGGAGCAACCGGACTCAGTTGGGTGATTTGGTGCGACCGATTTTGGCACACCTGTCAGGTATTCGTTCTCCCAGCATGGAGACGAACCAATGACACCTTTTGAAAAACGAATGCTCTTCGAAGCGATCCATCGGGTTCACGATACGATATCGCCAAGCAGACAAGCCGCCGTTCTGTTTTCGGACTGGATGGAGGATGTGGATCCGGACTTTGACTGGGAGCCCGGACGAGACCATAGAGCACGCCGCGTGACAAAACAGGAATGGTCTCTGCTCCGCAAACAGATCACAGAGCACCACACCACCCTCTCAAAGGCTGCCCCAGACCAGCGTGAGCGCGCGATTGTTAGCCTCGGAAACATGGTCGGCCTCGACGAAACCGAGGTCTCGATCCTTCGGCTGGCGCTCCATTCTGAAGGCCAGACCGGGATCGGACAATTATGCGACCTACTCCTCGATGACATGCGAATGGATCGGCACTCCGCCGTGGCGCTCTCGGCGGGGAGGCCTGCGAGCGAAGTGCGCAGTGCGCTGGCTCGCAATGGTCGCCTGTTCTCTGCTGGCTTGATTGAGCGGCCCGACTGGTCGCGAGGTCGAAGCCTCAATCTCGAGGTGCCGCGCCATCTCTCGCGCCTTATCGACGGAGGGTGCAGCACGCCTGCGGAGTTTCGCGAAGGCCTGTTTCCTGCGGCCAGGCAGCCAGCAACTGAATGGGAGGACTTCACCCACCTGAGCGAACTTCGCGATCTGTCCGCGCGCATTCTTGAGGGCGCCACTCGCGGCGGGAATCCCGGTATCAATCTCCTGTTCTACGGCCCGCCCGGGACTGGCAAAACAGAGTTCTGCAAGGTTCTGGCACGGCAGATCGGTCTCCCGTTGCGTGCTGTCGGTGAGACCGACGATGAGGGCGAGGCTCCGACGTCGAAGGAGCGCTCGAGCGCCCTCCGGCTCGCGCAGCGCATTCTGCCTGGAGAACAAGGCGTTTTGCTTTTCGACGAGTTGGAAGACATCCTTGAGCGCGATTTCTTCTCCGCATTCTTCGGCCGCAGGACAGGTAGCTCGCGGATCCACCTGCACCGGATGTTGGAAACCAACCCGATACCGGTCCTGTGGACGACAAACGACATCGAGAACTGTGACCCGGCATTGCTTCGGCGTATGACGCTCACGGTCGAAATCCGCATGCCCGGGGCGTCCGTGCGGGAGCAGGTGTGGAAACGCCTCGCAGAGCGCAACAATCTTCCGCTCAGCGATGACAAGATACGCCAGCTTGCGCGACACGTAGAGGTGCCGCCAGCCCTCGTGGCCGGGGCGCTTGAGGTTGCACAGCTGACGGACGGTGGCGAGAGCGACTTGGATGTCGCGATTGGCGCGGCAGATAAAGCCCTTCGCGGAGGACATTCCAAGCCTCCCGGGACTGAGCAGGCGCACGCATTCGATCAGGCCCTGATTGACACAGATCTGGATGTGAACCGCCTGATCGAACAGTTGAGCCGAGCCGACGCTACTCGGAACATCTCGTTTTGCTTTTCCGGACCGTCGGGGACCGGCAAGAGCGCTCTGGCTCGGCACCTTGCCGAGGTGATGGGGTTGCCCGTTATCCAGAAACGCGCATCCGACCTGTTGTCCATGTTCGTCGGCGGCTCGGAGAGGGCTATTGCGTCGGCTTTCTCTCAGGCGAGGGATGAAGGCGCTTTTCTGATCTTCGATGAAGCGGACTCGCTGCTTGCCAACCGCGCTTTCGCGGCACGGTCGTGGGAGGTCAGCCAGGTCAATGAAATGCTCACCTGGATGGAAAGCCATCCCCTTCCGTTTGCCTGCACCACCAATCTCGCAGACCATCTCGATCGTGCAACCCGGCGACGCTTTACCATCAACGCAGAACTGCGCCCGATGAGCGCCCCACAACTTGGCATCGCGTTCCGGAAGTTCTTTGAGGTCGAGCCTCCGGCCGCCTTGTTCGATCTCGAAGGGCTCACCCCGGGCGATCTGGCGGCGATCGCGCGGCGTTGCCGATTGCTCGGCGAGCAGGATACCAGCGCGATCCTCGAGGCTCTGGTTGACGAGGCTCAGACGAAAGAAAACGGTGGCATTCGCCCAGGGTTTAGGCCAGCTTTCGAAAAAAGTAATTGGGATACAAAGAGATGATGGAAGCGGTCGCGAGACGAAAGGCGCATTGGCTTTTCGGCGCCGGGAGTGAAAATACCTTTTCCGGCAAACGACGCCCCCAGGAAGACATGGTGACATCCGCCGTATTCGGCTCGATCCGGTTGATGTATCCGAATGATCGCTTCAAGGCGATCGAGCTGGTTCTGGGACGCGACGCCGTTGCGGCCTCCGAGTTCACACCCGACAACGATATCGAGGTCACCCTGTGGGAGCAGTTAGATGGTTTAGAGGGACGTCGACACGTTGAGCCCGATATTCTCCTAAGCAGTGCAGGCAAAACCGCGATTGTCGAGGTCAAGTGGCACGCGCCTTTGTCGGATCGACAACTCGAACAGCAGGTTCAGGCCGTCGGATCGGAAATCGTCACTGCCGTGATCGTGCTCGGTGACGCCGGGGTCGAGGAGAATGTGCTCGATAAACCCGCGTTTCTTCGCACGTGGAGAAGCGTCTCCGGCGATCTGAAAAGCTGGCCTAAGGACACGGACACGCCGTTGGGCCGATGGGCCGAGACCATGTTCTATTTCCTGCAGGAAACCGACATGGGTCGAATTTTCAATGGCATCGCAGTGCCCGAAGATGAGGGCAGTGTTACCTATCAGTTCCACATGTCTGACTAGCAAAGTCGCACGAACTCGCCGTCACAGATGTTCAAAATCCCAATTTTTCGAGGAGACTTCATGATACCCGAGGTAGCAATAGAGCATGGCCGAAAGTTGTTCCAGTCGGCGACCAACCTCCGTAAATCCGCCCCCCAGCTGGATTCCCTCTTGGACAGCCTTTGGGAAAAAGCTCAAGACGAGAAATACTTCGGGGACGTTGTGGATTTAGGTGAAGGGAGCGGCGGCGGTGCAAAGGCGTGGATCGCTCCCGCCTATTCCTATAACGCAGGGATTGCGCCCTCCCCTCATAAGAAAAACAAAGGGAAGAAACAGGCTAATAAGGCGCCGTTCGGCACGATTTCGTTCATTGTGCGGCTCTGTAACGCGATCGATGCCAATGAAGATTTACCCGACTGGCCATGGTTGACCCAAGCATGTCTCATCATCGGCTGGCATCCTAACAAAGAGCATGACGACAAGTGGAATATCGAAAACTTCGAGGCGGTCGATGAGAACCAAGTGGCAATCCGCTTTGCGGGGGAAGGCCTGTGGGCTTGGCGCGACGAAGGCGGAGACGAAGACTATGCGTATTTCTACGTTTTGCCCCTCTTCGCACTGACGGATGACGAAAAAGCGGAAGAATGTGCCTTGCAGCCCCTCAAGGCGCTGTTCGAGGCCGCTGATCCTGTATCTGTCGCCAAAGAGGCGTTCGGGAACGCCCCGGTTCTCCTCCCCACATCACAATGACTGACGACGCCCGCAAGCTCGGCCTCGTCCGTCACCTCCAGCTCGCCTTACGTCTCGGTGCGACAGCCGATGGACTAACCATCGACGAGATTGCGGATGAGATGGAGGTGAGCCGTCGCACAGCGCAGCGCATGCGGGCGGCGCTCGATCTGGTGTTCCCGATCGAGGCTATCCGTGACGGGCAGGCGCTCCGGTATCGGCTGCAATTGCATCTCCCTTCTTCGGTGCTCGCTCCAACGACCGACGAACTGGCCGACCTCGATCTCGCTATCGCCGCTTTGCGAAAGCGCGGTGAAACAGAACAAGCCGATCGCCTCGACATCCTTCGCCATCGAATGCTGTCTGCGCTGCGCAATAAAGACCGAATGCGGCTGGCGCCAGATCTGGAGCTTCTCTCGAAAGCGCGCCTTCCCATCGCGGTCCCTGGTCCGCGCACCCCGGCCTCCCCCGAGATCCAGAGAGCTTGTCACCTGGCTTTGCTTGCCGGAGTTTTGCTGCGCTTTGACTACACCTCCGCCAATGGTTCTCGACGTCATGAAGTCGCTCCGCGTGGTCTCCTTGTTGGGCCACGCTCCTATCTCGTCGCGGCAGGCAACGACTGGGGTGATCCGATGCTTTTTCGGCTTGATAGAATGGCCAATCCCGAGGTGCTGAGCGTGCCCGCATGGGCGGATGAAGACTTCGATCTGGAAGAGTTCGCAGCCCAGTCTTTCGGCGTGTTTCAAGAGGAACCGGAAGATGTGGTGTTGCGCTTCGACAGCGCGGTGCTCGACGAGGCTTCAGCTTTCGAGTTTCATCCAGAGCAGGAAACAAGGACTCTTGCAGACGGCCGCTTGGAAGTCAGCTTTTGTTCGGGTGGCTTCGTTGAGCTTGCGTGGCACCTTTTCAGGTGGAGCGGCGCAGTTGAGATCGTCTCTCCTGAGGTTCTCAAGGAAACAATGCGAGAGCAGTTACAAAGAACGGCGGCGCGCTTGTAGCATTGAGACTCTTTAAGGCGTCAAGCTTCCAGGATCGATTGTATTTCAAGTAGTGAGCTACCCCCTGAAATTCGGACACTGACATAAGCTACGATTTGCAGTCTGCTGATCTTCGACGAGAAGGAGATCAGAGATGTCGAAACGCAAGCAGCACGCGCCCGAGTTCAAGGCAAAGGTCGCGCTGGAAGCCCTGAAGGGTGAAGAGACAGCGGCCGAGCTGGCGAGCCGGTTCGGGGTGCATCCAACGATGATCCATCAATGGAAGCGGGCCTTGCTCGAAGGCGCGTCGGGCGTGTTCGAGCGCGGGGGCCGAAGGAAGCCCGAGATCGACGAGGAGCAGGTGAAGGAGCTCCACGCCAAGATCGGGGAGCTGGCGGTGGCCAACTCTTTTTTGGAACGAAAGCTGAAGCCTTGGGGCGGGAAGTGAGGCGTGGCATGATCGAGCCGAACCATTCGGATCTGTCGATTGGGCAGCAGTGCAAGCTGCTGTCGATCGCACGCTCATCCTATTACTACGAGCCGAAGGGCGAAACCGAACAGAACCTCGGCCTGATGCGGCAGATCGACGAGCAGTTCCTGGAGACCCCGTTCTTCGGTGTCCGCCAGATGACCTGGCACCTGCGTAACGACGGCCACCTGGTGAACGAGAAGCGGATACGGCGACTGATGCGCCTGATGGGGCTCATGCCGATTTACCAGAAACCCAACACAAGCAGGCCGGCGAAGGGGCACAAGACCTATCCCTACCTGCTGCGAGGTCTGCGGGTGGATCGCCCGAACCAGGTCTGGTGCTCGGATATCACCTACCTGCCCATGCGGCGCGGGTTCCTCTACCTCGTGGCGATCATGGACTGGCACACCCGCAAGGTTCTGTCTTGGCGGATCTCGAACACCCTGGAGGCCGACTTCTGTGTCGAGGCGCTGAACGAAGCCATCCACAAGTTCGGCCCGCCCGAGATAATGAATACGGATCAGGGTTCTCAGTTCACGTCCTTCGCTTGGACGGATCGGCTCCGCCGGTCGGGCGTGCGCATCTCGATGGATGGGAAAGGCCGATTCCTCGACAACATCTTCATCGAGCGGCTGTGGCGAACCCTGAAATACGAATGCGTCTACCTGCATGCCTGGGAGACAGGATCGGAGACAAAGGCGGCGATCCGGAAATGGATGACCTTCTACAACCACCAGCGCCCTCACTCAGCCCTCGGCGGCAAGCCACCGGCGCTGGTCTATTGGCAGAGACATGATATCAACCAACCCGATCAGCAGGTGCAAAGAGTAGCTTAAATTACGCCAGATCCTGTCCAAGAGACGGGGAGTAGCTCATAGCGAGCGCTTGCTCGGAGCAAAGAGCGGGGCAAAGCGCATGGCGGTCATTTGCACTTGGGCCAATCCATCACGATTTGGGCTTCGAACTGGCCAACTTGCTTCCTTATTGGAGCAGAGTATGCGCGAAGCTTCCGAGGTTGCCTCGGCGAGGCGATTTCAGCTGTGTGAGTGTAACTCCGGAAGCTATCAGTCATGACCCCCGGTAGATATAGAAGCAGCGGGCCGGAAAACTCGGCCCGCTGCTTCGTTGATATCTCCGCAGAACACTTGCCTCACGGGTTTCTTTGCCCGGTTGAACCAAGCGCCATGAAATGCTCGATGGCGGCCACGCGAGAGGTGTCCTGCGGCATCTGAAGCGGAGCATTCCCGACCTTGCGCAGAAGCTCGCTCGCCCATTCCCGGCGATCGCGAGCATTAAGGACATTACCTTTGTGATACTCGAAAAGCGGTTGCCTGCTCTTCGTATCGAAGATCTGGAGCGTCTCGGCTTCGGAATTTTCGTCCAGTGTGACTTCGACCCTGAGCGCCTCCTGCTTTTTCAGGCTACAACCGTGGATGATCGGAAAGCCATGCTTCGGACTATACCGAATTTCGAGCTGGAAATCGGCCTTGTCCATGGCCAGCTTGAGGTCCCCGACATTGTGGGCGGTGTAGTGGCAGTTCAAAACCGTGCCGTGGCTGTGCCCGGCGATTGCTTGTCTCTGCGCTTCAGACACACCGGCCGCGTTGAGCATGCTCGTGAACGTCATTCGCGCCGCATAGATATCCTCGTGGAAATCATCGATTTCGAGATTCGACAGAATGCGACGCAAGTGCTTGCTGAAAGGGCTGGTCACGTCCCTTGTCGAGGCCCGCTTCACGGCGTCGGGGAACAGAAAGATCCCGTGGTTCTCAGGCAGCGACTGAAACCACTCGACAAAACCCAATTCGAGCAGAAGCTGCGGGATCGCAAGTGTTCGCTGGCTGCTCTCGGTCTTCCCAAGCTGATCTGCGCTGCTGTTGTAGTTGAAGCAGTGAAGCCCGTTACGCAGCACAACATCCTTGCGTTTGAGAAGCAGGGTTTCCTCGATGCGAGTGCCAAGGGTCAGCAAGATGAGAGGCACCCAATAGGTTGCATCCCGAACGATGATCTGACCACGGCGCGCGCGCCTGCTTGCGGAAAATGCCCCCGTGTAGATCGGGGACAGGAAGAACGAAGCCAATCGTTCTGCGGACCAGGGCCTCCGGGTTTTGGGCTTCGTGACACGCACGTAGAGGTCGTCTTTAGGCATCTTCTCCTCGAGGTGCTTCCAGATGTCCTTACGCGAAAGCACTTCTGGCGCCTCGGCGCCGAGGTCGCGCGCCGAAGAAAAAATGCGATTCAGGCCGCCTTGGTTGCGTTCGATCGTCGCTCGCGCCAGTCGCGGTGTAAGCTGCTCTGCGAGGACGGCACGCTTCTCGGCGAGCGACATATCGTTGCGGTTTCGGACTCCGTCAGTGATCTTGGCGTCCTTCGCATCCGCTTGGGAAATCTCGAACGACTTGCTCAAAGTTCTCCCATTGGAGTTGAACCGGTTTTTGCCGTGACTTTTTCCATTGATTTTGGGCACGCGCGCCATCCATTCAAAGAATGCTTTCTGCCTCTCGCGCGTGATCGTCGACACCGGCACGTCGCCGAAGAACTCCATCGCGAGGTTTGCGATGGCTTGCGTATTTCCCTTCATGTCTTCGGAGGGCCAAAGCTCGAATGTCCTTGCGATCGCAACCGAAAGGAGCACGGGTGTTTGGACGAACGCGTCGAGATCCTCGATCCCGGTTTCGTTCAGGAGCGGCTTGGCGCATTGGCGCAGATCGTCGCCTTCGAGGACCTCGACTTCGATCTCGGTCAAGCGCCGCTTCAGGCTGATAGCCTGGCGGCCAAGATCAGGATCAAGCGGCTCAGGGGCGGAAATGCCGATCAGCTTCGTCGCCGCGTCGAGCAGGTTGCGGACACCATCCCAATTCCCTTGGCGCGCAGCCCTCTTGAGCGCTTTATTTTCGGCCTCGAGTTCTTCAACGCGCGCGTCGAGTTCCGCATCGTTCGCTTTCGTCATCTCGCATTGTGTCTGGAGAAGTCGCGCGAGTTCGGCGCGCAGAACCTCCGTCAGCAGAGCCTTTGCATCTTCTTTCGTCAGGGTGTCGTTCAGAATTGCGTCCACGATCTGGTCTTCCTTTTGCTCGTAGACCGCGAGCAGCGCAGCGGCGCGCTTCACGGCATCGGCTGGGAGATCGGTGCGCAAGGAGAGGCACAAAAAAGAGTTTGATTCCCTATTTTCTCCGGCGAGCGGGAGGCGCTTTCGGAAATAGAAGATCCGACCGCGCCGCATCATGTAGGGGCCGGCCGAGAAGGGGTGCTTTCGGGAGATGGCAAGGCGAGGTCGGCCCCGCCTGTGTGTCACACTGTGTGTTGCAGTTTTGGAGGGGTGTAACACACCGGGTGTGCCACAAGGGATGTTATCCCTTGTTTTACTGGTGCTGTCGGAAAATATGGCTGGGGCGGTAGGATTCGAACCTACGGTGCGCGGTACCAAAAACCGGTGCCTTACCACTTGGCTACGCCCCAACGTGGGGGCTATCTAGCCAAGCTCGCGCGGGGCTTCAAGAGGAAAATCCGACAAATTTCGATTGCGCGTCCCGCGTCGCTACGGCAAGCGAGGCGGCATGGAAAAATGCGATGTTGTGATATTCGGCGCGGGGGCGGCTGGGCTGATGGCCGGGATCGAGGCGGCGCGGCGCGGGCGCTCGGTGCGGGTGCTCGACCATGCGCGGCGTCCGGGCGAGAAGATTCGAATCTCCGGCGGCGGGCGGTGCAACTTCACCAACCGCCTGCTGACCCGCCAAAACGCGACCGAGCGATTTTTGTCGCGCAATCCCCGCTTCGCGCTCTCGGCGCTGTCGCGTTACACGCCCGCGGATTTCATCGCGCGGCTCGATGCGGCAGGGATCGCCTGGCACGAGAAGCATCTGGGGCAGCTCTTCTGCGACGGGAAGGCGACGCAGATCATCGACCTGCTGCTGCGCGACCTGCGCGCGGCAGGCGGCGTGCTGTCGCTCGAGACGGAGATCGAGCGGGTGGCGCGCGAGGGCGAGGCTTTCCTCGTCACAACCTCGCAAGGCCCGATCCGCGCGGCTTCTGTGATTGTCGCGACGGGTGGCAAGTCGATCCCGAAGATGGGCGCGTCCAGCTTGGGCTACGAAATCGCGCAGACGTTTGGCCTCGAGATCGTGGAGACGCGGCCCGCTCTGGTGCCGCTGACCTTCGCCGAGCAGGATCTGGCGCGCACCGCGCCGCTGTCGGGGCTCGCGCGGCCCGTCGATCTGCGTCTCGGCAAGACGCATTTCGCCGAGGATCTGCTGTTCACCCATCGCGGGCTGTCTGGGCCCGCCATCCTGCAAATCTCCAGCTATTGGCGCGAGGGCGATACGCTCAAGGTCGATCTCGCGCCGGGCAATCACATCGCGGCGGCCCTGTCGGAGCAGCGCGACGCGGCAGGCCGGCAGGCGCTGCACAATGCGCTCGCGCGGCATCTGCCCGAGAAGCTGGCGCATTTCGTGGTGGCGGAGGCGAAGCTATCGGGGCGGCTGGCCGAGCAATCGAACAAGGACCTCGCCAAGCTCGACGATCAGATCCATCGCTGGCAGGTGCGGCCTGTGGGCTCGGAAGGCTATCGCACGGCGGAGGTCACACTGGGCGGCGTATCGACCGATGCGCTCGATGCAAAGACAATGGAGGCGAAGCAGGTGCCGGGGCTCTATTTCATTGGTGAAGTCGTCGATGTGACCGGCTGGCTCGGCGGCTACAACTTCCAATGGGCCTGGGCTTCGGGCTGGGCCGCGGGGCAGGTGGCCTGACCGCGCGCTTCTTCCTCTTGGGAGAAATATCCCGGGGGGCCCGAAGGGCGGGGGCAGAGCCCCCTCCCGGATCGGTTCCTATGCCGTCGGGCCTTACCGTCCGACTGCGACGTAATCCGCGAAGCCCGCCTTTCTGACCTCCTTCTCGGCGTAGATGTTGCGCAGGTCGGCCATGCGCGCGGTCTCCATCGTCGTCGCGATCTTCTGCAGGTCGAGCGCGCGGAACTCGTTCCACTCGGTCAGGATCACCACGCAATCGGCTTTCTCCGCGGCTGCATAGGCATCGTCCATCCAGGACACGCCCGGCAGCAGCGCTTCGCCCTCGCGCTTGCCCTGCGGGTCGACCACGCGGACCTTCGCGCCGCCGCCCACGAGCGCGGGCACGATGGTGAGGGCAGGGGCCTCGCGCATGTCGTCGGTGTTCGGCTTGAAGGTCACGCCATAGACCGCGATCGTCTTGCCATTGACCGAGCCGCCGCAGAGATCGACGACCTTCTCGATCATCCGCCGCTTGATGTCGTCATTCACCTTGATGACGGTTTCGACGATCTCTATCGGGCAGGAGTAGTCCTGACCGATCCGCGCGAGCGCCGCGGTGTCCTTCGGGAAGCACGAGCCGCCATAGCCGGGGCCGGCGTGCAGGAACTTGTTGCCGATCCGGCCGTCGAGCCCCATGCCGCGCGAGACCTGCTTGATATCGGCGCCGGTCTTCTCGCAGAGCCGCGCGATCTCGTTGATGAAGGTGATCTTCGTCGCGAGAAACGCGTTGGCCGCGTATTTGATCATCTCGGCGGTTTCAAGATCGGTATAGAGGACCGGGAATTCGCGCAGGAAGAGCGGGCGGTAGATCTCACCCATCACCGCCTCGGCCTTCTCGGAGGTGGTGCCCACGACGACCCGGTCGGGCCGCATGAAATCGTCGATCGCCGCGCCCTCGCGCAGGAATTCGGGGTTGGAGGCGACGTCGAACTCGATGTCGGGACGGGTCTTGCGGATCACCTCCGCGACCTGACGGTTGGTGCCCACCGGCACGGTCGATTTCGTCACGATCACCGCATAGCCGGTCATCGCGTTGGCGATCTCCTCGGCGGCGGCCATCACATAGGTCAGGTCCGCATGGCCATCGCCGCGCCGCGTCGGCGTGCCCACCGCGATGAAGACCGCATCGGCGCCTGCAACGGCTTTCTTCAGGTCGGTGGTGAAGGAAAGACGCCCGCCTTCGACGTTCTTCACCATCAAATCGTCGAGCCCCGGCTCGTAGATCGGCACGCGGCCGCCCTCGAGCATTTCGATCTTCGCGGGGTTCTTGTCGACGCAAACGACCTCATGGCCGAAATCCGAGAAACACACCCCCGAGACAAGGCCAACATAGCCTGTGCCGATCATCGCGATTTTCATATTCTCGTCCTTGCCTGTGCTGTATCGGTGCCTTGATTCCCGGGCGGCGAAATTGCAAGCCAGTTCCCGGCAAGTTCTCGTAATTCTTTCCAGAATCCGCGCTACTCCAGAAGCGCAGAATGGTGTCATATGCTGCGTTAAACACGAATTGTGGGCATTTCATGCAAGAAAAGTGCCAAAGTGCAACAGTCTTCGCCTCTGCGTGAATGGGCCGTGTATTTCACTCTTTGCAATCCCAGGAAGCTGTGTAAGTCTCGCCGGGAAGCTGCCAGAAAAGTCCGGCGGCTCCCTACGGTAATGACGGAGATTACTATGAAAAAGATCGCTACCATCGCCCTGGCCCTCGGCCTCACCGGTTCGACCGCTTTTGCTGGCGGCTACACCGCTCCGGTCGTCGAGCCCGAGCCCGTTGTGGTTGAGCAGTCGTCGTCCTCGAACGCCGGCATCATCATCCCGGTTCTGCTGCTGCTCGGCGTTGCTGTCGCAGCCTCGAATAACTAATTTCGGTTAACACCGAATTGGAAGGGGCCGGACGATTACGTTCCGGCCTTTTTCATTTCCGGAGATACGGGGTAGGGCCTGACGCTCCGGGGACACCGAAAAGCCCGCGCTTGGCGCGGGTTTTTCTTTTGCGGGAAGGAACGGATTTGCCGTGCGTCGAGCGCCGCTGCTGTGGCCGGACGACAGGCCCCGTCATCTCGCGAAAAGCAAAACTGGACGTTGGGGGCATCCGCCGGGTAAATCCGCTTTGGACTGCGTGAGAGGGAGACCCGCATGAGCCAGAGATTTACCCGCCGTGAGAGTTTCGCCCTTGCCGCTGGTGCCGCCGCCTTGGCCGCGCCGCCTGTGCTGGCCGCAGAGCCCGAGGTCACGCTGCGCCTGCATCAATTCCTGCCGCTGACCAGCTTCGTGCCCGCCCATATCCTCACCCCTTGGATCGCAGCGGTCGAAGAGGCGTCCCAGGGCCGGGTGCGCATCCAGCATTACCCCTCAATGCAGCTGGGCGGGAAGCCGGCCGACCTCATCGATCAGGTCACTGACGGGGTCGTCGACATCGTCTGGACGCTGCCGGGTTGCACGCCGGGACGCTTCCCGCGCACCGAGGTGATGGAGCTTCCCTTCTTGGTCGCGGAGGCCGAGGCTGCGTCTGCCGCGCTGTGGGAGCTCGCGCAGGCGGAGATGGTCGATACGGATTTCCGCGACATTCACCTGCTGGGGACCTGGGTGCACGGGCCGGGCGTGATCCACGCGAACAAACCCGTGCGCGCGATCCCCGATTTCGAAGGGCTGAAACTGCGTGGGCCCTCGCGGGTCACGACGAAGCTGCTCGAGCATTTCGGCGCGACGGCTGTCGAGATGCCGGTCCCGGCTGTGCCTGAGGCCCTCTCGCGCGGCACGATCGACGGGGCGCTCCTGCCCTGGGAGGTCTCGGCCTCGCTGCGGATCGGCGAGCTGGTCCATCATCACACGCAATTCGCTGGCCCCTCAATCTACACGGCGAGCTTCATTCTCGCGATGAACAAGGACCGCTACGCCGCGCTCGACCCCGATCTGCAGGCCGCGATCGACAGCGTCTCGGGCGTTGAGTTCTCGGCGCAGGCGGGACACCTGCAGCAGGCCGAGGATATCCCCTCGCGTCAGGCGGCGATGGATCTGGGCAATGAGATCATCACGATCCCGGCCGAAGATACGTCGATCTGGAAAGACGCCGCGCAGCCGGTGATCGACGCATGGGTTGCCGAGATGGAAGAGAAGGGTGTGCCGGGGGAAGAGTTACTGACCTCCGCCCGTGCCCTGATCGAGAAACACTCGTTCTAAGGATGAGGCGCGGTGAGCAGGTTCGTGGTCGCCGATCTGATCCGCATCGCGCTGATCGTGGCGGTCCCGGCGCGGGCGCTTCTGCCGCTCTGACGCAGGTCCGCAAAAGAGCGGTGATTTCTGCGCGCTTCTGTGCGAGCATGATGCCGAGGAGGACCGCCCATGACCGAGATTACCAGCGATTTCAAAGGGCAGACCGTGATCTGCACCTTCGAGATGACGCCCGCCACAGCCGATGAGTTGATGGAGAAGCTGCAAGCCGCCTATTCCGAGGTGATCTCGAAAGCGCCCGGTTTCATCGGCGCGGGCCTGCATATGAACGACGCGCGCACGCGGATCGCGACCTATTCGAAATGGAACGAGCGGGGCGACTATCAGGCGATGCTGCGCAGCCCCGAGATGATCGAGCGCAACCGCGTGATCTACACGCTATGCCGCAATTTCGAGCCGGTGATGTACGAGGTTTCCGCCGATTTCTGACGGGCGGGCACGGATATTTCTGCGCTGCCGAAATGGTTGCGCGGAGAGGGAACTTCATGACCCGCATCGCGTTGATGTGAAAAGACATATCGGAGTGACATCATGGAAAGCGTTCTGCAAGCAATCGGCACGGTCGGCCTGATCTTTCTCGTGCTCGCAGGTCTTCTGGCGGGCTGGATCGCGAGCGTCGTCTCGGGTGGACGGCACAAGGCTGCCTATCTGGCGATCGGCGTGGTCGGCGCCCTCGTGACCCCCTTCATCGTGGCCCTTCTGGGCGGGGCGGTGCTGGCGGCGGGTGGGCTGCTTGCGATCGTTGCCATCGCGCTTGTCGGTGCGGTCATCGTGCTGATCATCGGCAAGATGATCCTCGACTGACGCAGGCGGCGCGCGCCTCAGGGCAAAGGTCCGCCGCGCGCCAGCCACCATCCCAGCTTAAGGTAGGCGAAGCCTTCGCGGGCGCGGGCCTTCGCGCTCGCCCGGTGCGGCGGACAGTCCGTGCGCGCCCGCAGCCCCATCCGCCGCGCGATCATCACCGCGCGCGGCGCGTGATAGGGATCGGTGACGATGGTCACCTCGTCGCTCTCCAGATGCGCCCGTGCGAAGCCGATATTCTCGTAAGTGCTGGTCGAGCGATCTTCGAGAAAGATCGCCTCAGCCGCCACGCCTTCCGCCCGCAAGATCCGGGCCATCACCTCCGCCTCGCTCGGCGGATTCCGCCCGACACCCCCGCAACAGATCACCCGCTCCGCCACTCCTGCGTGCCAGAGCGCCGCCGCGTGACGGGTGCGCCGCAGCAATGTGGGCGAGGGAGCTTCTTGCGCCCAAACCGCTGCACCAAGGATCAAAATCGCTCTCATTTCGTTGAGCTAAAGGTCCACACTGCCGGCGACAAGGCTGGCAGCTGTGTTATGATCACGAAAAAGGGAGGTTATCATGCGTTTCATTTTTCTTGCCGCGCTGCTGGCTGCTGCGCCTGTTTTGGTCGAGCCTGCATTCGCCGAGCCGGTAAATATTCGCCCCGACGTCATGTCCGTCACGGTCGACACTGCCAATGGACCGGTCGAGATCAAGCGGATTCAGGATAACGAGAACAAGCTGGAGGGCGACTGGGCCAAGACCTCGCGCCCCTGTCCGAGCTTCTGCATCCAGCCGATGATCCCGGCCCCCGGCGTGACCCCGGTGGGTGAGCTGGAGATGCTGGAGTTTCTCAAGGATCCCAACGTGGTGGTCGTCGACGGGCGGGTGACCCGCGATTTCGAGGGCGGCGCGATCCCTGGTGCGGTCAGCATCCCCTATACCCAAGCCGCCGACCGTCTGGGCGAGTTGGGCTGCGAGCCCGATTTCGAGGGCTTCATCTGCGACGGAGAGGACGTGAAATCGGTCGCGCTTTACTGCAACGGCCCGTGGTGCGGCCAGTCGCCCGCCGCCGCCCGCCGCATGATCGAAGCCGGTTTCCCGGCGGAGAAGATCTATTACTACCGCGGCGGGATGCAGCAATGGCGGCTGCTGGGGCTGACGGTCAGCGGAGGCTGAACCTCAGTCTCCGGGCTCTGTGCACGGGTAGGCTTCGCCATCTGGCAGTCGGCAAAGAGCGTCGAAGAAGCCGCCGGAAAGCCGATCATAGCTGAGCATTCTGTGCTCCCTGTCCCGGGATTCCAGATAATCGCTGCACGACGCGAGGTAGTATAGCTCGCGTCGTGCATCTTTCGCGTACCATTGGGTGAAAGCGGCGCTGGCCGCGCTGATGAGGTCGCCCGAGCGGCCCATTTCTGTCTCGAAGGCTGCGGCGATATCGTCCTGCATCGGCCATCCTGCAAGCGCGTCCCAGGCGTCGGGCATCCCGGCTTCGCGCAGATCCCAAGCCACAGCGAGGCTGAAGGTCGTCGCGTCCGCCTCCATCGCGAAGATCGCGCGGGCATTTTCCTTCATCGACAGGTTCGGATCGGGACAGGAGCCGTGGAATTTCTGCTCCAGATGGCGCAATTCATGAATCAGAACTGCCTTTTGCAGGGCGGGTGCCATGTCGGTGGCGATCACGAGCCGGGAGGAGCGCGGTTCGAAATATCCCCGCGCATCGTGCAGCGTGTCGGCGAGACACAGCTCGCCAGCGTCTTGAAAGAGCGCGACATGCAGGCTCGGCCAGCGGTCGAGGGCAGGACGCAACTGTGTGACGAGCGCTGCGATTTCAGTCGGTTCGTCGAAAGGTGGGGCGGCGCAGGTTAAGATCTGGGCGTGCGCCGGTCCGGTCATCACACCGAGCCAAGCGCTCAGGGCAATGTGCCGAATGAGCCTCACCGCCCCTTCTTCCGCTTCACGCCCCCGCGCTGCCCCGGCCGTCCCGCAGTCGATCGGCCCTGCGCCTTGACCGCGGCCTCGCTCGCCGCCTCCACCGCCGATTGCCGCGCGAGCGGGTCGTCGTGGACGGCGAGGTCGACCGCCTCCAGACGTTTCACCTCGTCGCGCAGGCGGGCGGCTTCCTCGAATTCCAGATCCTCGGCGGCCTTGCGCATCTTGGCGCGCATGTCGTCGAGATGCGCCTGCAGGTTCGCGCCGGGTTTGACCGCGTCGACCTTGGCGGTGACGCGCGACATGTCGGTGTCGCCCTGATAGAGCCCGGCCAGAACGTCATCGACATTCTTCTTGATCGTCTCGGGCGTGATGCCGTGTTCCTCGTTATAGGCGATCTGCTTGGCGCGGCGGCGGTCGGTTTCGTCCATCGCGCGCTGCATCGATCCGGTGATCCTGTCGGCATACATGATCACGCGGCCCTCGGAGTTCCGCGCTGCGCGGCCGATGGTCTGGATCAGCGAGGTCTCCGAGCGCAGGAAGCCCTCCTTGTCGGCATCGAGGATCGCGACCAGCCCACATTCGGGAATGTCCAAACCTTCGCGCAGCAGGTTGATCCCGATCAGCACGTCGAAGGCGCCCAGACGCAGGTCGCGCAGGATCTCGATCCGCTCGATCGTGTCGATGTCGGAGTGCATGTAGCGCACGCGAATGCCCTGTTCGTGCAGGTATTCGGTGAGGTCCTCGGCCATGCGTTTGGTGAGCGTGGTGACCAATGTGCGATAGCCGCGCGCCGCGACGGTGCGGATCTCA
Source organism: Thioclava sp. ES.031 (assembly GCF_002563775.1). Taxonomy (NCBI): domain Bacteria; kingdom Pseudomonadati; phylum Pseudomonadota; class Alphaproteobacteria; order Rhodobacterales; family Paracoccaceae; genus Thioclava; species Thioclava sp. ES.031. The sequence continues at coordinate 3,021,958 of NZ_PDJO01000001.1, read as the reverse complement.
TCGAGCACATCGTCCACCTGCGTCTCGACCGGGCGGATCTCCACGACCGGGTCCAAGAGGCCCGTGGGACGAATGACCTGTTCGGTGAAGACGCCGCCGGTCTGTTCCAGCTCCCACGCGGCGGGGGTGGCCGAGACGAAGACCGATTGCGGGCGCATCGCGTCCCATTCCTCGAATTTGAGCGGGCGGTTATCCATGCAGGACGGCAGGCGGAAGCCGTGTTCGGCCAGCGTGAACTTGCGCCGATAGTCCCCGCGATACATGCCGCCGATCTGCGGCACGGTGACGTGGCTCTCATCGGCGAAGACGATCGCGTTGTCGGGGATGAACTCGAAGAGGGTGGGCGGCGGCTCGCCCGGCGCGCGGCCGGTGAGGTAGCGCGAATAGTTCTCGATCCCGTTGCAGACGCCGGTCGCCTCCAGCATCTCCAGATCGAAATTCGTGCGCTGTTCGAGGCGCTGCGCCTCCAGCAGCTTGCCTTCCTCTTCCAGCTGCTTCAGCCGGAGCGCCAGCTCCTTGCGGATGCCCTTCGCGGCTTGCTGCAGGGTCGGGCGCGGCGTGACGTAGTGGCTGTTCGCGTAGATGCGGATCTGGTCGAAACTGTCGGTCTTCGCCCCGGTCAGCGGGTCGAATTCGGTGATCGCCTCCAGCTCCTCGCCGAAGAAGGAGAAGCGCCAGGCGCGGTCCTCCAAGTGGGCCGGCCACAGATCGACCGTGTCGCCTTTCACGCGGAAAGCGCCACGCTGGAAGGCTGCATCGAGGCGCTTGTATTGCTGGGCCACCAGCTCGTTGATGAACTTGCGCTGTTCGATCAGATCGCCAGCCTTGAGGTCCTGCGTCATCGCCGAATAGGTCTCGACCGAGCCGATACCGTAGATGCACGAGACCGAGGCCACGATGATCACGTCGTCGCGCTCCAACAGCGCCCGGGTCGCCGAGTGGCGCATCCGGTCGATCTGCTCGTTGATCTGCGATTCCTTCTCGATATAGGTGTCCGAGCGCGGCACATAGGCTTCGGGCTGGTAGTAGTCGTAGTAGGAGACGAAATATTCCACCGAGTTGTCGGGGAAGAAGCTCTTGAACTCACCGTAGAGCTGCGCGGCCAGCGTCTTGTTCGGCGCGAGGATGATCGCGGGGCGTTGGGTTTCCTCGATCACCTTGGCCATGGTGAAGGTCTTGCCCGTGCCGGTCGCCCCCAGCAGCACCTGATCGCGTTCCTGCCCCTCGACACCGGAAGACAGTTCCGTAATCGCGGTCGGCTGGTCGCCGGCCGGGTCGAACTGGGTGTGCATCACGAACCGCTTGCCGCCTTCCAGCTTGGGGCGGGTGAGCACGTCGGGGCGTTCGGAGGGCAGATTGGTATTGTTGTGAGGCATCGCGCAGACCTTTTGCTTGCCCCCCAAAGTTGTCCTCTTTTCGTTCGCATTCAAGTGCTTGCGAGGGAGGTTGCGAAAAGCTTAACGCATCCTGTCTAATTGTTCATATTTAACAGTGTCTTGCGGTGCGCTTCGCCTTGAATTCGTGGCGGGCTGGGCGCATATTTTCCACGCAAGCAGCATCAGACTGCCGGCCGGCGCACCACCCCCACCCCTTGCTCCCCAGCCGGTCGGCAGTTCCTCATCCTACCGGTGCTTTCGGTATCCTTCGGACAGGGCGGGCGGGGCGTGCTCTCCGGGGCCGGCATGCCATGCACAATCGCCGCGGATCTTTCGCCTCTGCGCTCCGGGGCTTGCGATTTGGCTCAGATGCACTAAGAAAAGCCAGAGGTATCGCAGAGGAGTTTGCCCATGCGCGCGCGCATCTACCAACCCGCCCGCAACGCCATGCAATCGGGCACCGCGAAGACGCGGTTCTGGTATCTCGACTATGTCCCCTCCGACGCGCGCGAGATCGACCCGCTGATGGGCTGGACCAGCTCCAACGACACGCAGGCCCAGGTGCGGCTGCGCTTCGAGACCCGCGAGGCGGCCGAAGCCTATGCCAAGGAAAAGGGCATCGATTACGTCGTGACCGAGCCGCATAAGCGCGCCCCGAACGTCCGCGCCCGCGGCTATGGCGAGAACTTCGCGACCGACCGCCGCGCGAACTGGACGCACTGAGGGCCACGCTCTCACCAGTGAATTACTTGAACGGCGTTGCATCGGCAGCGCCGTTTTGCGTTTTGCGGGCCTCGACGTCGCTCTGGCGCGATTCCGGGAATCCCGGTAATTTTCGGCCATGCGAGCCCTCCTATCCGCTTTGATCTTCTGTGCCCTCGCAGGGGCGCTGAACGCGCAGCCCGTTAGGGTGGTGATCGGGCCTCCGGCGCCGGATTTGCGCTGCACTGAAGATGGGCGGCGCTGCATCGGGCTGACAGATTACTTCGCCGATACCTGCGGGCTTAGCGAAAGCGCGGCGCGGGAGGCGGGGATCGACCCGGGCTATTTCGCGCGGCTTCTCTGGCGCGAAAGCCGGTTTGATCCGGCCGCGATCAGCCCGGCGGGGGCGCAGGGGATCGCGCAGTTCATGCCCGGCACGGCGCGGCTGCGCGCGCTTGGAGACCCGTTCAATCCGGCCGAAGCGATCGAAGCCTCGGCGCGCTATCTGGCCGAGATGGCGACGCGCTTCGGCAATCCCGGCCTCGCGGCGATCGGGTATAACGGCGGCGAGGACCGCGCGGCGGGGTTCATCGCGAAGACCGGCGGGCTTGCGGGCGAGACCCGCGCCTATGTCCGTGCGATCACCGGCCATTCGGCGGAGGATTGGCGCGACGCCCCGCCCGAGACGGTGGATTTCCGGCTCGACGGGGAGACGCCTTTCCTTGCGGCCTGCACCACATTGGCGAAGGGCAGGGCGATCCGGGAGTTCCGCGATCCGGTCCCGCCCTGGGGCGTGATCGTGGCCGCCGGGCGCACCCAGCGGTCGGCTGAGACCTTCGGTAAACGGGTCGCTGCGCGTCATTCCGGTGCGATTGGGGACGCCGAGCTGCGCTTCGTGCGCGCGGTGATGCCGGGCTTCGGCCGTCGCGCACAATACACGGCGCAAGTCCCGGCAGGTTCGCGCAAGAAGGCGCTGGCGATCTGCGAGAAAATTCGCGGGAAGGGCGGGTTCTGCAAAGTCATCCGCAACTGAGGCGTTTTCGCGCTGGAGGCGGGCGCGCGCCGCACCTAATCTGCCGCCGACACGGATGAGGACGACGCATGGACGACACGATTGAAATCGCGCGCGAGACCCCGCTGGGCGCGGATCTCGCAGAGCTTCACGCCCGCCACGCGGCGGCGATGCATGAGGACACGCCGCCCGAGTCGATCCATATGCTGCCGCCCGATGCGCTGGCTGCGCCCGGCATCTCGTTTTTCGTGATGCGTCAGGCGGGGCGCCCGGTAGGCATGGGCGCGCTGAAGCGCATCGCCTCCGATGAGGGCGAGATCAAATCGATGCATATCCTGTCCGAGATGCGCGGGCAGGGGCTGGCACGGCGGATGCTCGAGCAGCTGATCGCGGCGGCGCGCGACGAAGGGATGGCGCGGCTCTATCTCGAGACCGGATCGCAGGACTCCTTCGCCCCGGCGCGCCAGCTTTACCTGCGCGCGGGCTTTGCGGAATGCGGGCCCTATGTCGGCTACCAGCCCGATCCGAATTCCGTCTTCCTGATGCGCGCGATCTGAACTTGCACCACGCGCGCCGATCGCGCATTTAGGGGCCAAGCGGTCCCTTAGCTCAACTGGATAGAGCAGCTGACTTCTAATCAGCAGGTTGAGGGTTCGAGTCCTTCAGGGATCGCCAAAATCCTCGCTTTTTGCGACGCGGCCTCCGCCTGCGACTTATTTTCTTTTATTGTCCGAAAACAAAGAAACGCGCTCTGAATCGCGGCAAGCTCTTCTTACGCCCGGATGTCTCAGACATGCGGCGGAGCTACCATGGAGGTTCAAAATGCGTATCTTTCTTCTTGTTCTGCCGGCGGCGCTGAGCGTTGCCGCCTGCAACCCGACGCCCGGTCCCTATGCCAACGGCCCCTATGCCGGTCCGGCCCCCGGCACGCGCACCACCTACAGTTATGACAGCATCGAATATGGCCGCATCGTTTCGGTGCAGCCAGTCACGATGCGCCGCACCGCCGACGGCGACCAGATCGTCGGCGCGGTCACGGGCGGCCTCGTCGGCGCGGTGATCGGCCATCAGTTCGGCTCCGGCACCGGCAAGGACGTGATGACCGGCGCGGGCGCGATCGCGGGTACAATTATCGGCAGCAACATCGCCAGCCAGGGCGGCACCTACACGTCCTATGCGTGGACCGTGCGGCTCGACAATGGTGGCTCGATCACCGTCATCCAGATGTCGAACTCGTTCCGCGTCGGCGACAGGGTGAGCGTCGTGCGCAGCGGCAATCAGGTCTATCTGCGATAGGACTGGTGAGCACAGGTTCGGGTGAGGGCGCGAAGTCGTTTGCCGCCCTCACTTGGGCCTGATCCGAAGGGCGCGCAAGGCGTTCAGGATCACGGCGACGTCGATCGCCTCCTGCAAAATGGCGCCCTCCACCGGCGTGAGGTAGCCATAGGCGGCCGCGATCATGCCCAGCACCGAGAGGCCGATCCCGGCGGCGACGCTCTCGAAGGCGATCCGCCGCGAGGATGCGGCGATTTCGATGCCCGCGCGCAGTTGATCGATCCGGTCGACGAGAAGCACCACATCCGCCGCTTCGGCCGAGGCGGCGGCCCCGCGCGCGCCCATGGCGACACCCACGTCGGCTGCGGCAAGCGCGGGTGCGTCGTTCACGCCGTCGCCCACCATCATGACCGGCCCGTGCTTGCGCTCGGACAGCACGAGGAGGACCTTCTGGTCCGGTGTGAGCCCTGCGCGCAGCCCGTCGAGGCCGAGCCCCTCGGTCACGCGTTCGGCCACATCGGTCCGGTCGCCGGTGGCGAGCAGAATCCGTTCGATCCCCTCGTGACGCAGCCCGGCGAGCATGGCGCCCGCATCTTCGCGCAGCGGATCGGCCATCACCAGATGCCCGGCCATGCGCCCATCGACGGCGACGGCGACGAGAACCGCCCCGGCGGCCATCGTCGGGTGATCGCCCGGTTTGCGCCCGACGCGCGCTGCCACGAAATCGTCGCCACCGACGATGACCTTGCGCCCGTCGACATGGCCCACGACGCCTTCGCCCGCGATTTCCGCCACATCCGACGGGACGGGCAGGGTGAAGCCGCGCTCTTTCGCGGCGGTGACGATCGCCTGTGCCACCGGGTGTTTCGAGGCCTGATCGAGGGCTGCGGCGAAGCGCAGGATCTCATCCTCCTCCATCCCGTCGTGACTATCGATGGAAACGATCTGCGGGCGGCCTTCGGTCAGGGTGCCGGTCTTGTCGAGGACCAGCGTGCCGATGCGCGCCATCGTCTCGAGCGGTCCCGCGCCCTTGATCAGCACGCCGTAATGCGCCGCGCGCGAAAGGCCCGCCACCAGAGCGACCGGCACGGCGAGGATCAGCGGGCAGGGCGTGGCGACCACGAGCACGGCGACGGCCCGGATCGGGTCTCCGGTGAACCACCAGGCCGCGAAAGCGATGGCGAGCGTGACCACGAGAAAGCCCAGAGACCAGCGATCCGCCAGCCGGGACATCGGCGCCTTGGAGGCCTGCGCTTCCTCGACCAGCCGGACGATCCCGGCATAGGTACTGTCCTTCGCAGGCCGCACCGCCAACAGATCGAACGCCTCGCCTGCATTGGTCGAGCCGCTCATGATGTCGGCCGCATGCGCCAGACGTACCGGCAGAGACTCCCCGGTCAGCGCCGAGGTGTCCAGAAAGGCCGTCTCGGAGGCCAATGTCCCATCCACCGGCACCACGTCGCCTTGATGGATCAGCAGCCGATCTCCGGGGGCGATCTCGTCGAGCGGAATATCCTCCAGCCCGCCATCGCGATGCCGCGTCGCGGTCCTTGGGACACGCGAGAGCAGGTCGTGCATCTCGCGCCGGGCGCGGCCCTCGGCGAAGCTCTCAAGAAAGGTGCCGCCGGAATACATCACCGCCACGACCGCCGCGGCGAGGGTCTCGTCGAAGACGAGCGCGGCGGTCATCGAGAGTGCGGCCACGATATCCAGACCGACTTCGCCGCGTCGGAGGCTGCGGGAGATCTCAAAGACAAGCGCGGCGAGGGTGGGCACGACGCCAACGATCCAGCTGACTTTCGCCAAGGCGTCCGCGCCAGCCGCCCAGAAGGCGAGGCCCACCACCAGCGCCGCTACGGCGAGCGCGAGGAGGGCGAGTTTCAGACGGTCGGTTCCGCGCTGTTCCATCCGGTCTGCGTTCCTTCTGCTCGTCTCACGCTCAATGGCGCGTCACACCTTCCGAGAGGGATCGCGCCGTCACCGTGATAGCGCATCCCGGTGATCGGTCCAGCCTCCAATCCGGTTTCTCGGGTTTGCTTCGCTCAGCGCAGAGGCGCGCGGCTGCGATCCGGGGTGAGCACAAGCGCGATCACCGCGACGAGGCCCGCCGCGAGCATATAGAGCGCAGGCGCGGTGACCATGCCGGTCGCGGCGATGAGGCTCGTGGCGATCATCGGCGTGAGGCCCCCGAAGATGCCGAGGCCGATATTGAAGGCCACGGAATAGCCCGAGAGCCGGTCCCGCTCGGGGAACATCTCCGCGAACAGGGCGGGGCCGGAGCCCAACGGCACGGCCAACAGCAGGAAGGTCACGGCATGTGCTACGACCACGGGCAGCAATGCGCCGCCCGACACGAGCATCCACTCGTGCAGCGGCCATGCGACCAGCGCCAGCAGCCCGATCGCCAGAGCGATCCAGACCCGGCGCGGCACCCACCGGTCGCCCACGATTGCCGCCAGCGGCATCGCGGGTATCACGAGCACCGTCATCGCGGTGTTGATCAGCAGCGCGGTGTCCCGTGCCATCAAGCCCTGACCCGACAGCCATTCCGGAAGATAGACGAAGGCGATGTAGTAGCAGGTGCCGTAACTGGCCGCGAAGGCCACCGCCAGAAGCGTCTCTCTGCGGTTCGTCGTGAAGGCTTCGAGCAGGGGCGATGTCTCGTCGCGCCCCTCCTGGTGCTGTTGGAAATGCTCTGATGTGTGCAGGTTGCGGCGGATCAGGATCGCCACCGTGCCAAGGACCGCGCCGCCGAGGAAGGGCAGGCGCCACGCCCACTCCGCAAGCGTCTGCGCATCGAAGAGGTTCGTCACCAGCGCCGCCGCCCCGACCCCCAGAAGCGAGCCCGACATGGAGCCGATATTGGCCCAGCTCCCCGTCAGGCCGCGTTTCTTCAGGGGCGCGGTTTCGACAAGATATGTGGCCGAGGACGAGAACTCCCCGCCGACCGACAAGCCCTGCAGCAGCCGCACCAGAACCAGAAGCGCCGGCGCCAGAACACCGACCTGCGCATAGGTCGGCAATATGCCCAGAAACAGCGTCGGCATTGCCATCATCACGACCGAGATCTGCATCGTGCGTGCGCGCCCGTAGCGGTCGCCGAACCACCCGAACACCGCCGCGCCAAGCGGACGCATCAGGAAACCGGCCGCGAAAATCCCGTAAGTCGCGATCAGGCCCGCGGTCGGGTCGTTGGACGGAAAGAAGACCGGGGCGATGACGCCTGCAAGATAGCCGTAGAGCGCGAAGTCATACCATTCGACCACGTTACCGATGAAGCCGGCCATGATCCGGTGCCGAAGCTCTGCCGGTTTTGCTGTGCTTCCATCCGGTGCCATGGTCGAGCCTCGCGATTTTCTTTTTATCTTCGCGACATACGTAGCCTTTTCTTCGGGCCGGACGCAAATCGCGACGCCTGAAACCCAAATCGCAGGGCAGCTCCGCGCCCGGCGGTCTCACGGCATCTGCGCTACCATGGCCAGATCGAGATCCAACGCCGCGACCAATCCTTCCGGCGTGAATTCGCGCGAGAAGCTGCCGCCAAGCGAGGTCGACACGGTGAGCCGGCAAAGCGACGTGCCGAACCCTTTGCTTTCACTCTTGCCGGATCCCGCTTCGGTCACGCCGGGCTCTTTCCATGCAAGTCGGAAGCGCCCGTCCTCGATCACGGCGTCTATTTCGACGCCATGACCGTCCCGCGACAGGCCCCCATATTTCACCGAATTCGTCGCAAGCTCGAAGAGAACGAGCGTCAGGGGCGTGATCGCAGCAGGGCGCACCTGAATATCCAGAAGCGAGGTCTGGACGCTCGCCCCTTCGCTGAAGGGTTTCAGGATCGTGCTCACGAGATAGGAGAGCGGCATGCCATCGGGTTGTTCGCCCGAGGGGTCGTTCACGGTCATCGAGTTGAGAAACGCGATCGCGTGAAGGCGGCTGCGCATCTCTCTACTGAGTTGCTCTGCGCTGTCCGCCTGCCGCGCGGCGACGGCAATCAGCGACGCGGCCACCGCGAAGGCATTGCCGACCCGGTGGCGCATCTCGGACAGCAGCAGCCTTTGCTGCTCTGCCAGTTGGTGCTGCAAGGTGATGTCGCGGGCGATCTTCGACGCGCCGACGACTTGGCCATCGGCATCGCGCACCGGCGAGACGGTCAGCGACACCGGGATCGGGCTGCCATCCTTGCGCTGGCGGACCGTTTCGTAATGGGCGATCCGCTCGCCGCGCCGCAGACGGGCGATGAAATCGACCTCCTCATCCATCCGGTCGTGGGGAAAGATGATCGTGATCGGCTGACCGATGGCTTCTTGTGCCGTGTAGCCGAACAGGTTTTCCGCGCCGCGATTCCAGCTCAGGATGATGCTGTCGAGGTCCTTGGTGATAATCGCATCGTCCGAGCCTTCCACGATCGCAGCCAAATGCTGTTGGATGCTTTCTGGTGAGTCCATGACAGGTCTGGCCTCCGTGCGCTTCGGGCGACACACACATACTAAACTGTGCATATCAAGTATAGCCCATCGCGGCCGGGTCGGGTGCGCGCGCGATGGCTTTGAAAAATCACATCATTTCGCCGGGGGCAGCGGCGGCGCGCTCACGGTCGTTCCAGAACGAAATCCGGAACGATGCCGCAGGAGGCAATGGCCGCCTGCGCGTCCTCGCCATCGAAGAAGCCGTATCCCGCGATCAGGGCAGAGCGGATTCCGGTCGCCTGTGCGCCGAGAATGTCGGTGTGCAGACTGTCGCCCACCATGAGCACGCGCGCGGGATCGACCGGACCGAGACGCGCGAAGGCGATGTCGTAGATATTGGTGAAAGGCTTGCCGTAGAACTCCGGCGCCACGCCTGTCGCATCGGCGAGCCTATGCGCGAAGTGGCCCGGCTCCTGCGAGAACCCGATCTCACGGGGGGCGACAATATCGGGATTGCCGACCCAGACCGGGCGCGGGTTATCGCGGATGGACGCTTCGAGCAGGTCTTGTCGCTCTTCGGTCCAGTCCGCCGCGCCGATCAGCAGGAACCCTTCGGCTGCGTCGTAGGTGGCGCGATCCTCGGCGAGCCATGTGACGTCGAACTGATCCAGCTCGTCATCGCCTGCCGTGTCGCTCGCCATCAGCCCCCACGCGCGGGAAGGGGCGGAGCGCAGCGCCGCGACAATGGCGGTGCGGCTGGTGACGACGTCCTCGGGTGCGAAGGCATAGCCGAGCCGCGTGTATTTCCGCATCAGGCCGTCATGCGGAACACCGGCTGCGTTCGACACGACCATTACCCGCTTGCCCTGAGCTTGCAGCGCCGCGACGCGCTCGGGTGTGCCCTCGATCGCGGTTTCTCCGATATTGAGCACGCCGAACGCATCGAGCAGGAACACGTCGAACAGATCGGCAAGCTCCGAGAGGTCGCGCGCCATCTGGCTGGTCGAGATCAGGCCGGGGGAGGGCAGTCGATGGCGCGCGCGCTCATAAGCTACGAGCGCTTCCTGCGCGGTCATTGTCATCAGAGGATCGTCCCTTGCACCTTCGCCGATATCCGTTCGCTTACCACTACTGCGGCTAGGATCACCAGCAGGTTCAGGCTGGTCGGCCACTCCCGCCGTTGTCAGAGGTGTCACTTCGCGAGCAGTACCTCCACGGCGTTCTCGCGCAGCGCCTCTTTCAGATCGGCGGACGGGGCGCGGTCCGCTACCACCAAGGCGAGTGCGTCGAGCGTGGCGGCGCGGGTGAAGCCGTGAATGCCGAATTTCGACCCAAGGATTAGCAGCATGCCCGCCTTCGCCTGCGCGAGCATCACGCGCTTGATCGCGGCGAAGCCCGGAATGGTTTCGGACACGCCTTCGCACGAGAGCGCGGTCGCGCCGATCACCGCCCGGTCGACGTGATGGCGCGACAGGAATTCGAGCGTCTCTTCGCCCACGACCGCCGATTCCGTCGGCAGGTAATTCCCCGGGGCAAGGATCACCTCCGCCCCCTCGCTTCCGCCTAGAAGCATGGCGATTGGCAGCGAATTGGTGATGACGCGGCAGGGTGTGCCTGCCATGGCGAGAAACCGGGCCATCTGCTGCGTGGTGGAGCCGGAATCGATCATCAGCGTCTCGCCGGGCGCGACCTGCGCGGCGGCCATGCGCCCGATCCGCTCGCGCTCCTGAAACTGGTCGCGTTCGCGCTCGTCCAGCGTCGGATAGTGACCCGGATGGGGGCGCGAGGCCCCGCCATGCGCGCGGTCGATCAGTCCCTTCTCTTCGAGCGCATCGAAGTCGCGCCGGATCGTCTCTGTCGAGACCCCGAACCGCGCCGCGAGTTCCGAGATGCGCAGGTGGGGGCGCAGCTTCAACTCGAACAGGATCTGCTCGCGCCGGTCGCGTTTGCGCAGTCGCTGTCCCTCTTGTTTCACGCTCGCATCCATCGCTTTTCCCGAAGGTGAGAAAACTCACCAAACCTTAAAATTGATGTGGCCTATGTCGCATAAATTCAAGAAAAATGTTGCGAACCCCACATTTTGATGCAGTTTAACGAGGTAGAGCCGCGTGGCCTTGGAGGGCATCCGAAGCCGAACGCGGGATTTTGGAGAGCTTATGATCTATTTCCTGATCAATCTCGCGGGCGCGGTGGCGCTGCTGCTCTGGGCGGTTCGGCTGATCCGCACCGGGGTCGAGCGCGCCTTCATGGCCTCGCTGCGTCAGTCCCTGCGCCGCACGGCAGGCACGCGGATCAGCGCGATGGCCGCGGGGACGGGGGCGGCGATGCTGCTGCAAAGCTCGACCGCCGTCGCGATCCTGACCGCCGGTTTCGCCGCCAGCGGGACATTGGCCGCCGTGTCGGGCGTGGCGCTGGTGTTGGGCGCCGATCTGGGCTCGTCCATCGTGGCGCAAATCTTGCTCTCGCCGATCCATGTTCTGGTGCCCGCGCTACTCGTGATCGGGGTGACGCTGTTTCTCAAATCAAAAGCCCGCCGTCCGCGCCAAGCGGGGCGCATCTTCGTGGGGCTGGCGCTGGTGCTGCTCTCGCTCGGCCTGATCGGCGAGGCGACGGCGCCCCTGCGCGACAGCGAACTGGTAGACGCGGTCCTGACCCGGCTGGGCAGCGATCTCGTCTCGGCCTTCGTCCTCGGGGCCTTGCTGACATGGGCGATGCATTCCTCGATCGCGGCGGTCTTGATGTTCGTGACCTTCGCGGGCCAGGGCCTGCTGCCGGGGACGGGCGCTGCGGCGATGGTGCTGGGTGCGAACCTCGGCGGGGCGATCATCCCGGTGATGCTGACGCTGTCGGCTGATCCGATCCCGTGCCGGATCATGGTTTCGAATTTCGTCCTGCGCGGGGGCGGCGCTGCGCTGGTGCTGATCGGTCTGATGGCCTTCCCGCGTGCGCTCGACTTTCTGGGCGCGACGACGGCGCGGCAGGTGATCAACCTGCATCTGGTCTTCAACCTCGGCGTCGCGATCCTGTCGCTTCCGTTGATCCCTGCGGTGCTGCGCCTTGCCGGGGCGGTCGTGGTCGAACGCAAGGACCTGTCGCCCACACGGATCACCGCGCTCGACCAAAAGGGCTTGGGCGATCCGGGCCATGCGCTCGGCAATGCCGCGCGCGAGTTGCTGCGCATGGGCGAGCAGGTCTTGGAGATGCTGCAGCCGGCGCTCGGTCTTTTCGTTCGCTGGGATCCGGAGGTCGCCGCCCGCATCAAGCGCAACGAGAGCGAAGTCGACCGGATGCATTACGAGATCAAGCTTTATGTCGCGCGGCTCAATGAGACGCGGCTGAGCACCGAGCAATCGCGTCGCGCGATGGAGATCGCGATGGTGGCGAACCATCTCGAGGATGCAGGCGATCAGATTTCGACCAATCTCGTCGATCTCGCCCAGCGCATCCACGAACGCGGCCTGACTTTCTCGGAAGAGGGGCTGCGGGAGCTGACCGACTTCCATGACCGCGTCACCTCGAACACGCGTCTGGCCCTGAACGTTTTGATGTCGGGGGAGATCGACGATGCGCGCCAGCTGGTCGAGGAGAAAGACCGCACCCGAGCCGCCGAGGCCGATTTGCAGGCGGCTCACCTTGCCCGGCTGCGCGCGAATAACAGCGCTTCTATCGAGACCACGAATATCCATCAGGAAACCGTGCGCGCGCTGAAGCAGATCAACACGGACGTGACCTATGTCGCCTATCCTATCCTCGAACAGGCAGGCGATCTGCGGGCGACGCGCCTGACCGGGTGAGCGAAGCGGATAGGGGTGTCGGGACGTGGCTGAGGTTTGAGATCAGCTTGCCTGCCCCGATAGCTGCAGCAGTTCCTCTCGAAGCCTGAGCGCGAGCGGCGAGAGCGGGCGGCGGCGCAGGCCCAGCAGGTAATAGGACGACACCCGAAATTCTTGCTGGATGCGCAGAACCGCGAAGCCCGCGTTGACGGGCTCGCGGATCAGAAGCTGCGCGACCTCTTCCGAGACGGCGGCCACGGCGTCGCTTTGCGCGAGATAGGCGATGGTGAACAGCAGTGACGGGCTGTTCACGCAGTCGCGCGGCTCTGACAGGCCCAGCGCGGCGAAGGCTTCGAAGGTCGCCTCCCGGATCGGCGCGCCGCGCTGCTGCAGGATCCATTCGTAATCCCCCAGTTCGGTCATCGTGACGAAGGGTGAGCGGGCCAGCGGGTGATTGGCGCGCACGAGAAAGACGATTTTCTCGTCGCGCATCGGGGTGATGTCGAAAAGCTCGCTGTCGAACTCGGGCAGAACCCGGGCGAGGATGAAGTCCATCTCTCCGGCCGCGAGGTAGCCCAACAGATCGCGTGACGGCAGAACCTCCACGGAAATGTCGCTCTCGGGCGAGGCGCGTTTGACGGCGCGGATCGCGGGCACGAGATAGCCGACCGCAGGGCCGGTCACCGCGCCGATCCGCACGCGCCCGGCATGGCCGCTGCGCAGCGCCTCGATGTCGGAGCCCATGCTCTCGAGCTCGCGCAGAACGGCGCGGGCGCGGCGCAACACGGCCAGCCCGATCTCTGTCGGCTCCATCCCCTTGGGCTGCCGGGTGAACAGCGGCGCGTCGACCCGGCGCTCTACCTCGGCCAGCATCCGGGACGCGGCCGGCTGGGTCATGGCGCAGCTTTCAGCGGCGAGCTGAAGTTGCCCGGACTCCGCGACCGCCCGGATCAGGCGCAGCTGCGCCGGTTTCAGCATCAGGTGAGAAAGGGGCATATCACTTTCGGTATGCAGATTGCGTTGAATGTAATTTTATCATCATGCTCCCACATTGCTAGTGTTTCTCCCACGCCCGGTATCGGGCTGCGCGAGGAGGATCGACGGGTCGCGCACCGTCATAGGGAGGACACCATGAAAATCAAAACCGCCGCCGCAGTGCTGGCGATCGGCACCGCTTTGCTCGGTTCCGGGGCTTGGGCCGAAACCGTTGGAATCTCGATGCCGACCAAATCGTCGGCCCGCTGGATCTCTGACGGCAACTCGATGGTCGAACAGTTCCAGGCCGCAGGCTACGACACCGACCTGCAATATGCGGAAGACGATATTCCGAACCAGCTCGCTCAGGTCGAGAACATGATCACCAAGGGCGTGGACGTTCTGGTGATCGCCGCGATCGACGGCACGACGCTGTCGAACGCTCTGGCCAACGCGAAGGCCGCCGATATCAAGGTGATCGCCTATGACCGCCTGATCCGCGACACGCCGGATGTCGACTATTACGCGACCTTCGACAACTTCAAGGTCGGCGTGGAGCAGGCCAATTCGCTGGTCCAAGGGCTCAAGGAGCGTTTCCCTGACACCAAGCCGTGGAATGTCGAGCTGTTCGGCGGCTCGCCGGACGATAACAACGCCTATTTCTTCTATAACGGCGCGATGTCGGTGCTGCAGCCGCTCATCGAGTCGGGCGATGTCGTGATCCCGTCGGGGCAGATGGGCATGGATACGGTCGGCACGCTGCGCTGGGATGGTGCCGTGGCACAGTCGCGCATGGATAACCTTCTGTCGGCCAATTACACCGACAAGCAGGTGCAGGGCGTTCTGTCTCCCTACGATGGGCTGTCCATCGGCATCCTCTCCTCGCTCAAGGGCGTGGGCTACGGTTCGGGCGATATGAAGATGCCGATCGTCACCGGTCAGGACGCTGAAGTGCCGTCGGTGAAATCGATCCTCGCGGGCGAGCAATATTCGACCATCTTCAAGGATACCCGTGAACTGGCGAAAGTCACCGTGGGCATGGTCAACGCGATGCTCAAGGGCGGCGAGCCCGAGATCAACGACACCGAGACCTATGACAACGGCGTCAAGGTGATCCCGTCCTACCTGCTCCAGCCGGTGCCGGTGGACAAGTCGAACTGGGAAAAGGTTCTGATCGGCTCCGGTTACTACACCAAGGATCAGATCGAGTAAGCCGGGCCTCCCCGCCTTGCAACTCGCTGGTCGCCCTTCGGGGCGGCCAGTCCCCCCACTCGATTTGACGCCGGAGAGGTCGGATGACCACCCTTCTTGAAATGCGCAACATCACCAAGACCTTTCCCGGTGTGAAAGCGCTCGACGACGTCTCGATCGCGGTCCGTGACGGTGAAATCCACGCGATCTGCGGCGAGAACGGCGCGGGAAAATCGACCCTGATGAAAGTGCTCTCAGGCGTCTATCCCGCAGGCAGCTATGAGGGCGAGATCGTCTATGATGGCGCCGCTGCCGAGTTCCGCGACATCCGCGACAGCGAAGATCGCGGCATCATCATCATTCACCAGGAACTGGCGCTCGTGCCGCTCCTGTCGATTGCCGAGAACATCTATCTGGGCAATGAGCGCGCGCAGAGCGGCGTGATCAACTGGCAGGAAACCTTCCAGCAGACCGAGGGCCTGCTGAAGAAGGTCGGGCTGCGCGAGGCACCCGGCACGCTGGTCGACAGCCTCGGCGTGGGCAAGCAGCAGCTTGTCGAGATCGCGAAGGCGCTGTCGAAGAACGTGCGCCTCTTGATCCTCGACGAGCCGACTGCGGCGCTGTCGGAATCCGACAGTCAGGCGCTGCTGGATCTGCTGCTGGAGCTGAAGGCTCAGGGCGTCACCTCGATCATCATCAGCCACAAGCTGAACGAGGTGAAGCGCGTGGCCGACAGCGTGACCGTGATCCGCGACGGGGCCACGATCTCCACCATCGACGCGCGCGGCGGCGATCTGACCGAGGACCGCATCGTGCGCGACATGGTGGGCCGCGACATGGCGCATCGCTTCCCCGACCGGACCCGTCGCGCGGGCGAGGTGCTGTTCGAGCTGAAGAACTGGAACGTGCGCCACCCCGAACATCGCGACCGCCAGATGATCCGCGACCTGTCGATGCATGTCCGCGCCGGCGAGGTGGTCGGCATCGCGGGGCTGATGGGCTCGGGCCGCACCGAGCTTGCCATGAGCGTCTTCGGGCGCAGCTACGGGCGCGACATTTCAGGCGAGGTGCTGATCCACGGCAAGCCCGCCGATGTCTCGACCGTCGACCGCGCCATCGCGGCGGGGCTCGCCTATGTGACCGAGGACCGCAAGAGCCTCGGGCTGATCCTCGAGGAAACCATTCAGCGCAACACCACGCTGGCCAATCTCGGGGCGGTGGCGAAGAACGGCGTGGTCGAGGATTTCCGCGAAACCGAAGTGGCCGAGAAATACCGCCGCGACCTGAATATCCGCACGCCCTCGGTGTTCCAGAAGGTGATGAACCTCTCGGGCGGCAACCAGCAGAAGGTCGTGCTCGCGAAATGGCTCTTCACCGGGCCGGAGGTGCTGATCCTAGACGAGCCGACGCGCGGCATCGATGTCGGCGCGAAATACGAAATCTACGGGATCATCAATGAGCTGAGCGCGGCCGGGAAGGCCGTCATCATGATCTCTTCGGAAATGCCGGAACTTCTGGGCATGTCCGACCGGATCTACGTGATGAACGAGGGCAGTTTCGTGGGCGAGTTGAACGCCGACGAGGCCAGCCAGGAGCGCATCATGTCCTTGATCGTTAGGGAATAGGGAAAGTCATGGACCAGATCGAACAAGCGAATTCCGAGCCTTCGGGAGGCCTTGGGATCGGCGCCTATATCGCGCGCCACATCCGCGAATACGGACTGCTGTTTGCGTTGATCGCGATCATGCTGTTCTTCCAGATCGTGACGGGCGGCACGCTGCTCAAACCGGTCAACATCACCAACCTGTTCCTGCAGAACAGCTACATCATCATCATGGCGCTGGGCATGTTGCTGGTGATCGTGGGGGGCAATATCGACCTCTCGGTCGGCTCGGTCATGGGCTTCATCGGGGCCTTCGCCGCAGTGCTGATCGTGTCGATGGACCTGCCGGTCGCGGTGGCGATCCCGGCTTGCCTCGTGATGGGCATGGCGATCGGCGCGGTGCAGGGTTATTTCGTAGCCTATTGGAAAATTCCGTCCTTCATCGTGACGCTGGCGGGGATGCTGGTGTTCCGCGGGCTGTCGCTCTGGCTGCTCGAAGGCCAGTCCATCGGCCCGTTCCCGAAATCGTTCCAGGCGCTGTCGACCGGGTTCATCGCGGATCCGTTCGGTGTGGGCCGCCCGAATACGCTGGCTTTGGCGGTGGGTGTCGCCGCCGTGGTACTGCTGGTCTGGATCGGCCTGCGGGCCCGGGCGCGGGATGCGCGCTACGGGATCGAAGGCGAACCGCTTGGCCTCTTCGTGCTGCGCAACGCCATCGTCGCCGCGGCGCTGCTCTTCGTGACGTGGAAACTCGCATGGTTCCGCGGCCTGCCGAACGTGCTGCTGTCGATGGTGATCCTGACGATCATCTATGTCTTCGTGACCGAACGCACCACGCTGGGCCGCAGGGTCTACGCGGTGGGCGGCAACTCCAAAGCGGCCAAGCTGTCGGGCATCCGCACCGAGCGGCTGACCTTCCTCACCTTCGTCAATATGGGCCTGCTGGCCGCGCTCGCCGGTCTCGTCTTCGCCGCACGCCTGAACACCGCGACCCCGAAAGCAGGCTTTGCGGTGGAGCTCGACGTGATCGCGGCTGTCTTCATCGGGGGCGCCTCGATGTCGGGCGGTTCCGGCAAGATCATCGGCGCGGTTGTCGGCGCCTTCATCATGGGCGTGATGAATAACGGCATGTCGATCCTCGGGATCGGCATCGATTACCAACAGGTCATCAAGGGGCTCGTGCTGCTCGCCGCCGTCTTCTTTGATGTCTACAACAAGAACAAGGAAGCCTGAGATGTTGCTCTCGCAATTGACCCTTCCCGACGGATCGCGCGCCGTGGCCGTGCGTGAAGACGGCCCCGCACATCTGGTTCCGGGCGTCACCTCGACCCGCGATCTGGCGCTGGCCGCCATTGCCGCCGGGCACGATCTGGCGACCGAGATCGCCGCGTGCGGGCAGGGGGACGAGGTGGACCTGGAGGCCGCCTATGCCGAGGGGCGCATGCTGGTGCCGCTCGATCACCCCGATGCCGCGCATCTGCATCTGACCGGGACGGGGCTGACCCATCTGGGCTCCGCCTCCACCCGCGATGCGATGCACACCAAGGTCACCGAGGAGATGACCGACAGCATGAAGATGTTCCGCATGGGGCTGGAGGGCGGCAAGCCCGCCGCTGGCTCCGTGGGGGTGCAGCCCGAGTGGTTCTACAAAGGCAACGGTCTGGCGGCGGTCGCCCCGGGCGCTGCGCTGACCTCGCCGGGCTTCGCGCTCGACGGTGGCGAGGAACCGGAGGTCGCGGGGCTCTACGTGATCGCACCCGACGGGCAGCCGGTCCGCGTGGGCTTCGCCCTGGGCAACGAGTTCTCCGATCATGTGACCGAGCGCGGCAACTACCTGTGGCTCGCCCATTCCAAGCTGCGCCCGGCGAGCTTCGGACCCGAGATGCTGGTGGGCGATCTGCCCGAAAGCGTGGAGGGCACCAGCCGCATCCTGCGCGACGGCGAAACTGTCTGGGAAAAGCCCTTCCTCTCGGGCGAGGCGAACATGTCCCACTCCATCGCCAATCTCGAACATCACCACTTCAAATACGCGCCGTTCCGCGATCCGGGCGATGTGCATGTGCATTTCTTCGGGACCGCGACGCTCAGCTTCGCCGACGGGATCAGCGCCGCGCCGGGCGACGTCTTCGAGATCGAATGCCCACAGTTCGGTTTCGCGCTCCGCAATCCGCTCGCCCGCAATTCCGACGCGTCGGCCCCCGTGGCCGTCGCCAGCCTCTGAGGTCCGATATGGCTTTCACACCCGCCCCTTGGCCCCGCAAACTGCGCTCGCAGGAATGGTATGGCGGCAATTCGCGCGACACGATCTATCACCGCGGCTGGATGAAGAACCAAGGCTATCCGCATGACCTGTTCGACGGGCGCCCGATCATCGGCATCCTCAACACATGGTCGGATCTTACGCCCTGCAACGGCCACCTGCGCGAGTTGGCCGAGAAGGTGAAGGCGGGCATCTGGGAGGCCGGTGGCTTCCCGGTCGAAGTGCCGGTTTTCTCGGCCTCGGAGAACACCTTCCGCCCGACTGCGATGATGTTTCGCAACCTCGCAGCTCTCGCGATCGAAGAGACGATCCGCGGCCAGCCGATGGACGGCGCGGTGCTTCTGGTGGGCTGCGACAAGACCACGCCGTCGCTGATGATGGCGGCGGCGAGCTGCGATATTCCGTCCATCGTCGTGACCGGCGGGCCGATGCTGAACGGCTATTTCCGCGGCGAGCGCGTGGGCTCGGGCACGCATCTGTGGAAATTCTCCGAGGCCGTGAAGGCGGGCGAGATGACGCAGGACGAATTCCTCGAAGCCGAGGCTTCGATGTCCCGCTCCTCGGGCACCTGCAACACGATGGGCACGGCTTCGACGATGGCGAGCATGGCCGAGGCGCTTGGCATGGCGCTGTCCGGCAACGCCGCGATCCCGGCGGTGGACAGCCGCCGCCGCGTCATGGCGCAGCTTTCGGGTCGGCGCATCGTGCAGATGGTGAAGGACGACCTGAAACCCTCCGACATCATGACCAAGCAGGCCTTCGAGAACGCGATCCGCACCAATGGCGCGATCGGTGGCTCGACCAATGCGGTGGTGCACCTGCTGGCGCTGGCGGGGCGCGTCGGTGTGGATGTCACGCTCGATGATTGGGACCGTTGCGGGCGCGACGTGAAGACCATCGTGAACCTGATGCCCTCGGGCAAGTACCTGATGGAGGAGTTCTTCTACGCGGGCGGTCTGCCGGTCGTGCTGAAACGTCTGGGAGAGGCGGGGCAGCTGCACAAGGATGCGCTTACGGTCTCCGGCGGGGCGATCTGGGACGAGGTCAAGGACGTCGTGAACTGGAACGAGGACGTGATCCTGCCCGCCGACAAGCCGCTGACCGATCAGGGCGGCATCGCGGTGCTGCGCGGCAATCTCGCGCCGAAAGGGGCGGTGCTCAAACCCTCCGCGGCAAGCCCGCATCTGCTGACCCATCGTGGGCGCGCCGTCGTCTTCGAGGATATCGACGACTACAAGGCCAAGATCAACGACGACGCGCTCGATATCGACGAGACCTGCGTGATGGTGCTGAAGAATTGCGGCCCCAAAGGCTACCCGGGCATGTCCGAGGTAGGCAATATGGGCTTGCCGCCGAAAGTGCTGAAGAAGGGCATCACCGACATGGTCCGCATCTCGGATGCGCGGATGTCGGGCACGGCCTATGGCACGGTGGTGCTGCACACTTCGCCCGAGGCGGCGGCCGGTGGGCCGCTGGCGGTCGTGCAGAACGGCGACATGATCGCGCTCGACGTGCCGAACCGGAGCCTGACGCTCGAAATCTCGGACGCGGAACTGGCCGAGCGCCTAGCCAAGTGGCAGCCGAGCCATGAGCGGCCCGACGGTGGCTATGCGTGGCTGCATCAGACGCATGTGATGGGCGCGGATACCGGGGCGGACCTCGATTTCCTCGTCGGCTGCCGGGGCAACCCGGTCGGAAAGGACAGTCACTGATGAAACTCGCGCTCGTCGGCATCGGCAAGATCGCTCTGGATCAGCATGTGCCCGCACTCGCGGCCAGCCCGGATTGGGAACTGGCCGCGACGGTCTCACGGCATGGAACGGTCGAGGGGGTGCCCGCCTATACGCAGATGGAGGAGATGCTCTCCGCGCATCCCGAGATCGAAGTCGTCAGCCTCTGCCTGCCGCCCGTGCCGCGCTTTCTGGCCGCGCGCGCAGCGCTCGAGGCCGGTCGGCATGTCATGCTCGAAAAGCCGCCCGGGGCGACCTTGGCCGAGGTGCATACGCTCGAGGCGATGGCTTCTGCGCGGGGCCTCACGCTGTTCGCGACATGGCATTCGCGCATGGCCCATGCGGTGGCGGCGGCAAAGGCGTGGCTCGCGGATCGCAAGGTTCACTCGGGCCGGATCACATGGCGCGAGGATGTGCGCAAATGGCATCCCGGGCAGGACTGGGTGTTCGAACCCGGTGGCATGGGCGTTTTCGATCCGGGTATCAACGCGCTCTCGATCCTGACCGAAATTCTTCCCGCGCCGGTCCACCTGACCTTGGCGGAGCTGGAGTTTCCCGCCAACCGACAGGCCCCCATCGCCGCGCGTCTGAGTTTCACCGGCGCGATCGAGGCGGATTTCGACTGGCGGCAGGAAGGGCCGCAGACTTGGGATATCGAGCTGGACACCGATGCCGGGCCGATGGCGTTGCGCCTTGGTGGCAACGTCCTTGAGATCGGCGGCGCGAAAGCCGAGGGTGCCGAGAGCATCATGGAAGAATATCCCGCACTCTATGCCCGCATGGCGGAGCTGGTGCGGCAAGGCGCATCCGATGTGGATCTCGCGCCGATGGTGCATGTGGCCGACGCGTTCATGCTGGGCCGCCGCACCGCTGTTGAAGACTTCGAATTCTGAAGGATACCAAATGACCTATACCCCGCATGGCAAGCATCTGATCGCAGGCGATTGGGCCGAGACCGAGACGCGCTTCACCTCTGACCCGGCGCATGGGCCCTCGCATGAGTTCTGCATGGGCACGGTCGAGATGGTGAATGCCGCCTGCGAGGCGGCTGAGGAGGCGTTCTGGGACTATGGCTACTCGAGCCGCGAGACCCGCGCCAAGTTCCTCGAAACGATTGCTGACGAGATCGAGGCGCGCGGCGAGGCGATCACCGAGATCGGCACGCAGGAAAGCGGCCTGCCCGAAGCGCGCCTGAATGGCGAGCGCGGGCGTACGACCGGGCAGCTGCGCCTGTTTGCGGAGCATATCCGCAAGGGCGACTATCTGGATCGCCGCCACGACAAGGCGCTGCCCGATCGCCAGCCGCTGCCGCGCCCCGATCTGCGGATGATCCAGCGTCCCATCGGCCCGGTCGCGGTCTTCGGCGCGTCGAACTTCCCGCTCGCGTTTTCGACGGCGGGCGGCGACACGGCCTCGGCGCTGGCGGCGGGTTGCCCGGTCGTGGTGAAGGGCCATCCGGCGCATCCCGGCACCGGAGAGATCGTGGCCGAAGCGATCAAGGCCGCGGTGGAGAAATGCGGAATGCCCAAAGGGGTGTTCAGCCTCGTCCAAGGCGGCTCGCACGACGTGGGGCAGGGGCTGGTGCAGCACCCGCTGATCAAGGCGGTGGGCTTCACCGGCAGCTTGGGCGGCGGCAAGGCGCTTTATGATCTTTGCGCGCAGCGCCCCGAGCCGATCCCCTTCTTCGGCGAACTGGGCTCGGTCAACCCGATGTTCCTGCTGCCGGAAGCGATCAAAGCGCGCGGTGAGGACATCGGCGTGGGCTGGGCGGCCTCGCTGATGATGGGGGCGGGCCAGTTCTGCACCAATCCCGGCATTGTGGTCGTTCGGGAAGGCACCGAGGGCGAGAGCTTCGTGACCGCGGCCCTCGCAGCGCTCGAGGCTGGCGGATCGCAGGTCATGCTGACCGACGGTATCGCCGAAGCCTATACCAAGGGCGCCGCGCGGTTCGAGGAAGCGGGGGGCGTTCAGCAACTGCTGACGCAGGTTTGCGACCGGCGCGAGGCGAAACCCTACCTGTTCCGCGTCTCTGCGGCCGATTGGCTGGAGAACGAGGTTCTCTCTGAGGAAGTTTTCGGCCCGCTCGGGCTGATCGTGACCGTCAAGGATGACGACGAGATGGTGAAGGTCGCGCGCAGCTTCTCGGGGCAGCTGACCGCGACCCTGCATATGGATGACGGCGATGCGGCGCTGGCTGGGCGCCTTCTGCCGGTGCTGGAGCGCAAGGCGGGCCGGGTGCTCGCGAATGGGTTCCCGACCGGCGTGGAGGTCTGCGACGCGATGGTCCATGGCGGGCCGTATCCGGCGTCCACGAATTTCGGCGCGACCAGCGTCGGCACGCTCGCGATCCGGCGCTTCCTGCGGCCTGTTTGTTACCAGAACATGCCCGAGGCCCTCTTGCCCGAAGACCTGCAGGGGTGAGAGGCTTCCGCAAATTGCGGGAGGATTCATATGAGCGTGTTTGACGACAGGGTTTGCGAGCTGGGCGAGGGGCCGTTTTGGCACCCCGAGCGCAGCCAGTTCTTCTGGTTCGATATCCTGAACCGCAAGCTGCTGACGCGTGATGCCAACGGGCCGCTCGAATGGCAGTTCGAGGGCATGGCCTCAGCGGCAGGCTGGGTGGATCGCGAGCGGATGATCCTCGCGACCGAGGCCGGTCTGTCGCTGTTCGACATCGCCGAGGGCACGCTCGAGCCGCTCGTCGAGGTGGAGGCCGACGATCCGGGCACCCGCTCGAATGACGGGCGGGCGGATCGGCAGGGCGGCTTCTGGTTCGGAACGATGGGCAAAGAGGCCGAGCGCGGGCGCGGCACGATCTACCGCTATTATCGGGGCGAGCTGCGCCGTCTCGTCTCGGAGATTTCGATTCCCAACGCGATCTGCTTCACGCTCGACGGTCGCACCGCCTATTTCGCGGATACGCCCAGCCGGAAGGTCTGGTGCCAGTCGCTCGATGCGGAGGGCTGGCCCGAGGGTGAGCGTCGGCTGTTTCTCGATCTGTCATCCGAGGGCCTCTACCCCGATGGCGCGGTGGTCGATGCAGAGGGTGGCTTCTGGTGCGCGCTTTGGAGTTCGGGGCGGGTGGCGCGCTTCGATGCGGAAGGCCGCATGACCCATCATCTCGATCTGCCGGGGAAGAACAGCACCTGTCCGGCCTTCGGCGGCGCGGATATGCGCGACGTGCTGGTCACGAGCGCGCTGGAGGGCATGACCAATCCCGATGCGGATCAGGGTCTGTCCTATCTGCTGCGCGCGCCGTTCGTCGGTGTGCCCGAGCCGCGCGTAATCTTGTGAGCCCCGCCGCCCGGTGAGCCGGGCGGTGTTTGCGCGTCGGCACTGCCGGGTGAGCGCGACGGCTTATCCCGTTCCTTTTCAGTGCAAAGCAATGGCGACTCGGTATCGCTGGGACGGGCGATCGGAGGGGCGATCCGGCCTCTGCGACGGGATCGCGATGGAAAAACAGTCACAAAAAACGCCTGCTATCTGTCATTTTCTCGCGGCGATCTACACAAGGGCCGGCCGGAAAACGGCGCACCTCGCGCCGTCGCGATGTTTACGTGATCGCAAATCATCGGTGAAAGGCCCTATGGAACTTCTGTTTTCGGGGTTCCTTGCCCAAGGCGCGTCGTGAGCCAGAAGCCCCTAAAAACGCCCGATTATCACGCCCTGTCACGCAATCGCGACTGTTACATAGCTGTCAAAAAGCCCCGTCATGAGTGCACCCAGCGGACGGGACGAGTTTCGTTACCGCGTTCACAGCATCCGAATTCTGACAGCGAGGACTGTTCAATGTTCATCACCCGCCTCACCCTCACCGCCGCGATCGCCGGTGCGACGCTGGCTTCGGCCGCCGCGGTGCAGGCCGCCGACATCTCCGGCGCCGGCGCGACCTTCCCTTATCCGATCTACTCGGCATGGGCGAAAACCTACAAAGAGAAGACGGGCACGGGCCTCAACTACCAAGCCATCGGCTCGGGCGGCGGCATCAAGCAGATCGAATCCCGCACCGTGACCTTCGGCGCCTCGGACAAGCCGCTGGGCGGCGACGAGCTGAAAGAGAACACGCTGGTTCAGTTCCCGACCGTCATGGGCGGCATCGTCCCGGTCGTGAATGTTGACGGCATCAAGCCGGGCGAGCTGGTTCTCGACGGCGAGACGCTGGCGAAGATCTACGAAGGCAAGATCACCAAGTGGAACGATCCGGCCATCGCCAAGCTCAACGAAGGCGTGAAGCTCCCCGACGCGGCGATCGCCGTTGTTCACCGTTCGGACGGTTCGGGCACCACCTTCAACTACACCTATTACCTCGCCTCGGTCGACGAGACCTGGAAGAACGACATCGGCGTCTCGACCGCTGTCGAATGGCCGGTGGGTCTTGGCGCCAAGGGCAACCAGGGCGTGGCTGCGAACGTCGATCAGACCAAGAACTCGATCGGCTATGTCGAATATGCCTACGCGCTGCAGAACAACATGACCTACACGGACATGATCAACAAAGCAGGCAAGAAAGTCGCGCCGAAGGCCGAAGCCTTCGCCGCAGCCGCCGCCAATGCCGACTGGTCGAGCCAGCCGGGCTTCGGCGTCATCCTCGCCAACCAGCCGGGCGACAAGACCTGGCCGATGACCGCGGCGACCTTCATCCTGATGCACAAGGATGCCAAGGACGGTGCGGCTTCGACCGAAGCGCTGAAGTTCTTCGACTGGGCCTATGCGAACGGTGGCGACGCTGCCGCCAAGCTGGACTACATCCCGATGCCCGAAAACGTCGTGGCTCAGATCAAGAAAGAATGGGGTCAGATCAAAGGCAAGGACGGCAAAGCTGTCTGGTCGATGAACCACTGATCCTTCTTTCCATAAACACCTACGGGGGAGGGCTGCATCTGCGGCCCTCCCTTTCTGCGATTTTCAGTGGAGTGCGCGATGACGGCGACAAGCGATTACGACAGCGGCGTGAAGAGCACGCGCCCGGTGGCCCAGTCCGACCGGATATTCGGCTCTTTGACGCTGGCCGCTGCGGTGGTGGTGCTGCTGGTTCTCCTGGGCGTGTTCGCCTCGCTCGTCATGGGGGCGTGGCCGGCGTTTAAGGAATACGGGCTGCCGTTCCTGTGGACCGCGAAATGGAACCCGGTGACCGACAAGTTCGGCGCGCTGGCGCCGCTTTACGGCACGGTCGTCACCTCGATCATCGCGATGGTCATCGCGGTGCCGGTGGGGCTTGGCATCGCGATCTTCCTGACCGAGACCTGCCCGCGCGTGTTGCGCCGCCCGCTGGGGATCGCGATCGAGCTGCTCGCGGGCATTCCCTCGATCATCTACGGCATCTGGGGTCTCTTCGTCTTCGCGCCCTTCATGCAGAGCTATATCCAGCCCTTCCTGATCGACACGCTGGGCCATGTCCCGGTGATCGGCACTCTCTTCGCGGGCCCGCCCTACGGGATCGGGATGCTGACCGCGGGGCTGATCCTCGCGATGATGATCCTGCCCTTCATCGCCTCGCTCGCGCGCGACATCTTCCAGACGGTGCCGCCGATGCTGCGTGAAAGCGCCTATGGCATGGGCATGACCCGCTGGGAGGTGAACCGCCATATCGTGATCCCGCATGTGCGCACCGCGCTGGTGGGCGGCATCATGCTGTCGCTTGGCCGCGCGCTGGGCGAGACGATGGCCGTGACCTTCGTGATCGGCAACGCGCATCGCATCTCGGGCTCGATCCTCGCGCCGGGCACCACGATCTCGGCCGCGATCGCCAACGAATTCACCGAGGCCACGACGCCGATCTACACCTCGTCGCTGATCGCGCTGGGCCTCGTTCTGTTCATCCTCACCTTCATCGTTCTTGCCGCAGCCCAGTGGATGCTCAAGCGCATGAAGCAAAAGTCGGGAGCGTAAGACATGGCTTCGATGACCCGTAGAAAGACCGTCAACGCGGTGATGATGACGCTGTCCACGGGGGCGGCGGCGCTCGGCCTCTTCGTGCTGGCCGTGATCCTGCTCTACCTGCTCTACAAGGGGGCGAGCGCGCTGAACCTTTCCGTCTTCACGCAAGACACGCCCTCGCCGATGGAGCCGGGGGGCTTGCGCAATGCGATCCTAGGCTCGGTGATCATGTCCGTCATCGCGGTGGCGATCGGGACGCCGATCGGCATCCTCGCCGGCACCTACATGGCCGAATACGGGCGCTATGCGAAGCTGTCGAAGGTGATCCGCTTCGTGAACGACATCCTGCTGTCGGCGCCTTCGATCATCGTGGGTCTCTTCGTCTATCAGGTGCTTGTCGTCAGCCTCGGGCATTTCTCGGCGCTTGCGGGCTCGGTCGCGCTGGCGATCCTCGTGATCCCGATCGTCGTGCGCACCACCGAGGACATGCTGCGCCTCGTGCCCGACCAGCTGCGCGAGGCGGGGCTTGCGATGGGCTGGCCGCGCTGGATCGTGATCCGCACGGTCGCCTACAAGGCGGCGATGGCGGGGATCGTGACCGGCGTGCTGCTGGCCATCGCCCGGATTTCGGGCGAGACCGCGCCGCTTCTCTTCACGGCGCTCAGCAATAACTTCTTCAGTCTCGATCTGACGCAGCCGATGGCCTCGCTACCGATCACCATCTTCCAATTCGCGCTCTCGCCCTATGACAACTGGCAAGCCCTTGCCTGGGCAGGCGCGCTTCTCATCACCGTCGCGGTGCTGGCGCTGTCGATTGTCGCCCGCCTCGTCACCTCCAAGAAGGAGAAACACTGATGGATACCCTCATTCGCGACCGCTCGCCGATGACCTTCGACGGGGTCGATCCCGCGCCGAAACCGCGCATCTCGATCAAGAACCTCGATTTCTTCTACGGTGATTTCAAAGCCCTGAAATCGATCAATCTCGACCTGCCCGAGAACCGCGTGACCGCCTTCATCGGTCCGTCGGGTTGCGGCAAGTCCACGCTCTTGCGCGTGCTCAACCGGATGTATGACCTCTATCCGAAGCAGACCGCGACGGGGGAGGTGCTGCTCGACGGCGAGAATATCCTTGGCAAGAAGGTCGATCTGAACCGGCTGCGTGCGAAAGTGGGCATGGTGTTCCAGAAACCCACGCCCTTCCCGATGACGATCCACGAGAATATCGCTTTCGGCCTGCGCCTCGCGAATTACGCGAAATCCGAGATCGACGACCGGGTGCAGGCGGCGCTGAAGGGGGCGGCGCTCTGGGACGAGGTGAAGGACAAGCTGCAAAGCTCGGGCCAGTCGCTCTCGGGCGGCCAGCAACAGCGTCTGTGTGTGGCGCGCACCATCGCGGTGGAGCCGGAGGTGATCCTGCTCGACGAGCCTGCTTCGGCGCTCGACCCGATCTCGACCGGCAAGCTGGAAGAGACGATCCACCAGCTCAAGGAGCAGTTCACCATCGCCATCGTCACCCACAATATGCAGCAGGCGAGCCGCGTCTCCGACCGCACCGCCTTCATGTATCTGGGCGAGCTGATCGAAGAGGGCGAAACCGCGCAGATCTTCACCCGCCCGCGGGTCGAGCGCACCTCGGATTACATCACCGGGCGGTTCGGCTGAGCCAACTGCCGCCTTGTTCTTGCGTGGTCGCGGGCTTAGAACGCGGCCAGTATTCAGCGGAGTGGTGACATGGCTTTGAACAGACGGCGTCTTCTGCAACTCGGCGCGGCTTCGATGGCGCTGGCGGCCAGCCCGCGCGGTGCGATGGCGGCGTTCGATCCCAAGCCCACGGGCTGGCGCAGTTTCGAGCTGGTCACCAAAGTCAGCCTGCCCGGCGGTGGCGAGACCGCGCAGCTTTGGCTGCCGGTGCCCTCCGTGCATGGCGACGGCTGGATGAAGCCCGGCGCGGTGAATTGGAAGAGCGGTGCGGACGAGGTGCAGATCGTGAACGCGTCCGACACCGGCACGCCGATGGTGCATGCGGTCTGGGGCGCCTCCGACGGCCCGCGCGAGCTGACCCTGACCGCGCAGGCCCAAACGCAGGATTTCGTCGTCGATCTGAGCAAACCGGGCGACGTGGCGCCGCTGGACGAAGTCGAGCGTGCCCGCTTCACCGCCGCGACGAAGCTGCTGCCGACCGACGGGATCGTGAAGCAGACCGCCGACTCGATCATCCGCGGGAAGACCGGCGATCTGGCGAAAGCCCGTGCGATCTACGAATGGATCGTCGAGAACACCGTGCGCAATCCGAAGACGCCGGGCTGCGGGTTGGGCGATATCGCCTTCATGCTGACCTCGGGCGATCTGTCGGGCAAATGCGCCGATCTCAACGCGCTCTTCGTCGGGCTGGCGCGCGCCGCCGGTCTGCCTGCGCGGGATGTCTATGGCATCCGCGTCGCGCCCTCGCGCTTCGGCTACAAGAGCCTCGGTCTGAAATCCGACGATGCCACTGGCGCGCAGCATTGCCGCTCGGAAGTCTGGCTGAGCGGCTTCGGCTGGGTGCCTGCCGACGCGGCCGATGTTCGCAAGGTGATGTTGCAGGAAGGCGAGGGGCATCTGGGCCTCAAAGACCCCAAGGTGGTCGATGTGCGTGCGAAGCTCTTCGGGGCATGGGAAGGCAACTGGATCGGCTATAACTACGCGCATGACGTGGATCTGCCGGGCTCGGACGGGCCGGAGCTGCCCTATCTGATGTATCCGCAGGCCGAGATCGACGGCAAACGCCGCGACTATCTCGACGCCAAGGACTTCACCTATCAGATCACCGCGCGCGAATTGTCCGCCTGAGGCGGTCTTTGCCCGTATCGGTGACAATCGCGCGCTTCCCCTTGGCGCCCTGCGGCGCTAAGGGCGTTTGCAGGAGGTGCGCCAGATGCGTGTTTTCATAAACGGGTTCGGACGGATCGGTCGCTCGGTGCTGCGCGCCTGGGCGGAGGCGCCTGCACGCTGGCCGGGGCTCGAGATCGTCGGCGTCAACGATATCGAAGCGCCCGAGATGCTGGCCTACCTGTTCGAATATGACAGCGTGTTTGGCCCGTGGCGGGGCACGGTCGCGCTGGAAGAGGGCGCGCTGGTGATCAACGGCACCCGGATCGCGCTGCACCGGGCGGATGATATCTCCACGCTCGATCTGTCGGATGTCGATCTGGTGATGGAATGCACCGGCCGCGCCGACAGCCCGCAGATCGCGGTGCAGGGGATCGCGGGCGGCGCGAGTCGCGTGCTGATCTCGGGGCCTGCGAAAGCGGCCGAGATCACGGTGGTTCTGGGCGCGAATGACGCGGCGCTGAACGGGCAGAAGATCGTCTCCAACGCGAGCTGCACGACGAATGCGCTGGCGCCGCTTGCGCGGCTGATCGATGCGGAATTCGGGATCGTCACCGGCTCGATGACGACGGTGCATTGCTATACCGGCTCGCAGCCCACGGTCGACAAGCCGCGCGGCCCGATGGAGCGCTCGCGCGCGGCCGCGCTGTCGATGGTGCCGACGACGACCTCGGCGGGCAAGCTGATGGAAGAGGTGCTGCCCGATCTCGCCGGTCGCCTGATCGCGCAGGCGGTGCGGGTGCCCACGGCCTCTGTCTCGGCGGTCGATCTGGCGGTGACGGTCGAGCGCCCCGCCACGGTCGAACAGGTCAACGCGGTGCTGCAAGGCGCGGGTGGCGTGATCGGCACGACCGGGAAGCCGCTCGTCTCCACCGATCTGCGCGCGCGCCCCGAGAGCATCGTCATGGCGTTGCCCGAGACGCGGGCGACCCAGCATGGGCTGATCCGGGTCTTCGGCTGGTATGACAATGAGTGGGGCTTCTCCAACCGGATGCTTGATATGGCGCTGCGGATGGGCTGACATGAAAAAGCCCCGCCGGATGGGCGGGGCTTCGTGTCGTGTTCGCTTGGGCGCGGATCAGTTCCGGTTGCCCATGAATTGCAGCAGGAACATGAACAGGTTCAGGAAGTCCAGGTAGAGCTGCAGCGCGCCGATGATGGCGGCTTTGCCCATGAACTCCGAGTCGCTGGCCGCGAGCTGCAGGTAGGTGTTCTTGATGTTCTGCGTGTCGTAAGCCGTGAGGCCCGCGAAGATCAGAACGCCGATCACCGAGATCGCGAAGGCCATCGCCGAGGAGGCGAGGAAGATGTTCACGATCGAGGCGACGATCAGGCCGATCAGACCCATCATCAGGAACGAGCCCATCGCGCTCAGGTTACGCTTCGTGGTGTAGCCGTAAAGCGAAAGACCCGCGAAGGAGATCGCCGTCACGAGGAAGGTCTGCGCGATCGAGATGCCGGTATAGGCGGCGAAGATGAAGCTGATCGACAGCCCCATAAGCGCGGCATAGACGAAGAACACGATCTGCGCCGTGCTGGTCGACATCTTGTTGATCATCGCACCGAAGGCGAAGACGATCGCCAGCGGAGCCAGCATCACAACCCATTTGAGGCCCGAGCCGAAGATCGCGGCAACGAGCGCCGGGTTCGTACCCACACCAAACGCCACGGCCCCGGTCACCAGCATCGCCAGCGACATAAGCCCGTAGACCTTGTTCATATGTGCGCGAAGACCCTCGTCAATCGCAGCCTGACGCGTGCCCGCCTGGGGGGTCCGCATCGTTTCGAAATCAGCCATCAGCACCTCCAACTATATCTTCCGGTCGTCCCTCGGACCGGTTTCGGTACCGATATTGGCAGAGCAGCCCCGAAATTCAAGATTTGGGGCCGCTCGAAAATGCCTCGTTTCGCACTGTTTTCACGTCTTTTGTCTCAGCGGCCCGCGCGCCAGTGATCGGGGGCGTCCCAAATCCGGCGGCGCGCCTCGAATGCGGCCTCGGTCTTGCTCAGCCCGAGATCGTCGAGAAGCCTTGGATCGAGGCGCTCGAGCGCCCGGCGCGAACGGTAGTAGTCGGCCATACGGGCGAGGGTCGAAAAGAAGCCGCGCCGGGCGGGACGGGCAGGGGCGCAGCAGGCGGCGTTGCGCCGGGTCAGGAAGGTCATCGTCTCATCCTCCGTGGCAGATTTTGTGCAAAGAAGGATGGCGCAAGTTTATTGATGATGAAAACGAATGATTGTGCTAATAAGCATCACGAAACGTGATGGATGGGCGGGCATGGCGCAAAACCTCGATATCGCAGCGCTGCGGGCGCTTCTCACGGTCGCCGAGACCGGGTCAGTGACGCAGGCGGCGCGGCTTCTGAACCTGACGCAATCGGCGGTCTCGATGCAGATCCGTCGCTTGGAGGAGGCGCTCGACAAGGGGCTCTTCGACCGGGCGAACCGCAAGATGGCGCTGACCCGTGCGGGGCGCTCGCTGCTGGACCACGCCCGCCGGATTTGTGCCGAGAACGATGCGGCGCTGGCGCGACTGCGCGCGACAGATGCCGAGGTGACCGTGCGCTTCGGTCTGCCCTATGATCTGGTCAGCCCGCAAATGCCGGGCCTGCTGCGCGCGATGGCCGAGCAATGGCCGATGATGCGCCTGCAGCTTGTCTCGCGCCGTTCGTCTGTGCTGCGCCGGATGTTCGATGCGGGGGAGCTGGATATTATCCTGACCACCGAAGACAAGCCCGGACACGAGGCCGAGGTGCTGGCATCCGATGATCTGGTCTGGATCGGCGCGCAGCTCGGGCGGGCCTTTTGCGAGCGCCCGCTGATGCTGTCGATCGAGGAAAGGTGTGCCTTCTATGACGCGGCACTGGAGGCGCTTGAATCGGTCGGGATCGAGGCGAAATCCGCTTTCGAGGGACAATCGGACGAAATGGCAAGCGCAACGGTGGCTGCCGATATGGGCGTCGCGGTGCGTCTGTCGCGATATATCCCGCTGGGCTGTGTGGCCTTGGGGCCCGAGAGCGGCCTGCCAGCGATCGGCCGCTCGCGCATCTGTTTTTATGACACGGGCCGATTGACCGGCGACCCGGTCGACGCGTTTCGCGGCATGCTCCGCGAGGCCTATGCCTGAGCGCCGATCTCGATGACCAGCTTGCCGGTGGAGCGGCGCGCGCGCAGATCCTCCAGTGCGTCCGGGATCTGCTCCATCGGATAGGTCGCGCCGATATGCGGGGTCAGCCCGCCTTGCGCGAACCAGTCGAAGAGCCGCGCCATCGAGCCGGTCAGCACCTGCGGGTCGAGCTTGAGATAGCCGCCCCAGTAAAGCCCATGGATCGCGATGTTCTTCACCAGCGCGTGGTTGAGCGGCAGTTTCGGCTGGCTGCCGCTGGCGAACCCGATCACCAGATAGCGCCCGCCGGGCTTCAGCGCGCGGAACGCCGCTTCGCCCGCCGGGCCGCCGATCGCGTCATAGACCACGTCACAGCCGCCAAGCGCCTTGATGGCCCCCTTGAGGTCGTCGCTCTCGCTGTCGAGCGTCTCATCGGCTCCGGCGTCCCGCGCGATTTGCTGCTTCGCCTCGCCGCGCGCGCAGGCGATTACCCGCGCGCCCATTTTCTTGCCGATCTCGACTGCGGTGAGGCCGACACCGCCAGCCGCGCCCAGCACCACCAGCGTCTCGCCCTCGGCAAGCGCTGCGCGCGTCTCCAGCGCCACATGGCTGGTGCCATAGGCGATCTGGAAGGCCGCAGCCTGCGCGTAGCTCATCGCGTCCGGCATCGGGGTGCAGCGGCTCTCCGGGAAATTGCCCGCCTCTGCCAGCCCGCCTTGGCCCGCAAAGACCGCAACGCGCGTGCCCGGAGCGAGGGTGCAGCCTTCGCCCGCCGCGATGACTTCTCCCGCGAGCTCCATCCCGAGCGTGAAGGGCGGGGTGGGGGTGTCTTGGTATTTCCCCTCGATCATCAGCAGGTCGGCGAAGTTCAGGCCGCAGGCCCGGATGGCCACCTGAACCTCGCCCGGCCCCGGCGCGGGCAGGGGGATTTCGGTCAGCTCGGGGCGTTGCCCGGGGGCGGTCTGAACATAGGCGCGCATCGAATGCTCCGGCAGGTTGTGTCTCAAAGCAGGGTGGCCATCGAAACGGACCCTACGTCGCCCGTGATAGACCGGGCGGCCGATCGGGGCCAGCCCGCATGTCTGAGAGCCCGGCGCGACGTTGCGGCCGCCCCGGCGATCGAGATGACTTGCGAATCAATCCTCTGTGAGAGGGCAGTTAGCGCCACCGGTTTCCCTAGCGGCACCCTAGTCGCCGATTTGCAAATCGCCAAACACGCGGAAGGCGAATAGCGAGTGACCTATCCTTTAGGTTAGGTGTGCTGTGGAAAGCCGCAAAATCCCTGTCTTTTTGGACAGGTTTGCGATTTTACCCGCGCAGGCCACACTCAGCGCACGGTAGTTTACGGGTGAAATTGGCTTAAAGGGGAAAGAGTATGAAGCATCCGGTTGATGTCCACGTGGGCAAGCGGATCCGGCACCGGCGCTGGATGATTGGGATGACCCAACAACAGCTCGCGGATAAGGTTGGGATCAAATTCCAGCAGATTCAGAAATACGAAACCGGGATGAACCGCGTTTCGGCATCTCGGCTCTGGGATATCGCGGATGCGCTCGACGTTCCGATCTCGTTCTTCTTCGAGGGGCTCGCGGAAGACAGCGGGATGCAACCGGAAGTGGCGGGGGATATTCTGTCCGACAAGGAAGCGCTCGCGCTCGTGCGTTCCTACTACGCGATCCCGGAGGCGCAGCGCCGCCGGCTGTTCGAATTGGCCAAGGTTCTGTCCGACGCGGCCTGAGCGCCACGCAGACGAGTTTAGGCGCAACTGGCGACCGAATGTGGGGCGGTCGGCAGCTTGACCCGGAGAAGGGGGGCGGTTACCGCTCCCCTTATCTCATTTCTGGGGGTCGGTTGCGGTGACGGCGCGGCCCGGGGAGGACACCGATGCTTGATCTCGATACCGATACCCGCGCGGCGCTCGCCGCGCTGGCCAATGACCTTGCCGATTGCGCCCGTCGCGAGACCCTGGCGCAGTTCCGGCCCGCGGGCGGGATCAGTGCGGATAACAAGCTCAAAGGTGGTTTCGATCCGGTGACCGAGGCCGACCGCTCCGCCGAGGCCGCGATGCGTGCCCTGATCGCGGAGCGCCGCCCGCAAGACGGCATCTATGGCGAAGAACATGGCGTGACCCGTGGCGAGAGTGGCCTGACCTGGGTGCTCGACCCGATCGACGGCACGCGCGGCTACCTTTCGGGCACGCCGACCTGGGGCGTGTTGATTGCCCTTTGTGCCGAGGAAGCGGATGGTCCCGGCGCGCCGATGATGGGCGTGATCGACCAGCCCTATATCGGAGAGCGTTTCACCGGCGGTTTCGGGCGCGCGACGCTCGAGGGGCCGCATGGCGGGCGCGATCTCGGCGTGCGCTCCGGGCGCGGCCTCGACAGCGCGACGCTTTTCACCACATTCCCCGAAGTCGGCACGCCCGATGAAGGCGCGGCCTTCGCGCGGCTTTCGCAGCAGGTGCGGCTGACGCGCTACGGGATGGATTGCTACGCCTATGCGCTGCTCGCCGCCGGTCAGATCGACCTGGTCGTCGAGGCGGGTCTGCAGCCCTATGACGTCGCGGCTCCCATCGCCGTGATCGAGGCGGCGGGCGGCCTTGTGACCAACTGGCAGGGCGGTCCGGCCCATCGCGGCGGACAGGTGCTTGCTGCCGCGTCGCCCGAGATTCACGCAGCCGCACTCGAAGTGCTGAACGGCTAACGTCTTCTTCTTGATGAAAATATCCCGGGGGGTGAGGCGGGATCAGCGGCCTTCCAGTGGAAGGACGCCCCGCAGAACGCCCGAAGCGGAAGCGCAGGGCAGAAAAGAGCGGGGGCAGCGCCCCCTCCGCGCTCAGTCCTTGCGCTTGCGGAACAGCTTCTCGCGCCCGATCCGGTCCAGCAACTCGCGCGTGGCTTCCGTGCCGAAATGCTGACGATGGGCGAGGTCGGGCAGGCGGTTCGAGATCTCGCGGCCCAGTTCCTCGGGCAGGAGCGAGAGCGTCGCCTCCGAGACCATCAGGCTCTCCACCGGGATACCCTCGGCATAGATGATCTCGTGCCGGTCGAAGACCAGCGCGTAGTAATCCACGAAACCGCCTTCGCGCTGCCAGACATTCTCGCCATCGACGAGGTGCTTGGCCTGCACGAGGATTTCCGACGTGTCGCCCAGCTTGTGCACGCCGCGGCGATAAAGGAACACGCGGTGATGGGGCGAGATCACCA
This sequence comes from Thioclava sp. ES.031, assembly GCF_002563775.1. Taxonomy (NCBI): domain Bacteria; kingdom Pseudomonadati; phylum Pseudomonadota; class Alphaproteobacteria; order Rhodobacterales; family Paracoccaceae; genus Thioclava; species Thioclava sp. ES.031. The sequence goes on along the minus strand of NZ_PDJO01000001.1, from coordinate 2,986,599 downwards.
GATCGCCCTCATTGCCCAGAACGCCCGCCGAAATCACGACCGGCGCGAAGGACCCCAGCGCGCGCATCGTCGCCTTTGCCACCAGCTTCACCGGTTGCGGGCCATTGTCGCGGGTCAGCACGCGCGCGCCCGGCGTCAGTTGCTCGATCGGCATCTGCGCGCCGCCCGCCAGTGTGATCATCGTGCCGGTCGTGAAGGCCACGCAGACGAGGTCCGACAGAAGCGCCTCGCCGGGATCTTCGCTGGCTTCCAGCAGCGTGTAATCGAAGCGCGCCGCCATTGGCGAAAGCGGCAGCGCATAAAGCGCGTCCGTTGCGTCGTGCTGGATCATCAGGATGTCGACCGTGTCGCCCTCGGGCGTGATCAGCAGGTGCCGCGCGATCAGCGCGAGCGCATCGCCCGGCGCGCCGATCTCGGAGCCCTGCGCCACGATCGGCGCGGCCCCGTGCTGGGCCAGCACGAGCCGACGCGGCTTGGCGGCGCGATGAAGCTGATAGATGTCGCCGGGTTCGCAGTCTTCGGCAAGACTGAGCGCGTCGCCCTGATTGGCTCCGGAAGTGACCCAGATATCCTCGGCCTCGAAGACGTGAACGATCTGGCTCGGGTTTGACACGCGCTCTCCCTCGCCCTGCCGGGCCGTCTGAAACTGATGGATCGCATCGGCTTACCGCGGGCCGCTCCCGATGGTCAAGCGGCGACAGCGCGCTTGTCCTCCCCCACGCGCAAGCTACTGTCCGAGGCGAAGCTGGTAGGGTGGCGCGCGGCGTTTCGCGCGCGGGGCCCTGCCGGAGCACGCCGGAGAATGACAGCAAAGGAGAGGGCGCGATGGATCTTGGGATCAAGGGCCGCAAGGCGATCGTATGTGCGGGGTCGAAAGGGCTTGGACGGGGCTGCGCGATGGCGCTTGCGCAGGCGGGCGTCGAGATCGTGCTGAACGCGCGCGGCGCTGATGCGCTGGCCGCGACCGCGAATGAGATCATGGCTGCGACTGGCGTGACCGTGACGCCCGTGGCCGCCGACATCACCACGCCCGAGGGGCGCGCGGCGGTGCTGAGCGAAGCGGGCGAGGTCGATATTCTGGTGACCAATGCGGGCGGGCCACCTCCGGGCAACTGGCGCGACTGGTCGCGTGACGATTTCATCGCGGCGCTCGATGCGAACATGCTCGCCCCGATCGCGATGATGCAGGCGGTTCTGCCCGGCATGATCGAGCAGCGCTGGGGGCGGGTGGTCAACATCACCTCGCAATCCGTGCGCGCGCCGATCGCGCAGCTTGGCCTGTCGAACTCTGCGCGCTCGGGCCTGACGGGCTTCGTTGCGGGCACCTCGCGGCAGGTCGCCGAATATGGCGTGAACATCAACAACCTGCTGCCGGGACTGCACGCGACCGACCGCGCGGTATCGCTCGATACCGGGGCGGCGAAGGCGAAGGGCATCTCGGTCGAAGAGGCGAAGGCGCAGCGCGAGGCGACGATCCCGGCAGGCCGCTACGGCACGCCCGAGGAATTCGGGGCGACCTGCGCTTTCATGTGTTCGGTTCATGCTGGGTTCATGGTCGGGCAGAACGTGATGCTAGATGGCGGGCTGAACAACATCTCGATCTAAGCCGGGTCTGCCGGACTTGCCGGGCCCACCGGGCTTGCTTGGGGGGCGGGGGGCTGTTATCTCCCGCCCTGCATTGCCTGACACTTTCGGTCGAGATTTCGCTGTATGAGCGCACAATTACCCCCTCCGCGCCTCGAAGTTCGCGCGCTTGGCCGCGTGTTCGACGGGCGGGCCGTCGTCGATGACGTGTCCTTCGCGATCCCTGCGGGGCAGGTGACCTGTCTGCTGGGGCCATCGGGCTGCGGCAAGTCGACGACGCTGCGGCTGATCGCGGGCGTCGACATGCAGGATACGGGCGAGATCTACGTCGATGGCAAGCTGATCTGCGACACGGTGTTCCGCATCCCGCCCGAGCAACGCGCGATCGGGCTGATGTTTCAGGACTTTGCGCTGTTTCCGCATCTGACGGTGGCCGAGAATATCGCCTTCGGCCTCAAGGGCGATGCGGCTGCGAAGCGCGCCCGCGTGACGGAATTGCTCGAGAAGGTGCGGCTCACGCGGCATCGCGACAGCTATCCGCATGGGCTTTCGGGCGGCGAGCAGCAGCGCGTAGCGCTGGCGCGCGCGTTGGCGCCACGACCGCGTATCCTCTTGATGGACGAGCCTTTCTCGGGACTGGACGAGCGCCTGCGCGACGATATCCGCGACGAGACGCTGGCGCTTCTGAAAGAGGAAAACACGGCCGTTCTGCTGGTCACGCATGAGCCGCATGAGGCGATGCGGATGGCCGATGAGATTCTGCTGATGCGCGGCGGGAAGATCGTGCAGCGCGGCGCCCCTTATAACCTTTACAACGCGCCGGTGGACCGCGCGGCGGCGGCGTTCTTCTCGGATGTGAACGTGCTCAAGGGGCAGGTGCAGGACGCGCTGACCGTGACGCCCTTCGGCGATTTCCTGACGCCGGGCCATGCGGACGGGACCGAGATCGACATCGTGATCCGCCCGCAGCATCTGAAGATCGATTTCGACCGGGCAGGGCGCGGCCCGGCCCCGACGCCGCAGGACGGAACGCCCGCGCGTGGCGTCGTCGAACGCGCGCGCTTCTTGGGCCGCGAGAGCCTCGTCGAGTTTCGGATGGATTTCGACGGCACGATCCTGCGCGCCAGCGTCCCCAATGTCTTCCTGCCGAAGCCCGGCACGCCGATGTGGTTGATGATCCGCCGCGACCGCTGCTTCGTTTTCCCGGCGAAAGAGGCCGGCGCTTAAGCGCTCAGCGGTCCTGCCGCCCCGCGCGTCCGCCCCGGCGTTTGCGCAACTGCGGCGCGCGCTCTGGCAGCTCCGCCATCACTTCGCGGCGCGCTTCGGGCGTCATCCGCGACCATGCGCCGATTTCTTCCATCGTGCGGTAGCAGCCGATGCAGATCCGCGCCTCGGGGTGGATCTGGCAGAGCTTGACGCAGGGGCTCTCGATCTCGGCGCGTTTCCAGATGCCGTCGCTGTCGGAAGGATTGTTCATGCCGCCCCCAGATAGCGCAGCCGATCCAGCGCGCCTTGCAGGATGAAGCTGGCCGCGACGTGGTCGATCGCCTCGGCGCGTTTGGCGCGCGACATGTCGGCCTCCAGCATCGCGCGTTCGGCGGCGACCGTGCTCAGCCGCTCGTCCCAATAGCCGATCGGCAGATCGGTGAGGCGGGTGAGGTTGCGGGCGAAGGCACGGGTCGATTGGCAGCGCGCGCCCTCGGTCCCGTCCATGTTCTTCGGCAGGCCGAGGATCAGGCCCTTCAGCTCGCGCTCCGCCACGATCTTCAGAAGCGCCTCGGCATCGACGCCGAATTTCTTGCGTTTGATCGTCGAGAGCGGCGTCGCGACCGAGCGCAGCCCGTCGGACACCGCGACGCCGATGGTCTTGGTGCCCAGATCGAGCCCCGCGACCCCGCCCATGCGGGGGATCGCTTCGGCGAACTCTTCGATCGTCTCGCAGATCATTCCGCCACACCTGCCGATTTCGCCGCCGCCTCGACCTGAGCCAGCGCGTCCGGGTTGTCGGCCAGCGCCTGCTGCGCCTCGCCCCAGGCTTCCTTGGCGCGGTCCGTTTGACCCAGTGTCGCGAGCGACGAGATCACGCGGGCCCATTCCTGCGGCGTGCCGCCGTCGGTGGTCAGCCGGTCAAAGAGACCGTCGACCATGCCCTGGATCATCTGCTGGCGCTCCTCGGGCGTCATGGACTGCGCGTCCTTCATCTGCTGGGCGCTCGGGCCCGGCAGGGCGGGTGCCGCTTGCGGTGCGCTTTGCCCCGCCGGGGCGCCGCCCATGTCCTTGAGCGCCTGACCTGCCGGGGCCTGATGGGCCGCGTCGATCTTCGCCATGTCTTCCGGGCGCGAGCCGAATTTGCCCTTCGCTTCGCCATAGATCGCATCGGCGCGGTCGACCTCGCCGATCATGCGCAGCGACGAAATCAGACGTGCCCAATCATCCGCGCTGCCGCCTTCCTGCGCGAGCCGGTCGTTCAGCCGCTCCACCATCGAACGGATCATGTCCTGACGGGCCTCGGGCGACATATCCGCCGCCGCCGCGACATCGGCCTGCGACGGGCCGGGGGCGCCGCGCGGTCTGGGCGGGGTGTAGTCTTTCTCGCCCGCGAGCCAGGCCAGCTCGTTGATGCCCTGCCGCATCATCGGCACCCAAGGGTCGCTATTCTCCGAGTTGCGCAACGCGCTATCCCAGAAACGGAACGCCCGGTCGGCACGCCCGTTCTGCAGCATCATCAGGCCGACATAATAGAGCGACAGCCCGTTCTTCGGATCCATCTTCAGCGCGGTCGCGAAGACTTTCTCCGCCTCGGGCGTGATCATCCCGCCTGCGGCAACGGCCATCATGTCTCCCAGCTCGGCGTAATCCTGCGCCGTCGCGGAATCGCCCTTGATCGCGACGAGACGCTGTTGCGCCTTCCACGCGGCATCGAAGTTGCCCAGAGTTGCCTCGTTGCGCGCCAGCAGTTCGAGACCTTTCGGATCGTTGGGCTTTTTCGCCACCGCTTCGCGCAGCTTCTTCATCAGCGCGAGGAATTGCGGATCGGGATTGGACGAGGGGGTCGCACGCGTTTTCGCGACCTTCTCGGCCTCGGCCTGCGAGGGGCGGCTGTCATAGAGCTTGTCGGCATCTGCAAGGCGCACGCCGATTGGCTGGTCCTCATACCCGCCCTGACCGATGTAATCGTAAAGCGCGAATGCCCCGCCGAAAATCACCACACCGCCAAGCACGACTGCGATGGTCGCCCCTTTCGGCGCACGGCCCAGATCGGAGCCCGCCTGCGCCTTGCGGTCGGCCTCGAGCATCCGGCGCGAAATTTCCAGCTTCGCGCGGTCGGCTTCCTCGCGAGAGGTGACGCCGCGTTCGACGTCGCGCTCCAGATCGCGCAGCTGGTCACGATAGACCTGCACATCGTAAGCGGCGGCGGGGGCCATCTCGTCCTCGCCGCGCCCGCGCAACAGCGCGAGGGCGAACAAAAGCGCGATGACCGCGACGAGCGCGGCGGCGATAATCCAGAACAGCATGGCGTCTCCTCATCCTTCGTTCCCCATTTAGGCGAGATGAGGCCGCGCCGAAAGGGTCTAGCGCGTGAATGGAACCCGATGTCGCAGGCCCATGTCGCTTTTTTCCCTGCGATGCCGCAACAGGGGGGCTTTCGTCCGCCGCCCCGGTCCATCACAAAGGCGATAGAGTCGAGACTGCTCGGAGGCGCGCTCATGAAACGCTATTCGATGTTTGCCGTTGCGCGTGAGGCGATGCGCTTCCATCGCGGTTGGGAGCGAGCCTGGCGCTCGCCCGAGCCGAAGAAACGCTACAAGGTCATCGTCGTAGGGGCGGGCGGGCATGGCCTCGCCACCGCCTATTACCTCGGCAAGGTGCATGGCATCACCGATGTCGCGGTGATCGAGAAAGGCTGGCTGGGCGGCGGCAATACGGGCCGCAACACCACGATCATCCGCTCGAACTACCTGCAGGATCCCTCGGCCGCGATCTACGAGAAGGCGCGCGCGCTTTACGAGGATCTTAGCCAGGACCTGAACTACAACGTGATGTTCTCGCCGCGCGGCCTGCTGATGCTGGGCCAGACCGAGCACGAGGTGCGCGGCTACAAGCGCACTGTTCACGCCAACCGCCTGCAAGGGATCGACACCGAATGGATTGGGCCTCAGCAGGTCAAGGAACTGGTGCCGATCATCAATATCGACGGGCCGCGCTACCCGGTGCTGGGCGCGCTGCTGCAAAAACGCGGCGGCACGGCGCGGCACGATGCGGTGGCCTGGGGCTATGCGCGGGCCTGTTCCGATATGGGCATGGACATCATCCAGAAATGCGAAGTGACCGGCGTGCGCACCGAGGGCGGCAAGGTGCAGGGTATCTCGACCAGCAAGGGCGAGATCGACTGCGAACAGCTCGCCATCGTCGTCGCGGGGCACTCCTCGGTCATGGCCGAAATGGCGGGCTTCCGTCTGCCGATCGAGAGCGTGGCGCTGCAGGCCTGGGTCTCCGAGCCGATCAAACCCTGCATGGACGTGGTCGTGATGGCCAACACCGTGCACGGCTACATGTCGCAATCCGACAAGGGCGAGATGGTGATCGGCGGCGGCACGGACGGGTTCAACAACTACACCCAACGCGGCTCGTGGCACCATGTCGAGGAAACCACCCGGGCGCTGGTCGAGACCTTCCCGATCATCTCGCGCCTCAAGATGCTGCGCCAATGGGGCGGCATCGTGGACATGACCGGCGACCGCTCGCCCATCCTGTCGAAAACGCCGGTCGAGGGCATCTTCGTCAATTGCGGCTGGGGCACGGGCGGGTTCAAGGCGATCCCGGGCTCGGGCTATGGCATGGCCGAGCTGATCGCACGCGGCCACTCGCCGCTGACCGACCAATTCGGGCTCGACCGTTTCAAGGAAGGCCGCTTCATCGACGAAAGCGTTGCCGCAGGGGTGGCGCACTGATGAAGACGACCTCCCTTTCGACCTGCTGCAAATCCCTCCCGGCGCTCTCCAACTGCGAGGTGCATCCCAAATGCTGACCCTCACCTGTCCCTGCTGCGGCGTCACCGCCGAGGAAACCGAATTCGCCCCGGGCGGCGAGGCGCATCTCAAGCGCTTCGGCCCGGGCTCGTCGGATGACGAGTTCGAGGGCTACCTGTTCGCCCGCAAGAACCCGAAAGGCGTCCATTTCGAACGCTGGCGGCATGCCTATGGCTGCGGCAAGTGGTTCCTGGCTGCGCGCGACACCAACACGCTCGAGGTTTTCACCACCTACAAGGCGCAGACCACCGAGCCCCCCGCCGATGTGATCGCGAAGATCAAAGCGAAACGCCCCGACTGGGAGGGCTATAAATGAGCACGCGTCTTTCCAAGGGTGGTCGTCTGATCGACCGCGCGAAACCGCTCGCCTTCACCTTCAACGGCAAGCCGATGCGCGGCTTTGCGGGCGATACGCTGGCCTCGGCGCTCTTGGGCGGCGGTCAGGTCATGGTGGGCCGGTCGTTCAAGTATCACCGCCCGCGCGGCATCGTGGCGTCTGGCGCGGAAGAGCCGAACGCGCTCGTCGGTCTGGGCCGTAACGCGCGGTTCGAGCCCGATCAACGCACCACCACGACCGAGCTGTTCGAGGGGGCCGAGACCACCAGCCAGAACCACTGGCCGTCGCTCGACTTCGATATCGGCGAGATCAACAACACTTTCTACAAATTCCTGCCCGCGGGTTTCTACTACAAGACCTTCATGGCGCCGCGGGCTGCGTGGAAGCATCTGTTCGAGCCGATCATCCGCAAGTCCGCAGGTCTTGGCGGCGTGCCGAAAGAGGCCGACCCCGATCGCTACGAACAGGTCTACGCCCATTGCGACGTGCTCGTCGTGGGCGGCGGTGTGGCGGGCCTTGCCGCAGCGCTGAAAGAGGGCCGCGCGGGCAAGCGAGTCTGGCTGATCGAGCAGACCCCGAACTGGGGCGGGCGTACGCCGGTCGATGGCGGTCAGATCGACGGTCACGACGCGCAGAACTGGATCGACAGCGCGCTGGTCGAGCTGTCCTCGATGGAGAATGTCACGATGCGCACCCGCCTGATGGCGGCGGGTCTGCACGATCATGGCTATGTCATCGGCTACGAGAACCTCGCCGACACCACCCCCGGCGATGGCCGTCCGCGCCACCGTCTCTGGCGCATCCGTGCGGGCCACACGATCACCGCGACCGGCGCGATCGAACGTCCCCTTGCCTTCGCTGGCAACGACGTGCCCGGCGTGATGCTGGCCTCGGCGGTGCGCGATTACATCGTGAACTGGGCGGTTTCGCCCGGCGATCGCACGGTGCTCGTGACCAACAATGACGACGCCTATCGCACGGCGCTCGCGATCCTCGATGCGGGGCTGACGGTCTCGGCCGTGGTCGATGCGCGCGAGGAAACCCATGGCGCGCTGCCCGAAGCCGTGAAGGCGCGCGGCGTGCGCGTGCTCGAAGGGCGCGGCATCGCGAAAGTGCTGGGCCGCAAGGGCGTCTCCGGCGTCGAGATCTGCGCACAGGCGGGCGAGGGCGGTGCGGTCGAGATGATCGACTGCGATTGCGTCGCGATGTCGGGCGGCTGGTCGCCGGTCGTGCACCTGTGGTCCCATTGCGGCGGCAAGCTGACCTGGGACGATGCGCGCGCGATGTTCCGTCCCGATCCCAACCGTCCGCCGACCGGCGCGGATGGGACCGGCATGGCGACGGTCGTGGGGGCCGCCAATGGCGATCTGACGCTCTCCGAAGCGATGGGCGGTCTGGGCATCGGCGCAGCTTCCGAGGAAGAAGCGCCGCTCGCCCCCGTCTGGATGATGCCCGCGGGCGCGCCCGACGCGCTGCGCTTCAAGAGCTTCCTCGACTACCAGAACGACGTGAAGGTCTCCGACGTGCAACTCGCCGCCCGCGAGGGCTACGAGTCGGTGGAACACACCAAACGCTACACCACGCTCGGCATGGCGACCGATCAGGGGAAACTGAGCAATATCAACGGGCTCGCGATCCTCTCGGACGCGCTTGGTCAACCGATCCCGGCCACGGGTACGACCACCTTCCGCCCGCCCTACACGCCGATCTCGCTCGGCGCTGTGACGGCGGAGGCCAAAGGCGAGCTGTTCCAGCCGCTGCGCCGCACCCCGATCCAGTCCTGGCACGAGGCCAAGGGCGCGCATTGGGAGCCGGTCGGCCATTGGCGTCGCCCCTATTGCTACCCGAAATCGGGCGAGAGCCATCGCGACGCGGTCAATCGCGAGATCACCAATACCCGCAAGAATGTGGGCATGCTCGACGCCTCGACGCTGGGCAAGATCGTGGTGAAAGGGCCCGATGCGGGGAAATTCCTCGACATGCTCTACACCAACATGATGTCGACCCTGCCGGTGGGCAAATGCCGCTACGGGCTGATGTGCAACGAGAACGGCTTCCTGATGGATGACGGCGTCGTGGCGCGGCTCGACGAGGATACATGGCTGTGCCACACGACCTCGGGCGGGGCCGATCACATCCACGGCTGGATGGAAGACTGGCTGCAATGCGAGTGGTGGGACTGGAAGGTCTATACCGCGAACCTGACCGAGCAATACGCCCAGATCGCCGTCGTCGGTCCGAAATCGCGCGAGCTGCTGGAGCGTTTGGGCGGCATGGACCTCTCGAAAGACGCGCTGCCCTTCATGAAATGGACCGAGGGCAAGCTGGGTGCTTTCGACGCGCGCATCTTCCGCATCTCCTTCTCGGGCGAGCTGAGCTACGAGATCGCGGTGCCCGCGAGCCAGGGCCTCGCGCTGTGGAAGGCGCTCATGGCCGAGGGCGAGGCGCTTGGCGTGATGCCCTACGGCACCGAGGCGCTGCATGTGATGCGCGCCGAGAAGGGCTTCATCATGATCGGCGACGAGACCGACGGCACGGTGATCCCGCAGGATCTGGGGCTGAACTGGGCGCTCTCGAAGAAGAAGACCGACTATCTGGGCAAGCGCGCGCAAGAGCGCAGCCACATGACCGACCCGAACCGCTGGAAGCTGGTCGGCCTCGAGACGCTCGACGGATCGGTGATCCCCGATGGCAGCCACGCGCCCGCCGATGGGTTCAACGCCAACGGCCAGCGCAACACGCAAGGCCGCGTCACCTCGACCTATTACTCGCCGACGATCGGCAAGGGGATCGCGATGGGGCTGGTGCTGAACGGGCCCGACCGGATGGGCGAGGTGATCGAGTTCACCGGCGAAGGCGAGGAAATGGTCAAGGCGCGGATCGTCGATCCGGTCTTCTACGACAAGGACGGGGAGAAGCAGAATGTCTGAGGCCGTCAGCGCCCTTTCGGGCCAGACCCACGAAGGTTTCGTCACCGTGTCCGAGGCCGGGCTGGTGGGCATGATCTCGATCCGCTCCGATCTATCGGCCAAGGGGCTCGCCAAGGCGCTCAAAGCCGAGGGGCTGCCCGTCCCCGGCCCGCGCCGGATCGAGACCGCAAACGGGCGCTCCATCGCGTGGATGAGCCCCGATGAGCTGTTGCTGATCTGCGCTCATGACGAGGCGTCCGCGCTGACCGACCGGCTGGCCAAGGCGCTTGCCGGGGATCACGCGCTGGTCGTCAACGTCTCCGACGCCCGCGCGATGTTCACCATCCGCGGCCCTAAGGCGGATCAGGTGGTGATGAAGCTCTCGCCCGCCGATATCGCGACCCTGCCCGCAGGCGAGATCCGCCGCTCCCGCACGGCGCAGGTCGCGGCCGCGTTCTGGCGGTCGGACGAGGATGCTCTCTCGCTTGTGTCTTTCCGCTCAGTTGCCGGCTATGTTATGGGATTGCTTGAAGTTTCCGCCCGCGAGGGCAGCGATCTATTTTAATCTCAGGCCAGTGGTTTCGTATGATGCGGGCGGTGCTGCGCCCGTGTCATTTTTCGAGGCCACATGCTCCGTTTCTTCTCTCTTTCTCTTTGCGCAATCTGTCTTAGCGGCCCGGTTCTGGCCCAGAATACGCAGCTAAAACTGCCGGGCGGCACGGAGCTGGTCGACTGCCTGTTCAACACAGGCCACTTGTCGACTTCGACGCCGCACCACCTCGACCTGTTTCGTGAGCCCGGGCAGGATTGGCAGGTCTTCGATCAGTTCCTCAACTATTACCACCTGAAGCCGCAGTCGGTTCAGGTCATGGTCGACAATCCGAAGCGCACGACCTTCGGTTGGACGGTCAAGAGGCTCGAGTCGAAGGTGAACCATTACGCACCGCGGATCGAATTTCGCGTGACCCTCCTCAAGTCCAATCGCCAGGCGTCGATTTCGATGCGCCCGCAGGGGTATCGGGTCGAAACGGCCTGGGGCTCCTGCAAGCCGGTTCAGACGATCCAGGCCGGGGCAGGGGGCGCCGCCTCTTCGCAGCCGAATTGCGACAAGAGATCGTAAAAAGAGGGGGGCACCTCCTTCGCCATCTGCAAGACGTGCAGCCGGTTGTCGGTGGCGCATCACGCAAATGACGACGTCTCAAGACCGGACACGCGCGGAGACCTGTTGCGCCGCCGCGAGTGAGAGGTCAAGCCGTCGACAGTGACCTTTGTCCCTCGAGCTTCATGCGCAAGCTTGTCGCTCAGGGCACAAGGACGTCCTCGGACGCCGCCAAATCTGGGTGCCGCGTCCTGAGTGCGACGCGCGTTTCGCTGGCTTTTCGGCGCGCGGCTGTCAGCTCCGCCATCGCCTGTTGGTCGTCGATGCGCCCGAGATCGGCACCGCCGAATTCATAATCGAAGGGCACGTCGTGAAGTTCAGGATCGACTTGGAAGATAATATCGTTAACCGCAAAGCTGTTTTTGCGATAGCCTTCTTCGATTGAAAGAGACAGAGATATCAGATGTCGACTGTTGAAGGGCGACATGAAGAAATTTCGCGTAAGCGCGGGGAAAATGAGCCCGATTGTCGAGCTGTAGTATATTTCGAGGAACATAAGATCGACTTGGCGTTTCGCAGCGTTTTCCGGAAGCGTTTCGACCCAGTTCTGATATTCGGGTAGAAACGTCCTGTATGTCTTGCGGTCGAACGCTTTGCCCGGAACGATCAGCAGTCGTTTGACTTGCCAGCGCAGGTTATTTCGTCCGTCCTCGCCCAATTTGTCGATGAACACGGCACGCAACAAGTCGGTTTGGTGGCCACGCAGGATTACCATTCTATCCTCGAGGCATTCATGCAGCCCATGAGCGACTTCTCGGGTCAGCTTTTTCTTGAACCCGAGCGCGGCATGGAATTCGGCTTCGAACCGCGAAACATCCTCCTCAGAGACCTTGATATTCCGCTTGTCGTGGATTTCATGGTCGACCTGCAGGACCTTCGCGAGTGTTCCAGCGATCGTTGCGTCGATCCTGCTCGCGTAGTTATGGATATGCGTGAAAAATTGATCGAAGCCCGCGAGGTTCGTGCGCGATATCGAAGCGAGTAAGCGGCTATCCTGCCCTCCCGATAACGGGAGCGCAGTTTTGAAATTGGCGTTAATCTCTCCGATAACCTTCGAGGTTCGTTGAATTATTTCTTCGTAAATTTCGTCATGCGATCGATCTGTCGTGAAATCCTCGTCGCGCGGCCAAAAGCGAGTTTCGGAAAAGTCATTCAGATCGAGATAGAAATTCGGATTACCGCGGCGGACATCCTTATCGTAAGTGTGGAACAGGCTGTAATTGCCTTCGCCGCGCGCGATGAGAGAATGGTCGTATAGCGGATGGGGTGCCGCATCGCGCTCGATGCAAAGGGCAAGGCTTGAAGCGACCTGTCGCTCTTCACGGTCATAGACCATGCCATTCATACCGACTGCGTCACTGTAAAATCGTTTTGAATCGCCTTTGGCAATAAACACATTATACCGACCGGAAACGTAAAAGAGCCAGTCTTCGAAATCCTCGAAGAAGCTTTTGCGATCCAAATCCAGTGACGCGATTTTGTGGGTGCCCTTCACCAAGGTCGCGTTATCGACGCCGATACCGATGAAAAGGCCGAGCGCACGGCCATTGGCATCTTCCAGCTGCGAAACGCACACACCGTCGCCGACATGAAGGTGCCAGCCGCCGAAACTGAAACGCTTCAGGATCGTGTCCGTAATCTCACGTTTTGTCAGGAGATATTGCCAGCGCGAGATTCTTTCGAAATTGACTCCTGCTTTCGCGCAGTCGGACTCCGCTCTAATCGTCGTCATTCACAAATCTTTCTGAAAATAATGAATAGATTAAGATGCCGGTAAAATTCGTTACGATCCTATAATCCCGGACGGTCTTGTCAACGCTGCCGGTAGGGCGTCGACAAGAAACAGGGGCCTCCGTGTCGCCAACGACGTTCAGGGTCTGATCTGGCCAATAAACGAAACGCGCGCCGGGGCAGGGCCTCGGCGCGCGTTTTTGTTTTGGGGATTGCGGATTACTCCAGTTCGATCAGCAGATCCTTCGCGTCGATCTGGGCACCCGGCGAGACATGGATCGCCTTCACCGTGGCTTCGCGGTCGGAATGGATGCCCGTCTCCATCTTCATCGCTTCGATGGTCAGGAGCATATCACCCGGCTTCACCTTCTGGCCGACATTGACCGCGATCGAGGCGATCGAGCCCGGCATCGGCGCGCCGATATGGTTCGGGTTGCCCGCTTCGGCCTTCGGCTTCGCCGCCGTCGTCGCCTTCACCGCGCGGTTCGGGACGCGCACGGCGCGGGGCTGGCCGTTGAGTTCGAAATAGACCTTCACCTCGCCCAGCTCGTCGGTCTCGCCGGTGGTGAGATAGCGGATCTCCAGCGTCTTGCCGGGGTCGATCTCGGCGGAGATCTCGTCCTGCGGCTCCATCCCGTAGAAGAAGACCGGGGTGGGCAGGGTGCGCACCGGCCCATAGGCTTCGTGGCGGCTCGCGTAATCGGTGAAGACCTTGGGATACATCAGGTATCCCGCGAGATCCTCATTGTCGATTTCACGCCCGTCGAGCTGCTCGGAGACCTCCTTGCGGGCGGCTTCCAGATCGACCGGGGGCAGGTTCTTGCCGGGGCGCTCGGTCGAGGGATGCTCGCCCTTGAGCACCTTCTTCACAACCCCCTCGGGCCAGCCGCCGGGCGGTTGGCCGAGATTGCCGCGCATCATGTCGATGACCGAATCCGGGAAGGAGACATCCTTGGCCGGGTCGAGCACGTCTTCCTTCGACAGCCCCTGCGCGACCATCATCAGCGCCATGTCGCCCACGACTTTCGAGGACGGCGTGACCTTCACGATATCGCCGAAGATCTGGTTGGCGTCGGCATAGGCCTGGGCCACCTCGTGCCAGCGCTCTTCCAGCCCCAGCGAGCGCGCCTGCGCCTTGAGGTTGGTGAACTGGCCGCCGGGCATCTCGTGGAGATAGACCTCGGAGGCCGGGGCTTCGAGGCCGCTCTCGAAGGCTGCATATTGGTGGCGCACGGCCTCCCAATAGTTCGACATCATCCGGATCGCGTGGATATCGAGGCCGGTATCGCGCTCGGTATGGGCCAGCGCCTCCACGATCGAGCCGAGACAGGGCTGCGAGGTGCCGCCCGAGAAGGCGTCCATCGCCGCATCCACCGCGTCGACGCCTGCATCGGCGGCTGCGAGAATGGTCGCGCCCGCGATTCCGCTCGTGTCATGGGTGTGGAAGTGGATCGGGATATCGACCTCTTCCTTCAGCGCCGCGATCAGCTTGCGGGCGGCGGCGGGTTTCAGCAGGCCCGCCATATCCTTGAGACCCAGCACATGCGCGCCCGCGGCCTCCAGCTCCTTCGCCATGCCGATATAGTATTTCAGGTCATACTTGGCGCGGTCGGGATCGAGGATATCGCCGGTGTAGCAGATCGTGCCTTCGCAGATCTTGCCGCTCTCGATCACCGCATCCATCGCGACGCGCATGTTCTCGACCCAGTTCAGCGAGTCGAAGACGCGGAACACGTCGACGCCGCTCTCCGCCGCCTGCTTAACGAAGAACTGCACCACGTTGTCGGGGTAGTTCGTATAGCCCACGCCGTTCGAGGCACGCAGCAGCATCTGCGTCAGGATGTTGGGCATTTCCTCGCGGATGTCGCGCAGGCGCTGCCACGGGCATTCCTGCAAGAAGCGGTAAGCCACGTCGAAGGTCGCGCCGCCCCAGCATTCGACCGAGAACAGGTCACTGAGGTTCGAGGCATAGGCGGGGGCTGCCTTGATCATGTCGATCGAGCGCATCCGGGTCGCCAGCAGCGACTGGTGGCCGTCGCGCATCGTGGTGTCGGTCAGCAGAAGCTTCTTCTGCGCCTTCATCCAATCGGCGACCGCCTTCGCGCCTTCCTTCTCCAGCAGGTTCCGGCTGCCCGATTTTGCCTCATCCCTGAAGGCGGGCAGGCGCGGCGGTTTCGCCTCGGCATGGGGTTTGTTGCGGCCCGCGGTCTCGGGGTGACCGTTCACGGTGATATCCGCGATATAGGTCAGGATCTTGGTGCCCCGGTCGCGGCGCTGCTTGAAGTCGAACAGCTCCGGCGTCGTGTCGATGAACTTCGTCGTGTAGCTCATGTCGAGGAAGGTCGGGTGCTTGAGCAGGTTGATGACGAAGTCGATATTCGTGCTCACCCCGCGGATACGGAATTCGCGCAGGGCGCGGTCCATCCGGCGGATCGCCTGATCGGGGTCCTGCGCCCAGGCTGTGACTTTCACCAGAAGCGAGTCGTAGTAGCGGGTGATGACGCCGCCTGCATAGGCGGTGCCGCCGTCGAGGCGGATGCCGTTGCCGGTCGCCGAGCGATAGGCGGTCAGGCGGCCGTAATCGGGGATGAAGTTGTTCTGCGGATCCTCGGTGGTCACACGGCATTGCAGCGCGTGGCCCGACAGTTCGATCTCGTCCTGAGATTTGGCGCGGGTGGCCTCGGCCAGCGTCGCGCCCTCGGCGATCTTGATCTGGGCCTGCACGATGTCGATGCCGGTGACCTCTTCGGTCACGGTATGCTCGACCTGAACGCGCGGGTTGACCTCGATGAAGTAGAACTTGTCCGAGTCCATATCCATCAGGAATTCGACCGTGCCGGCGCATTCATAGCCGACCGCCTGACCGATCTTCAGCGCGAGCTGGCAGACCTCTTCGCGCTGTTCGTCCGAGAGATACGGGGCAGGGGCGCGTTCGACGACCTTCTGGTTGCGGCGCTGCACGGTGCAGTCGCGCTCGTAGAGGTGATAGAGATTGCCATGCGTGTCGCCCAGCAGCTGCACCTCGACGTGGCGCGCGCGGATGATCATCTTCTCGAGATAGCCCTCGCCATTGCCGAAAGCGGCCTCGGCTTCGCGACGGCCCTCGCGGACCTTCTCGACCAGTTCGTCCTCGCCGAGGATCGGGCGCATGCCGCGCCCGCCGCCGCCCCAGCTGGCTTTCAGCATCAGCGGGTAGCCGATCTCTGCGGCCTCTTTCTTGATCGCGTCGAAATCTTCGCCCAGCACCTCGGTCGCGGGGATGACCGGCACGTCGGCCTTTATCGCAACCCGGCGCGCCGAGGCCTTGTCGCCGAGCGCGCGCATCGTTTCGGCCTTCGGGCCGATGAAAGTGATGCCGGCGGCGTCGCAGGCTTCGACGAAATCGGGGTTTTCCGACAGCAGGCCATAGCCCGGATGGATCGCATCGGCGCCGCTTTCCTTGGCGACGCGGATGATTTCCTCGATCGAGAGATAGGCGCCGACGGGGGAGAGCCCTTCGCCAATGCGATACGCTTCATCGGCCTTGAAACGGTGCAGGCCCAACTTGTCCTCTTCGGCATAGACGGCGACCGTCTTTTTGCCGAGCTCGTTGGCGGCGCGCATCACTCGGATGGCGATCTCGCCACGGTTGGCCACGAGGATCTTGTTGAACATAGCGTTCTCCCTGTTGTCGAAAGTGGCGCTACGGTAGCGTTGCCGCGCCGCAGCGCAAGGGCCTACCTGCAAAGTTGGGCAAATTTACTGACCAAACCGCTCGGGTTTGCAAAGTCACGCTGCGCCACTGCAAGTCCGTCCCGGCCCGTCTGGGATTGACTAGACCGGCGCTCTGGGCAAGGTGGGGCGCATGATCGATCTGCGCCCGGTTGGATATATCATCGGAATGCTGACATCCGTGCTGGGGCTGACGATGCTTATCCCCGCAGCGGTGGATTTGGGATATGGCGCAGCGCATTGGCTGGTTTTCGTCGAAAGCGCGGTGCTGACGACCACGGCGGGGGCGCTGCTGGCGCTGGCCTCGCGTGACGGGCTGGCCCGGACGCTGTCGATCCATCAAAGCTTTCTGCTGACCTCGCTCGTCTGGCTGACGCTGCCCTTCTTCGGGGCGCTGCCTTTCATGCTGGGTGCGCCGCATCTGTCGCTGGTCGATGCCTATTTCGAGGCGATGTCGGGGCTGACCACGACCGGCACTACCGCGATTCCGCATCTCGACGGGTTGCCGCCGGGGGTGAACCTCTGGCGCGGGCTGCTGCAATGGCTGGGCGGTCTGGGGATCATCATCGTCGCGATGATCTTCCTGCCGGTGATGAAGGTCGGCGGGATGCAGTTCTTCCGTTCGGAAGGGTTTGATACGCTTGGGAAAATCCTGCCGCGCGCGATGGATATCTCGACCGCGCTGATCCGCATCTATGTCGGGCTGACCATCGCCTGCGCGCTGACCTATCTCGGGCTCGGGATGAAGGGGTTCGACGCGATCATGCATGCGCTCACCACGATGAGCACCGGCGGGTTTTCCAATTACGACGCCAGCTTCGCCACCTATAAGGGCGCGCCGGAATACGCGGCCTCGGTCTTCATGGCGCTGGCCGCGATGCCGTTCATCCGCTTCGTGCAGGTGATGCGCGGCGACACGATGCCGCTCTGGCGCGACCCGCAGGTGCGCGCCTTCCTGCGCTGGATGGGCTATGCGATCGCGATCATCGTGCTTTACCGGATGATCCGCCACGAGGCGTCCTTCTGGCCGACGCTGCGCGAGGTGACGTTCAACGTGGTCTCGACCTTCACCGGCACGGGCTATGCCTCGGAGGACGTGACCCAATGGGGGCATCTGGCCTTCACGATCCTGCTGATTTCCGGGCTGATCGGGGGCTGCACGGCCTCCACCGCCTGTTCGGTCAAGGTGTTCCGCTACCTGATCCTTCTCGAAGCGATCAAGGCGCAGATCCAGCGGCTCTACTCGCCGCACCGTCTGCTGAAGGTGCAATATGACGGCCGCCCGGTCGAGGATAGCGTGGTCAACTCGGTGATGGCGTTCTTCTCGTTGTTCATCCTGATTTTCGGGATGCTGATCATCGCGCTGACCTTCACCGGCCTCGGGACCGAGACCGCGATGACCGCCGCCTGGACCTCGATTGCGAATATCGGCCCTGCATGGGGGCCGGAGATCACCGCGAACGGCTCGGTCGCGGATTTCCCGGACAGCGCGAAATGGCTGATGAGTGCGGCAATGTGTATCGGGCGGCTCGAACTGATGAGCGTGCTCGTGCTGCTGCTGCCGCGCTTCTGGCGGGGCTGATCACTTCCAGCAGGAAATCTGCACCACCATCCCATCCGCGATCTGCTGCAGGTCTTCGGGGTCGCGATTGACCGAGATACCTGCCGCTTTCGGGGTAAAGCCATTGTCCGACAGGCCCGGCGCCATTGCCTTCGCCTGCAGCGCAACGGTCAGGTTGTCGGGCAGCACGCGATTGGCGTTGTCATTCGAAGGCAGCAACATCCCCACGACCGCGCCGGAGCCGTCGAGAACCGGTCCGCCCACATCGCCCGCGCGGGTCTGCGCCTCGATCCGGGCCTGATTGTCTTGCCCTTCCAGCCCCTTGAGAGCGGAGAGCGTGCCGAAATTCAGCACCGGCGCGGAGAGCGCTTCGGGATAGGAGAAGCCCGCCACCGCCACCTTGCTCCCGGCCATCGGGGCATCGGGGTTGAACTTCGCTACCTCCTTGGGCGCCAGCGTGTCATTCGGGGTCAGAACCGCATAGCCCTTGGCGCCGCCGTCGAAGCTGAGCGAGGCGGGGTGATCCTCGATGGTGATCCGCCCGCATTGGTCGAGCCCCTCGGCGGCAGTCAGCACATGGCCATCGGCATCGATGAAGAAGCCCGAGCGCGAGAAGATCGGCGCGCGCTTCTCGATGCCCGCCATCAGGGCGGCCCGCGTCACCGACATCGGCTGGCCGAGCGTCGCGTCGAGCGACGAGGTGCCGATGGGCGTGAAGCTCTTTTTCATCGCGTCGAGCACGCGAGCTCTGCGCTTGTCGTCCCCGGCGGGCCAGACCAGCGTGAAACCCTTGATCTGCCCGCGCGAGAGTTCCGCATGGGTGTAGGACTGCACCGCGCTGTTCTGGCCTTCGATGGTGAAGCTGTTGCCGCGGATGTTGCGCTCGCCCCCCGTCGGTACGATTTCGAGCGTCTGCATCGCGTCATAGAGGCCGCGCAGCCGGGCCGCATCGCCGGGCTGCGAGATCAGCAGAACCTGCACGCCGCTGCCATCCTTGGGCGTGTAATTCACGAAGGGCGCGTTGTAGCGGTCGAATTTCACCAGCCCCATCGGCAGGTCGATCCGGATGCCGGCCTGATCTTCGGTCACGGTCTGCAGCCCCAGCGCCGCGCGCTCGGAGGCGACCTCGTCCAGAAGCGCCGCCTGCTGGGTCGAGGACAGCACGCCGGTCGGCTCGTAATCGTTCTTCATCTGCCAGTCGGCGATCGAACTGCGGGTGCCGCGGCCGAAAATCCCGTCGATCGCGCCCTGATAGCTGCCTTCCCATTCCAGCGCGGTCTGGATGTCGCGCTTGGTCTGCGGATCGAGCGCAGCCTCCAGTCGGCGCGAGTCCCGCAGCGTCTCGACCGGTTCCGGCGCGGGGGTGACCTCCTGCGGGGCGGCGGCGGCTGTGGTGCCGGGGCTCACCGGCTCAGGCGCGGTGGCGGTGTCTTGGGCGGACGTATCCGGGGGCGTGGTCTGGCCATCCGATTGCGCGGTCGCATCCGGCCCGTCCAACGGCTCCACGTCGATCGGGGCAGGCATCGGCGCGCCGCGCACGTCGCTTTGAGTGTCGGCTTGCGGGACGGGCTGTTCGGGCGCCTGCGCGGGGGCGTTCAAGGTTGCGCCGACCGGCCAGAACTGCTGGCGGAAATTGTTGCCATCGGCCACGAAACTGTCGCGCGGGATCAGCCCCTCGCGGCGCAGAACCCGGCGGCGCGCATTCGCCTCCGCATCATCGGCAAAGGGGCCAAGAGCGATCGCGTACCAGCCGGAATCGAGCCGGAAACCGGTCGTGTCGGGGAACATGCCCGCCCAGTCGCGGGCGCGCGCTTCGGCTTGGGCGAGCGAGCTTTTCGCCTCGATCTGCACCCAGGCTTCGGCCCAGGCCGTGCCGGTCCAGAGCATACCGGTGAGGCTGGCGCCGACGACGATCGAAACTGTCCGTGAAATTGCCCGCATTGCTGCCCCCGTAATACCTGCTTTTCCCTCGACCTTAGCGCAACGAGGGGCGAGGTCACCCCCCAAACGCCCCCGACCGGGTCATGAAATCCGCCGTTGTGGGGCGGGGGCCTCAGCTTTGCCCGTCGAGTGGCGCAGATCGTCCGCCCTAATCCTTGCAGGGCGTTGACGCCCCCGTGCCCCTTGCCTAGAGAGAAGGCGCTTCAACGGAAGGTGCGAAATATGGCAAACCCGGACGCCCCGAAATCCTTTCAGGAAATCATCCTGCGCCTGATGAGCTATTGGGCCTCGAAAGGCTGCGCGGTGATGCAGCCTTATGACATGGAAGTGGGGGCAGGCACCTTCCACCCGGCGACGACGCTGCGCGCGCTCGGCTCCAAGCCCTGGGCGGCCGCCTATGTCCAGCCCTCGCGCCGTCCGACCGATGGCCGCTATGGCGAGAACCCGAACCGCCTGCAGCACTACTATCAGTATCAGGTGCTCATCAAACCGAGCCCGCCGGACCTGCAGGAGCTCTATCTCGGCTCGCTCCGCGCGATCGGGATCGACACCGAACTGCACGATATCCGCTTCGTGGAAGACGACTGGGAAAGCCCGACGCTCGGTGCGTGGGGGCTTGGCTGGGAGGTCTGGTGCGACGGTATGGAAGTCAGCCAGTTCACCTATTTCCAGCAGGTCGGCGGCCATGATTGCAAGCCGGTCTCGGGCGAACTGACCTACGGGCTCGAGCGTCTGGCGATGTATGTGCTGGGCATCGATCACGTGATGGATATGCCCTATAACGACCCGTCCGCGCCGATCGCGCTGAAATACGGCGACGTGTTCCGCCAGACCGAGCAGGAATATTCGCGCTGGAATTTCGACGTGGCCGACACCGAGACGCTGCTGCGCCATTTCGAGGATGCCGAGGCCGAATGCGAACGTATCCTCGCCTCGCCCGAAGCCGACGATGCGGGCCGCAAGATCATCATGGCGCATCCGGCCTACGACCAGTGCATCAAGGCGTCGCACCTCTTCAACCTGCTCGACGCACGCGGCGTGATCTCGGTCACCGAGCGTCAGGCCTATATCGGCCGGGTCCGCGCGCTGGCCAAGGCCTGCGCCGACGCTTTCGTGCAGACCGAAGCGGGCGGGGCCTCGCAGACTGAAGCCAACGAGGCTGTCGCGTGAATGGTAAGCTCATCGGAGGCGGCATCGTGGTAATCGCGCTCGTCTTCGGCGCGGTGGTCTATTATTCGCAGGAATACGGCTATTACGACGAGATCGCGCCGGGCTCCGACGCGGCGAAAGTCTCGTTGATGGAGCTGGACGGCACGACGCAGGACCCGTTGCAGGCCGAGGGCTACAAGGGGATCGACGCGGACAGCTCGCCCCTGCGCTACCGGGCCTGCTTCGACACCGACCTGTCGATTGCAACGGCGACCGAGACCTATGAGGTCTATGACCGACCGACCCCGCTGATCGGCCCGAAATGGTTCGACTGCTATGATGCGAAAACCATCGGCGCGGACCTCGAGGCAGGCCGCGCGGTGGCCTTCCTGTCGCAACACAACATCCACCCCGGCGTTGACCGCGTCGTGGCTCTTTATCCCGATGGCCGGGCCTATGTCTGGCACCAACTGAACGACGAAGCGGAGAAATGACATGCCCGATCTTCTGATTGAACTGTTCTCCGAAGAAATCCCCGCGCGGATGCAGCCGAAGGCCCGTGAGGATCTGAAGAAACTGATCACCGATGGCGTTGTCGAGGCAGGTCTGACCTATGCCTCCGCCGGCGCTTTCTCGACCCCGCGCCGCCTGACGCTGACCGTCGAAGGGCTGACCGCCAACTCGCCGACGCTTCGCGAAGAGCGCAAGGGCCCGCGCACCGACGCGCCCGAGAAGGCGATCGAGGGCTTCCTGCGCTCGACCGGGCTGAGCATGGATCAGCTCGAGGCGCGCGACGACAAGAAGGGGCAGGTCTATTTCGCCGTGATCGAAAAGCCGGGCCGCCCCGCGACCGAGATCGTGGCCGAGGTGCTGGAGAAAACGATCCGCAACTTCCCCTGGCCGAAATCGATGCGCTGGGGCGAGGGCAGCTTGCGCTGGGTCCGCCCGCTGCATTCGATCCTCGCGATCCTGACCGACGAGGCCGGCGCGACCGTCGTGCCGCTCGACGTGGACGGGATCGAGGCGGGCGACACCACGCGCGGCCACCGCTTCATGGCGCCCGATGTGCTTCAGGTCTCGGGCTACGAGAGCTACGCCAAACAGTTGAAAGCCGCCAAGGTCATGCTCGACCCCAATGAGCGTGCCGAGGCGATCGACCACGACGCCGCGCAGATGGCCTTCGCCAAGGGCTGGGAAGTGGTGCCGGACAAGGGCCTTCTGGCCGAGGTCTCGGGCCTCGTTGAATGGCCCGTCACGCTGATGGGCGAGATCGACGGCGAATTCCTCGACCTGCCGCCCGAGGTGC
This sequence comes from Thioclava sp. ES.031, assembly GCF_002563775.1. NCBI lineage: Bacteria > Pseudomonadati > Pseudomonadota > Alphaproteobacteria > Rhodobacterales > Paracoccaceae > Thioclava > Thioclava sp. ES.031. The sequence continues at coordinate 2,964,181 of NZ_PDJO01000001.1, read as the reverse complement.
TGCAGACCTCGATGAAAGAGCATCAGAAATTCTTCTCGGTGAAGAACCCCAAGACCGGCCGGATCGAGGGTTTCGTGACCGTGGCCAACCGCGAGACCGCCGATCACGGCGCGACCATCCTCGCGGGCAACCAGAAGGTGCTCTCGGCGCGTCTGTCGGACGCCAAGTTCTTCTGGGAAAACGACCTGCGCACCGTTCAGGCCCATGGGCTGGAAGGGATGGGCGCGGGGCTCGACGCCGTGACCTTCCACAACAAGCTGGGCAGCCAAGGCGACCGTATCCGCCGCATCGAAAACCTCGCGCGCGACATCGCGCAGATGGTCGACGCGAAGCCGGACCTCGCCGCCGAGGCCGCCCGCGTCGCCAAGTCCGACCTGCGCTCGGAAATGGTCTATGAATTCCCGGAACTGCAGGGCGTGATGGGCCGCTACTACGCACAAAAGGCCGGGCTGTCCGACGCCGTCGCGGATGCCTGCCGCGACCACTACGCGCCGCTGGGTCCGTCCGATGCTGTGCCGTCCGAGCCCGTCTCGGTCGCAGTCGCGCTCGCCGACAAGATCGACACGCTGACCGGCTTCTGGGCGATCGACGAGAAGCCCACGGGGAGCAAAGACCCCTTCGCGCTGCGTCGCGCGGCATTGGGGGTGATCCGGTTGGTGCTGGCGAATGAGCTGCGTCTGAGTTTAAAGTTGTGGTTGCCTGTTCAACTTGCTGAGCATCTTGGCGTGAGCGCCGAAGATTTGGATCAAGAAACATCCACTCAGCAATTTAGGTCGAAAAAGGCCGAGGGTCTGTTTTCCGCATTCGAGGCTGGCTTTCTTCCAGAAGAGTATGCGCATCAACTATTGGCGAGCCTAGAGGCGGAGCAATCGGCCGAGACGAGCGCGCAGCGTGAACGGTTGGAGCGCTTGTTGAACCTGTTTGAGTTGGCCAAGAACCTCCTCTCCTTCTTCCACGACCGCCTCAAGGTCCACCTGCGCGATGCGGGTATTCGTCACGACGTGATCGATGCCGTGCTGGCCATGCCGGGCAGCGACGATCTCACCCTCGTGGTGAAGCGGGCCGAGGCGCTGTCGGACTTCTTCAAGACCGACGATGGCGAGAACCTGATCCAGGGCTTCAAGCGCGCGAACAACATTCTCACGCAGGCCGAGGAAAAGGACGGGGTGGAATACAGCTTCGGCGCCGATCCGAAATTCGCGGAAACGGACGAGGAAAAAGCCCTATTCGCCGCGCTCGACGCCGCCGAAGCCAAGATCTCCCCGGCGATGGCAGACGAAGATTTCGCCGCCGCGATGTCCGCGATGGCCGACCTGCGCGCGCCGATCGACGCCTTCTTTGAGGCGGTGCAGATCAACGCCGACAACCCGATCCTGCGGCGCAACCGTCTGAACCTGCTTTCGCGCATCCGGCAGATCTGTCTCGATGTGGCCGACCTCACCAAGATCGAAGGCTGATCCTTCCTCTTGGTGAAAATATCCCCGCCGGAGGCGCCCGCACGGCGCCTCCTGTCGCGGGGGTGGGACAGGGCGGGCGTGTGACGCGGCGTATCCTGTCCGAATGTCACACTTGCGAGGGCGGGGAATCAGCCTATCCTGCGTCGAGAGAGAAGGCGCGCTGCAATGCAGAAACCCGTTGAAAACGCTGATTTTGTGACACTTACGCCTTCGGCCTCGGTCGATAAGGCGCGTCACGGCTGGCGCGCGAAATGCCTTCAGCGGCTGATCCGGCTCGAACTTCCCGTCCCGAAAACCGTCGCTCTGCCCGCCGAAACCGTGCGCGCGATCGCCTCGGGACAGGTTTTCGACATGGCCGCGATCGCGGATTGCTTCGGGCCGGAGATGCTGGTCTCGGTCCGACCGAGCCCGGAAAATCCCGAATGGGGCGGGCCGGGCACGGTGCTCAATGTCGGCATGAATGACGACATGCATGCGGTGCTGTCGAACACGCATGGCAGCGAGGCCGCCGACGCGCTCTATCTGCGCTTCGTGCAGCTCTACTCGCTCCATGTGGCGCGGCTCGATCCGGATATGTTCCAGCAGGAGCCCGGGCCGGGCGCGCTGGAAGCCGCGCTCGATGCCTATGAAGAGGAAACCGACGAGCGGTTCCCGCAATCGGGCGCCCAACAGCTGGCCGAGGTGCTGCGCTCCATGGCGCGGGCCTGGGAGGGCACGACGGCGCGGCTCCTGCGGCAGGCCAAGGGCGCGCCGCCCGATGCGGTGCTGGGGCTTCTGGTGCAGGAGATGGCGCTGGGGATCGGGCCGGGCCTGTCGGGCTCGGGCACGATGCAATTCGTCGATAGCGTCACTGGCGCGCCGCAGATCACCGGGCGGTTCCGCGGCCAGAGCCAAGGTCGCACCAGCGCGGTCGAGACGCTCTATCTAACGTGCGACCCGCGCGGGGCCTCGCTCGAAGAGGCGGATGGCCGCGTCTTCGACACGCTGAAGGATTACGGCGCGCGCTGCCGGGTGAAGCTGCGCGAAGAGATGCAGATCGAGTTCACCATCGAGAGCGGCAAGGTCCATGTGATCGATGCGGTGCGGGTGCCGCGCTCGTCGCGGGCTGCCGTGCGTATCGCGGTGGCGCTGGCCAATGACGATGTGATCTCACGCGAGGATGCGCTGCTGCGGGTCGAGCCGCGCGCCATCACCGAGCTTCTGCACTATCAGGTCGATCCGCGTGCGCCGCGCGACGTGCTGGCGCGCGGGATCGCGGCCTCTCCGGGGGCGGCGACCGGCAAGATCGTGTTCTCTGCGGCCGCCGCGCAGGCCTCTGCGGCGCGCGACGAGCCCTGTATCCTCGTGCGCCGCGAAACCTCGCCCGAGGATATCCGCGGGATGCATGCCGCCGTCGCCGTGCTGACCGAGCGTGGCGGGATGACCTCCCACGCGGCGGTAATCGCGCGCGGTCTGGGCCTGCCCTGCATCGTCGGCGCCGAGATCGAGATCAACAGCCGCGAGCGCCAGTTCCGCGGCCCCAAGGGGCGGCTGTTCCGCGAGGGCGATACGGTCACGCTCGACGGGACCAATGGCGAGGTGCTGGTGGGGACGGCGGAGATGCTCGCGCCCGCGCTGGATGACGGGTTCCGCACGCTTCTGAGCTGGGCCGATCTGGTGCGCGATATCGGCATCCGCGCCAATGCCGACACGCCCGAGGATGCGCGCACCGCGCTGATGTTCGAGGCCGACGGGATCGGGCTGTGCCGGACCGAGCATATGTTCTTCGATGAAGACCGCCTGACGGTGATGCGCGAGATGATCTTCGCCGACGGGCCGGAAGATCGCCGTGCGGCCCTCGACCGGCTGCTGCCGATGCAGCGGGACGATTTCGGGGCGCTGTTCGAGCTGATGAAGGGGGAGCCGGTCTGCATCCGTCTCTTCGACCCGCCGCTGCACGAATTCCTGCCGCATGACCGCGAGGGGATGCGCGAACTGGCCGAGGCGCTGGACCGCCCGCTGTCCGAGGTCACGCGCCGGGTGGAGGCCCTGTCCGAGTTCAATCCGATGCTGGGGATGCGCGGCGTGCGCTTGGGCGTGACCGTGCCCGAGATCTACGACATGCAGGCCCGCGCGATCTTCGAGGCCACCGTGGAGGCGCTCCGCCGGGGCGCCGAGGTGGTGCCGGAGATCATGATCCCGCTCGTTTCTGCCTCGCGCGAGGTGGAGATCGTGAAAACCCGGGTCGATGCGGTCGCCGCCGCCGTGCGCACCGAGACCAAGGAAGATTTCACCTACCGCCTCGGCGTGATGGTGGAGACGCCCCGTGCGGCCCTGCGCGCCGGTGAGATCGCCGAACACGCGGCCTTCCTGTCCTTCGGGACCAATGACCTCACGCAGATGACCTATGGGCTCTCACGCGACGATGCGGGCCGCTTCATGTCGACCTATGTGAACCAGCAGGTCTATAGCGAAGACCCGTTCCATATCCTCGACGTCGAAGGGGTAGGGGAGTTGCTGCTGATCGGGGCTGCGCGCGGACGCTCCGCCCGGCCCGATGTCACGATCTCGGTCTGTGGCGAGCATGGTGGAAACCCCGAATCAATCGCCTTCTGCCGGGCTGCGGGATTCGATTATGTCTCCTGTTCGCCTTTCCGGGTGCCGGTCGCCCGTCTCGCCGCTGCCCATTTCGCACTCCTTGCGCCGCGTGGACGATCCTTTCCCTAGAGGTAAGGTCACAGAGGCGGAATTTTGGCCGTTTTTCTCAAATACCATTGGCAAATCGGCGCGCGTCGCGCTATGCGATTCGACAGGGACATCGCACGCAAATCACCGTGCATTTTGGCAAGATTCCGCCGTGACTCCGTAGGGAGTCGCGCATTTTTTCGTGAAAACCTAGACATGGATAGCTTCGTCCGGTAAGCGGTGCGCCGTCGCGGCTCAATGGGGGGTGCGCGGCGATTGACCTTATCGGAAGAAAACCATGTCACTGCTGAAAAGCTGGACGGGGGGTGCTGCCATCCTCCTCGCCCTCGCCGGAGGCTTGCGTGCCGAAGTCACGGTAAGCCAGTCGAACGACCCCACCGAGGTCGCCGAACAAGGACTGATGTCGGTCCTGTGGACGGAGCGCTCCGCGATGAGCGCGATCGACAAGCGACGCGTCACCGCGCTCACCATGGCGCCGGAACGGTCCAGGAAACAAGCGACCATGCCGGAAGTCCTGTCTGCCAAGTGGCTGTCCGCGCAACCCGCTGCCAAGGGTGGCGAGCAGTTCCAATGCCTCTCGCAGGCGCTTTACTTTGAAGCGCGTGGCGAAGGCGTGAAGGGCCAGCAGGCCGTCGCCGAGGTCATCCTGAACCGTGTCGACGATCCGCGCTTCCCCGGTTCGATCTGCGGCGTTGTCCATCAGGGCAACTCGCGCGCCTGCCAGTTCAGCTGGTATTGCGACGGTCGCTCCGACACCGTCCGCAACAAGAGCGCCTACGCCGAAGTCGCGAAAGTCGCCCGGGCGATGATCGACGGCGCGCCGCGCTCGCTGACCGACGGGGCGACCTACTTCCACACGCACGCCGTGCGCCCGAGCTGGTCGCGCCGCTTCGCGAAAACCGCGTCGATCGGCCATCACATCTTCTACGCCAACCCGATGCGCACCGCCTCGAACTGAGGCCGCGCTTTCAGGGGCCCGCGTCGCGGGCAGGCGATGAAATGACGGTTGAGGGTGGGCTTCGGTCCGCCCTTTTTCTATGCTCGACATGACTGAAAAATTCTCGAGGCGCGCATGAGTTCCGATATTTCCCTCGCCTTTTCGCATCCCGAAGCGCGGGCGGCGGCCTCTGCGCCCACCGACCCCCGGGATCGCATCTCGCTGCGCGACCATGTGGTGGAGGCCGATATCGGCGCCTTCCAGCAGGAGCGCGGCCATACGCAGCGCCTGCAATTCAATGTCGTGGTGGAGGTCCGGCCCACGCCGGAGCCGCTCGAGGACGATGTGGATCGCATCCTCTCCTATGACCGGATCACCGAGGCGATCGCGGCGGAGCTGGCCGAGGAGCGGGTGAACCTGCTGGAGACACTCGCAGCCGGCGTGGCCGAGCGTATCCTCGCCAGCCCGCAGGCGATGCGCGTCTTCGTGCGGATCGAAAAGCTCGACCGCGGCCCCGGTGCGCTCGGCGTCGAGATCGTGCGCTCCCGTGCCTCCGTCCCGGTGAAAAGCGTCGATGAGAGCGGGGTGGAGGAAAGCCTGCACCCGGTCGTCGCCTATCTGTCGAACGCGGCCATCGACGCGCCCGACCTCGCGGCGCGGCTCGACGTGCTGCAGGAGACGGGCCATCCGGTGATCCTTGCCGTGGGGCTGCCCGATAGCGCCGTGCCCGAAAGCGGGCAGGGGCCCACGCAGCGTCGCATCGACCTTCTCGCGATCGAGCAGAACGCATGGCGGCTCGCGGCCCGCGATCCGCGCTGCGTTGTGGTGGCGACCCGCACCGAGATCGACTGGGCGATGCGCCACGGCCAGATGGTCGTCTGGGCCCCTTCCAAGATCGTGCTGGACGCGACCGACGGCCCGAAAAGCCCCGCGCGCGACGCGATGGCGTTGGCGCTGTGGCTGGCCGAGCAGATGGCCGCGACCCGGCTGGAAGTTCACGGGACTGTTTCAGCCCCGGCAGGAAGCCGCGTGCCGGTCGAGGTGCGCCCGCTCTGAACGGCTTGAACTCTCGGGCGCAATCGGGTGAATGGTGCGCATGGAGAAGCTCTATTATCGACCCGTCGCCCGAACCGACTCCGCCCGTCCCGATACGGCCCTGACCCTCGCCGGGGGCTGGTGCTGGTTCGATGAGGTGGAGATTCTGCGCCGCGATGGCGAGCCCGAGATCATCCCCGCGGCCCATCTGCCCGAAGAGGTGATGGAGCGGCTTTGCAATCCGCGCACCCCGGTCGCCGGGATCACGCTCGACGCGCCCCGGATCATGGGCATCCTGAACGTTACCCCCGACAGCTTCTCCGATGGCGGGCGCTTCGACGTTGAGGACGCCGCGATCGAGCGCGCCGTCGCGCTGCGCAAGATGGGCGCCGACATTCTCGACATCGGTGGCGAGTCGACGCGTCCCGGCGCTACGGAAGTTGAGGAAGACGAAGAGATCGCCCGCACCGCGCCGGTGATCGCGGCGCTGCGCGATGCCGATTTCGACGCGCCGATCTCCATCGACACCCGCAAGTCGCTGGTCGCCGATCAGGCGCTGGAGGCGGGGGCCGCGATGCTCAACGACGTCTCCGCGATGGAATTCGATCCGGCGATGGTCGAGGTGGCGCAGGTCTCCGGCGCGCCGATCTGCCTGATGCATGCGCAGGGCCTGCCCGAGACGATGCAGGACGATCCGCGCTACACGGATGTTCTGCTCGACGTCTACGACTATCTCGAAGACCGCATCGCGCTGGCCGAGGATTACGGCATCGCGCGCGAGGCGATCATCGCCGACCCCGGGATCGGCTTCGGCAAGACCGCGCAGCACAATCTCGCCCTGATCCGCGGTCTCAGCCTGTTTCACGGGCTGGGCTGCCCGGTCCTGCTCGGCGTGTCGCGCAAGCGCTTCATCGGGGCAGTGGGCGGTGCCGAGGAGGCCGATAGCCGCGCCCCCGGCACTTTGGCCGTGACGCTCGCCGGGCTCGATCAGGGCATTCAAATTCACCGCGTCCACGATGTGGCCGAGATCGCCCAAGGCATCCGGCTCTGGGACGCGATCAAAAGAGGTTTTGAGGAATGAGCAGGAAGCTTTTCGGCACCGATGGTGTCCGCGGCGAGGCCAATTCCGGCAACATGACCGCCGAGATGGCGCTGAAACTGGGCGCTGCGGCGGGCCGCTATTTCCGGCAGGACGACTCGCGCGGCCACCGCGTGGTGATCGGCAAGGACACGCGCCTCTCGGGCTACATGTTCGAGAACGCGCTGACGGCGGGTCTGACTTCGACGGGTATGAACGTGCTGCTGCTCGGCCCGGTGCCGACGCCCGCCGTGGGCTACCTGACCCGCTCGATGCGCGCCGATATGGGCATCATGATCTCCGCCAGCCACAACCCGGCCAAAGATAACGGGATCAAGTTCTTCGGTCCCGACGGGTTCAAGCTCAGCGACGAGGCCGAGACCGAGATCGAGGCGATGCTGGACACCGATATCCGTCTCGCGCGCCCCGAGAATATCGGCCGCGCCAAGCGGATCGACGACGGTCTGGGGCGCTATGTCGAATATGCCAAGACCACCTTCCCGAAACTGCGCAAGCCCGACCTGAAAGTGGTCGTCGATTGCGCCAATGGGGCGGCCTATCGCGCGGCCCCCGATGTTCTGTGGGAGCTGGGCTGCGAAGTGATCCCGGTCGGCGTCTCGCCCGACGGGCGCAACATCAATGACGGTTGCGGCTCGACCCATGTCAGCACCTGCGCCGAGGCCGTGGTGGCGCATGGCGCAGATCTTGGCATCTCGCTCGACGGCGACGCGGACCGGGTGATGATCATCGACGAGACCGGCCATGTCGCCGATGGCGATCAGATCATGGCGCTGTTCGCGAAACGCTGGGCCGAGTCCGGTCAGCTGTCCGGCGGCGCGCTGGTGGCGACCGTGATGTCCAACCTTGGTCTGGAGCGTTTCCTTGAGGCCGAGGGGCTGCGGCTCGAGCGCACCAAGGTCGGCGACCGCTACGTGGTCGAGCGGATGCGCGAAGGCGGCTTCAATCTGGGCGGCGAGCAATCGGGCCATATCGTCATGACCGATTACGCCACGACCGGCGACGGTCTGATGGCGGGGCTGCAATTCCTCGCCGCGATGGTCGAGACCGATCAACGAGCCTCGGACCTCGTGCGGCAATTCGAGACCGTGCCGCAAATGTTGAAAAACGTAAGGTATCAGGCGGGGCAGGAGCCTCTGAGCGCCGATAATGTTGCAAAAGCGATATTGGACGCGGAGAACCGTTTGAACGGTCAGGGCCGTCTTCTGATCCGCAAATCCGGCACCGAGCCGCTGATCCGCGTGATGGCGGAATGCGAGGACGAGGGCCTGCTGGAAGCGACCGTCGACAGCATCGTCGCCGCCGTCGAGGCCGAAACCGCGTAAGGGGGGCTCTGCCCCCTCTGGCTTCGCCATTCACTCCCGGGATATTTTGAAAGAGCGAAGCAGGGGGCGCGCGCCCCCTTTTTGCTTACCCGCCGTAGAGCCGCAGCCCCAGCCAGATCAGGGCGACCGCTTCGAACACGGTCCAGAGCACGCCGACCCAGCGCCAGAAAGTCGGGCCGGCCTCTGCGCGCCAGACCGAGCCGGTCAGACCGATCAGCACCGCGATCCGGTAGACCCCGGCGGCCACGGCGAAGCTTCCGAAGAACGCACCAAGATGGCCCGGCGAGATCAGCGCGGTGAACAGCGCAAAGATCACGATCAACGGCACCACCACCAGCGCGGGCCCGTAATTGCCCGCCCAGAACGTATCTCCCGGCGCGAGTCGCCCGGCGAAGAGATCGCCGAACCATTTCGGGGTGAAGAATTTTGCGCGCTCCTCGAAGATCGCTTCGAGTTCCTCGTGGTCGGGTTCGGCCATCTGCTTCCCTTTCAATTCGCGGAACTGTGACAAGAAACCCGTAGCCCCGCAAGGCGACGCGCTGCCGCGGTCAGCGTCTGGAGTGACCAAAACGTGACTGAACTTCAAGGCCTTCCGCCGCTTTGGAGCAATGGAGGGGCGATATTTACCGGAGGTGCGTCATGGACCAATCATCCATTTTTCCCACATCAGATTTCTGGCCGCTCGCGATCGGCTTCCTATCGCTCTCGATCAACTATTTCGTCCAGGGCGGCGCGGCCGTCGCGAAGGGCCCGAGCTGGTCCGGCGACCCGCTGGCGCAGGAGCGCACCTTGGGGCTCTGGGGCGTCTTCCTCGGCGGGTTCGGCCAGCTTCTGACCGGCATCTACCTGATGGTCGGCCTGACTTGGTTTCCGGTCTTCGCCAATGCCGCGCCGCTCTACATGGCGGCTGTCGCCTTCTCGCTCTACGGCATCCACTGGTTCGTCATCGGCCTGCGTCGCTACACCCATTCCGATCCCGGGCCCGAGGCATGGATGGCGATCCCGCTGTTCGGGTTGAGCGCGATGGGTACGATCTCGTTCTGGGGCAATGGCGACATCCCCGCCGCGATCCTCTTCATCGGCCTCATGCTGATCTATCTCGCCGAATTCGGCGCGCGCTGGACCAATAGCGAGACGGCGGAAAAAGCGGGCGGCGTGTTCCAGCTGCTGACCGGCGTGTGGCTGTTCTACCTCGCCTGGGGCGTGACGATGAACATGGCCAACGGCGCGAGCTACTGGGTGTAACCACGCCAAAAAAGAACCCCCGGCGCATAGGCCGGGGGTCCAATCTCGTCGCTGTCGTGCAGATCAGTTGCGCGACTTGTCGACCATCTTGCCCTTGGAGATCCAGGGCATCATGGCGCGCAGCTTCTCGCCGACTTGCTCGATTTCGTGCTCGTCGTTGATGCGACGGGTCGCCTTGAAGAAGGGCTGGCCGACCGCGTTTTCCTGCATGAAGTCACGCACGAACTTGCCGGTCTGGATGTCGGTCAGGACGTCCTTCATGCGCTTCTTGGTTTCCTCGTAGGGGAGGATGCGCGGACCCGAGACATACTCGCCATATTCGGCGGTGTTCGAGATCGAGTAGTTCATGTTCGCGATGCCGCCTTCATAGATCAGGTCGACGATCAGCTTCACTTCGTGGAGGCACTCGAAATAGGCCATTTCCGGCTCGTAACCGGCTTCCACGAGGGTCTCGAAGCCCATACGGATCAGTTCGACGAGGCCGCCGCAGAGAACCGCTTGCTCGCCGAAGAGGTCGGTTTCGCATTCCTGACGGAAGTTGGTCTCGATGATGCCCGAGCGGCCGCCACCGATGGCCGAGCAGTAGCTCAGCGCGATGTCCTGCGCCTTGCCGGTCGCGTCGTTTTCGACCGCGAAGAGGCACGGCACGCCGCCGCCCTTGGTGTATTCGCCGCGCACGGTGTGACCCGGGCCTTTCGGCGCCATCATGATCACGTCGATGCCGGGCTTCGGCTCGATCAGGCCGAAATGCACGTTCAGGCCGTGGGCGAACGCGATCGCCGAGCCGTCTTTCAGGTTGTCATGGACGTACTTCTTGTAGGTCTCGGCCTGAAGTTCGTCGGGCATGGTGAACATGATCACGTCGCACCAGGCAGCCGCTTCGGCGATACCCATCACCTGCAGGCCTTCGCCTTCGGCTTTCGCTTTCGAGGGCGAGCCGTCGCGCAGCGCCACGGCCACGTTCTTCGCACCCGAGTCGCGCAGGTTCAGCGCGTGGGCGTGGCCCTGCGAGCCATAGCCGAGAATGGCGACTTTCTTGTCCTTGATCAGGTTCACATCGCAATCGCGATCATAATAGACGCGCATGGCGTTCCTCCTTTTTGTCTGAGGGTGAGAATAGGAGGTTCTGCGGAAATATGCGTTCAGAAGTTGAGCGTATCCGCCAAAGAGGCTAAAAGCTATTCGCGCTTTTGGATAAAATCGGAAAATTCATGCAGATCGACGATACGGACCGACGGATATTGCGTCAGATGATGGCGGAGCCGGGTCTTCCCTCGGCCGAACTGGCCGAGCGCGCGGGCGTCACGCCCGCGACCTGTTGGCGCCGGATTGAGAAACTGCGCGAAGGCGGGGTGATCCGTGGCGAAGAGGCTTTGATCGACTGGCACGCGCTCGGCTGGGCGGTCGAGGTGTCCCTGCGCTTCACCTTGGATAAGACCAATCCGCGCGCCTTCGACGAATTCATCGCCGCCGCGCGCGAGGTTCCGGAAGTCATTGAAATCCAAAGCTTCCTCGGCTCCACCGATATGCGCCTGCAGGTCATCGCCCGCGACATGGCGCATTATCAGGAGATCTACCGCAACCGCATCCTGACCTTGCCGCATATCGCCGAACTCGACGCCCTGATGCTGATCTCGACGATCAAATCCAGTGCGGAGCTGCCGATATGAGCCTCGATCTCGACGATTTCGACCGCCTGCTGCTGCGGGCGCTGAGCCGCGATTCCACACAGAGCGCGGGCGCGTTGGGGCGCAAGCTCGGGCTCTCTCAGCCCGCGACATGGCGCCGAATCCGCCGGATGCAGGAGGCGGGCGTGATCGCGGGGCGCCGCGTGATCGTCGATCCCGAGGCGCTGGGGTTCGGCGTGACGGTCTTTCTGGGCGTGAAGCTCGCCGCGAAAGGTCGCGTCAGCCTTGAGGATTTCGAACGCGCAGTGACCGCGATCCCCGAGGTGCAGCTCGTGCAGCACGTCCTCGGGCTCTTCGATTACCGGCTGCGCGTCACTGCGCGCGATTTGCCCGATTTCGAACGGGTTTTGCGGCGTCGGATCATGACCTTGCCCGGTGTCGGGCAGGTCGAGGCGAATGTGCTGCTCAACGAAGAACGTCGTCCCGGCCCCTTGGGTTGATTCATTACAGTTGAAAAATTGGGCAAACTGCGCGTGAAATGGGCGCAGCTGCCGTTGTGCTTTGGTCAAAGCCAAATCTGCGCGAGCAAGGCATGGACCGCTTCGTTGGTGCGGTTTTGGATTGGGAGGGAGGGACCCATGTTCGACGCGAAAATACAGACTACGGCTGCAGTCGAGATGCAGCGTTCGCGCGGCGTGGCGCGGGCCGCCTTTTCCGGTGCACGGCTGACCGGCCTCCATCAAAGCGGGTCCGCGAAAGCCATTCTGCCGCGCGTTCCGGGCGCGGCAGAAGTGGTTTTCCTGAATACTTCCGGTGGTTTGGCCTCTGGGGACCGGCTTTCCTACAAGACCGATCTGGAAGATGGCGCGAAGCTCGTGGCGACGACCCAGGCCGCCGAGCGCGCCTATCGCGCCGATGGTGATCAGGCGCAGGTCGAGGTACATCACAATGTCGGCGCCGGGTGCCATCTCGATTGGCTGCCGCAAGAGACGATCCTCTTCGATCGCTCGAAACTTGCGCGCGACACGACGATTTCGCTGGCCGCCGATGCGTCCTGCCTGATGCTCGAGGCGGTGGTTCTGGGCCGGATCGCAATGGGCGAGCGGGTTCAGGACTTGCAGTTTTTCGACATGCGCCGGATCGATCGCGCCGGAAAACCTGTGTTTTTCGAGCCCTTCTTGCTGAATTCCAACATTTTGGCCAAGGGCGCGCGCAATGCGGTTCTGGGCGAGGCGCGCGCTTTCGCGACGCTCGTTCTGTGCCAGCAAGGTGCGGAAGACGCGGTGGAGCCCCTGCGAGCGGTGCTCGATGAGCCGGGCGTCGAAGGGGCGGCTTCGGGGTTCGACGGGAAATGCGTCATTCGCCTGCTCGCGCGGGACGGTTGGCCGATGCGGCGACAAATTCTACGACTTTTCAATACGTTGCGACGCGGTGAAGCGGCGCCGCGCGTGTGGCAGATCTGAGGGAATACGATGAACCTGACACCGAGGGAAAAGGACAAGCTGCTGATCAGCGTTGCTGCGATGGTCGCGCGCAACCGGCTGGAACGCGGCGTGAAGCTCAATCACCCCGAAGCCATTGCAATCATTTCGGATTTCGTCGTCGAAGGGGCCCGCGAGGGGCGCTCCGTCGCCGATCTGATGGAGGCGGGGGCAGGGGTGATCTCGGCCGATCAATGCATGGAGGGCATCCCCGAGATGATCCATTCCATTCAGGTCGAAGCGACCTTCCCGGACGGCACGAAGCTCGTCACCGTCCATCATCCGATCCGCTGAGATAAGTTCAGCTTATACAGACTGACCCGAAATAAGTTTTTCTAATGAAAGGCCGTCCGATGAAATTTGTAGCTGCTCTCGCCTTCCTCGCACCCACTGCCGCGCTGGCCCATCCCGGCCACAGCGCGGGGAGCACATGGTTCTTCCACGACGGTCCGCTGATCGGGCTGCTCGCGCTCGCAGCGGTCGCCTATGTCGGGCCCGAACTGGCGCGCGCGCTGCGCCGCAACAAGGAGTGAGCCGATGATCCCCGGAGAAATCCTGCCCGCAGCGGGCGAGATCACGCTGAATGAGGGCTGCGAGGCGATCACGCTGATGGTCGCCAATACCGGCGACCGCCCGGTGCAGGTCGGCTCGCATTACCATTTCGCGGAGACCAATCCGGGGTTGGAGTTCGACCGGGACGCCGCGCGCGGCTACCGTCTGGACATCGCAGCCGGAACGGCGGTGCGGTTCGAGCCGGGCCAGAGCCGCGAAGTGCGGCTGGTGCCCTATCGCGGCTCGCGTGAAGTCTATGGATTCAATCAGAAAGTTATGGGGGCGCTCTGATGTCGGCCACGATCTCGCGTAGCACCTATGCCGATATGTTCGGCCCCACCACCGGCGACCGGGTGCGGCTCGCCGATACCGATCTGATCATCGAGGTCGAGCGCGACCTGACCACCTATGGCGAGGAGGTCAAGTTCGGCGGCGGCAAGGTGATCCGCGACGGCATGGGCCAGAGCCAGATCTCCCGTGCGGGCGGCGCGGTCGATACGGTCCTCACCAGTGCGCTGATCGTGGACCATTCGGGCATCTACAAGGCGGATGTCGGCCTTAGGGCTGGGCAGATCGTGGCGATCGGCAAGGCGGGCAACCCGGATACCCAGCCCAATGTAGACATCATCATCGGGCCGGGGACGGAAGTCATTGCCGCCGAAGGGAAAATCCTGACCGCTGGCGGGTTTGATGCGCATATCCATTTCATCTGCCCGCAGCAGATCGAGGATGCGCTGGCGTCGGGGATGACGACGATGCTGGGCGGCGGCACGGGCCCCGCGCATGGCACGCTCGCCACGACCTGCACGCCGGGGCCGTGGCATATCGCGCGGATGCTGCAGAGCTTCGACGCGCTGCCGGTCAACCTCGCGCTGTCGGGCAAGGGCAATGCCTCGCGTCCCGAGGCGCTGGTCGAGATGGTCGAAGGCGGCGCCTGTGCGCTGAAACTGCACGAAGATTGGGGCACGACGCCGGGCGCGATCGACTGCTGCCTCTCGGTGGCCGACGACATGGACGTGCAGGTGATGATCCACACCGACACGCTCAACGAGAGCGGCTTCGTCGAGAATACGCTGGCCGCGATCAAGGGCCGCACGATCCACGCCTTCCATACCGAAGGGGCAGGGGGCGGCCATGCGCCGGATATCCTGAAGGTGGTGAGCGCGCCGAACGTGATCCCGTCGTCGACCAACCCGACGCGGCCCTATACCGGCAATACGATCGAAGAGCATCTCGATATGCTGATGGTTTGTCACCACCTCGACAACAAGGTGCCCGAGGATGTGGCTTTCGCGGAAAGCCGTATCCGGAAAGAGACGATCGCGGCCGAGGATATCCTGCATGACATGGGCGCGATGTCGATCATCAGCTCGGACAGTCAGGCGATGGGGCGTGTCGGCGAGGTGATCATTCGCTGCTGGCAGACGGCGGACAAGATGCGCAAACAGCGCGGGCGTCTGCCGGAAGAGCAGGGCGACAATGACAACGTGCGGGTGAAGCGTTTCATCGCGAAATACACGATCAACCCGGCGATCACGCACGGGATCAGCCAGCATATCGGCTCGATCGAAGTGGGTAAGCGTGCCGATCTGGTGCTGTGGAACCCGGCCTTCTTCGGCGCGAAGCCCGAGATGGTGTTGATCGGCGGGTCGATCGTGTCTGCGCAGATGGGCGATCCGAACGGGTCGATCCCGGCGCAGCCGTTCTACACGCGCGACATGTTCGGGGCGCTGGGTGGCGCGCGGCATGCGAGTTCCGTCACCTTCATCAGTCAGGCGGCGCAGGCCAACGGGCTGGCGGCGAGCCTTGGTCTGCAAAAGCAGACGCTTGCCGTCGAGGGCACACGCGGCATCGGCAAGGCGCAGATGATCCACAACGCGGCGACGCCCGAGATCGACGTGCATCCCGAGACCTACGAGGTGCGCGCGGATGGCGAATTGCTGACCTGCGCGCCCGCGGAGGTTCTGCCGCTGGCGCAGCGTTACTTCCTTTTCTGAGGATGGCGTCAGCCGCCGGATACGAGGCGCAGCCCGACGTTGACGGGTCTGTCCCGGACGAGTTCGGGCAGGCTATGTCTGGTCGGATCATGCGGTCGCGTCTGCAGCGTGCGGGTCACTTTCTCGCGCTGAAAGGCCGGGTCGGAGCGGATCTCGGGCGGCAGCAGGCGCGGCTCCAGCACCTGGCGGCGGCTGGTGACGATCTCCACTTTCGTCCAGCGGCCGAGACAGGGCATGTCGGGCTGGGTAAGATAGGCTTCGCGCAGCTCTGCCTCGCGGCGTTTGAGCTGTGCGATCTGCGCGCGGATCTGGGCCAGCTCGTCCGCGGGAGTGCGCGGTTCGAAGCAATGGTGGAACATTGAAAGACTCCTTTGCTGCAGAGCAGTCTGCGGTCGGAGGTTTGAGAAAGCGTTAAGGGGAGCCGAGAGAATGAGCGATTATCCCAAGGCCGAAAAAGTAGCGCCGAAGGGCGCCTGGCAGGCGGCGGTCGACTATGTGGCGCTGGATTACGAGGGGCGTTTCCTGCGCCGCAAGCGGCTGGTTGCGGGCTCGGGCGCGGGATTTCTCGTGGATCTGCCGGAGGTGACGAACCTCACGGGCGGCGAGGCCTTCGTGCTGGAGGACGGTCGCTTCATCGAGGTGCGCCCGGCGCTGGAGCCGGTGCTGGTTGTGACGGGCGATCTGACGCGGCTGGCCTGGCATATCGGCAACCGTCACACGCCGTGCCAGATCGAGGCGGAGCGGCTGGTTATCCGGGCCGATCATGTGCTGGAAGCGATGCTGAAGCAGTTGGGCGCGGAGGTGTCGCCCGCAGTCGAGACCTTCCAACCCGAGGGCGGCGCCTATGGGATGGGGCGCACGATGGGGCATGAGCACGGGCATTCGCATGGCCATGGGCATTCCCATTCGCATGACCACGACCATTCGCACAGCCACGACCATCATCACGACCATGCCTGATCCGACCGCCTCCCTCTCGCTGATGCAATGGCTCTCCCCGGCCTTTCCGACCGGGGCGTTCGCCTATTCGCATGGGCTGGAGCAGGCAGTGGCGGCGGGCGAGATCGGCGATGCGGCGGGGTTCGCGATTTGGCTGGGGGATGTGCTGGAGCATGGCGCGGGCTGGTCCGATGCGGTGCTGCTGGCCTGCGGGCTGCGCGGTGGCGATCTCGACGAGCTGGACGCGCTGGGCCGTGCGATGGCGGGTTCGGCCGAGCGGCTGCGCGAGACGGCGGAACAGGGCGCGGCCTTCACGCTGGCGCAGGCGGGGTTGCGGGGCGTCGAGCTGCCGCCGCGGATCTTGCCGGTCGCGCTAGCCGAGGCGGCGCGCGATCTGGACATGCCGGCCGCGCAGGTGATTTCCCTCTTCCAGCATTCCTTTGCGTCGAACCTCGTCTCTGCGGCGATCCGGCTTGTCCCTTTGGGGCAAATCGCGGGACAAACGGTTCTGAGCGACCTGCACGGAAAAATCGCCGAGATCGCGGCACGCGCGGCGCAGGCGGAACTGACGGAGCTGAGCTTCAGCGCCTTTCGCGCCGAGGTCTCGGCCATGAAACACGAGACGCTCGATGTGCGTCTCTTCAAGACTTGAGGTGAGGATATGGGCAACGGACCTTTGCGCGTGGGAATTGGCGGACCGGTGGGCGTGGGCAAGACCACGCTGACCGAGCAGCTGGCGCGGGCTTTGGCGTCGCGCGTGTCGATGGCGGTGGTGACAAACGACATCTATACGCGCGAGGATGCCGAGGCGCTGATGCGCGCCCAGGTGCTGCCGGGCGAGCGAATTCGCGGGGTCGAGACGGGCGGCTGCCCGCATACGGCGATCCGCGAGGATGCGTCGATCAACCTCGCGGCCATCGCCGATCTGACCGCGAAGCTCCCCGATCTGGAACTGGTGCTGATCGAGAGCGGCGGCGACAATCTGGCCGCGACCTTCTCGCCCGAGCTGGCCGATCTGACGATCTACGTGATCGACACGGCGGCGGGGCAGGACATTCCGCGCAAGCGCGGTCCGGGGCTGACGAAGTCCGACCTTCTGGTGGTGAACAAGGTGGATCTCGCGCCGCATGTCGGCGTCGATCTGGCGCAGCTGGAGGCCGATACGCAAAGCGCGCGCGGGTCGAAGCCCTATGTCATGGCGCGGCTGCGCCAAGGTGCGGGCATCGAGGAGATCGTCGCATTTCTCGAGCGTGAGGGTGGTTTGGCGCTGAAACCGATTCCAGCGTGATCACGAAATAGTTGCCCGTTTATTGGGCGAAAACTCACAATTTGTGCGAAAACTTCGGCAGACCCGCCCATTCGGCGGGTTTTTTGCTGCGTGGTGCCGGAATTTTTTGCCGCGTCGCAGCATGAGGGCTTGGATATCGGAGGCGCCCGGCTGTGCGCCCTGGTCGGAGGAATGGCCTCGACCGTTGCCAATAGTGGAGGTTCGGCACCTGCAGAATGAGCCCATCAAGGGCCGCGCAGGGTCGACGCTAACGAGGGAAATGAAATGATCAATCGGCGTAAACTTATGATGTCTGCGGCTCTGGCCGGGGCCATGTCGATGAGCGGGGGCCTCGCCTTCGCGCAGGAGGACGACAAGATCAAAGTTGGCGTTCTGCACTCGCTGTCGGGCACGATGGCGATCTCGGAAACCACGCTGAAGGACACGGTCCTGATGCTGGTCGAAGAGCAGAACAAGAAAGGCGGCATCAACGGCAAGATGCTCGAGGCGGTCGTGGTCGACCCGGCCTCCGACTGGCCGCTGTTTGCCGAAAAGGCGCGCGAGCTGATCACCGTGGACAATGTCGACGTGATCTTCGGGTGCTGGACCTCGGTGTCGCGTAAATCGGTGCTGCCGGTGCTGGAAGAACTCAACGGTCTGCTGTTCTACCCGGTGCAATACGAGGGCGAGGAAAGCTCGCGCAACGTGTTCTACACCGGTGCGGCCCCGAACCAGCAGGCGATCCCGGCGGTGGATTACTTCCTCGAAGAGCTTGGCGTCGAGAAATTCGCGCTGCTGGGCACCGACTATGTCTATCCGCGCACCACGAACAACATTCTCGAAGCCTATCTGCAGGACAAGGGCATCGCGAAGGAAGATATCTTCGTGAACTACACGCCCTTCGGTCAGTCGGACTGGTCGAAAATCGTCTCCGACGTGAAGGCGCTGGGCGCGGACGGCAAGAAGGTCGGCGTGATCTCGACGATCAACGGCGACGCGAATATCGGCTTCTACAAGGAACTCGCAGCCTCGGGCATCACCGCCGAGGACATCCCCGTCGTGGCCTTCTCGGTCGGCGAAGAGGAACTGTCGGGTCTGGGTGAGGCGGATCTCAAGAACCTCGTCGGTCAGCTGGCCGCGTGGAACTACTTCGAGAGCGCCGATACGCCGGAAAACGCGGCCTTCATCGAGCAGTGGCACGCCTTCACCGGCGACGACAGCCGCGTGACCAACGACCCGATGGAAGCCACCTATATCGGCTTCAACATGTGGGTGCAGGCGGTCGAGCAGGTCGGCTCCACCGATGTCGACGAAGTCATCGCCGCGATGCCGGGGCAGGAATTCCCGAACCTCACCGGCTCCACCGCGAAGATGCTGCCGAACCACCACCTGACCAAGCCGGTTCTGATCGGCGAGATCATGGAAGACGGTCAGTTCGACATCATCTCGCAGACCGACCCCGTGCCGGGCGACGCCTGGACCGACTTCCTGCCGGAATCGGCGGTGCTCAAGTCGGATTGGCCGGGTCTCGATTGCGGCATGTACAACACCGAGACCGAAACCTGCGTTCAGAAGAAATCGAACTACTGATCGTGTCTGGGCCGGGAGGGGTGCGCCTCTCCCGGCCGTTTCATCCTAAGGGGACGGGATGCGCAAGTTTTTGATCGCGCTCGGGATTGTGCTGGCATTGGCCGTGCCGGGGCTGGCGCAGGACGCGGGCAGCGCGCCGCAGGCGGAGGTCACGCAAAGCGAAGCCACGGGGCTGCGCGCCGTTCTTCAGGACTATGCCAAGCAGGTCGCCAAGCCGTCGCGCCGCACCATCGGCCCGGTGATCGAGGCGATCGCGGCGTCGGGTGAGGGGGCCTCGCGCTTCCTGCAGGCCTGGTCCGACAAGCGCGTTGGGCTGCGCGAAAGCGACGGCGCCTTCTTCATCGTGAAGAAATCCGGCAGCGAATACGAGCTGAGCGATCCGGTCACCGGGGAGCCCGCCGGCACCGCGCCGAAATCCGACATCAAGGAAGTGAAGCCGAATTCCGGCGTTCGGGCAGAGATCGGCGTGGCGCTGGTGCGGTTTCTGCTGAGCGATCCCGATCCGAAGAAACGCCGCGAGGCGCTGACCGCGATCGACCGCAACGGCGAGGCCTCGCATCTGGAGCCGCTGCGCGCCTCGATCCCCGACGAGCCCGATCCCGCGATCAAGGCGGAAAAACAGCGGCTGGAACGCCTGCTGACGATCCGCTTCGGCAAGGATGCCGAAGAGCGCGTCGCGGCGATCGACAGTTTCGGGGCCGATCTGGGGCTGGATTTCCGCGCGACGCTGAACCCGCTGGTGGCGACGACCCGCAAGGTGTTCGAAGGCGCGCCCGAGGGCAATGTCGCGGAAACGCTCAAGCCGGGCCGCGATATCTCCGAGGATGAGGCCTATGCGAAGCTGGTAAGCGCCGATTTGGCGCCCGCGCGGATATCGGCCTCTCAGATGCAGCAGGCTTTGGCCGCGCATGTCGAGAACGGTCAGGTGGGCGGGCTGCCGCTGGCCACGATGTCCGATCCGGCCAAGCGCGAAGAGGCCTATGCGACGCTGGCTGCTGCCGGCGAGGTGCCGCAGCGGCTGACCGACGCAGAGGCCGCGGCGCTCGTCGCCGATCACCAATTCGCCGATATCTATGCCGAGCGCGACCCGGAGGTGACCGCCGCCGCCGAAGCCGCGCTGACCCGCGTGAGCCGCACGGTGGCGGGGATGCAGACGGTCGATCTCGGCCTCGATGCGCTCTCGCTGGCCTCGATCTATTTCCTCGCCGCCATCGGGCTGGCGATCACCTTCGGGGTGATGGGCGTGATCAACATGGCGCATGGCGAGTTCATCACGATGGGCGCCTATACGGGCTATGTCGTGCAGCTTTTCGTGCCCGATTATACGCTGTCGATCCTGATCGCGCTGCCTCTGGCATTTGCGATCACCTTCGGGGCTGGCGTCGCAATGGAGCGGCTGGTGATCCGGTACCTCTACAAACGTCCGCTGGAGACGCTGCTGGCCACGTTCGGCATCTCCATCGCGCTGCAGCAGCTGTTCAAGAATATCTTCGGCACGCAAGCCCGTCCGCTGACCTCGCCGCCGTGGCTGGAAGGTGCGTGGACGCTCAACGACGTGGTGTCGATCAGCAATATTCGCATCGCGATCTTCGTCTTGGCGCTCGTATTCCTCGCCCTCTACCTTTGGGTGATGCGCAAGACGCGCCTCGGGCTGGAGGTCCGCGCGGTCACGCAGAACCCGTCGATGGCGGCTTCGATGGGCATCAACCCGGATCGCATCAACATGCTCGCCTTCGGGTTTGGGTCGGGCATCGCCGGGATCGCGGGCGTGGCCATCGGGCTTTTCGCGAAAGTCACCTCCGAGATGGGGCAGGACTATATCGTGCAGAGCTTCATGACGGTCGTGGTCGGCGGCGTCGGCTCGATCTTCGGCACGCTCGCGGGTGCGACCCTGATCGGCGTGCTGCAGAAGGGCATCGAATGGCTGAACCCGTCGAATACGCTCGCGGCGCAGACCTACATGATCCTCTTCATCATCATCTTCATCCAGTTCCGCCCGCGCGGCATCATCGCGCTCAAGGGCCGGGCCGCGGGGGATTGAGCATGAGACAGACCCTTATTCCTTCCAATTGCCTGAAATATCCCGGGGGGTCTGGGGGGCTGGCCCCCCAGCTTGGACGCGAGGTGCAGATATGAAATCCGGTTTCCTCGCCAAGAACCCGTCGGTCTTGTGGTTCCTGCTGATCCTCGCGGTCTTCACGCTGGGCGTCACCTTCCTCTCCCATGCCTACGGGCCGGGGGCGATCTCGACCTCGATGGTCAAGACGCTGGGCAAGACGCTGTGCCTGTGCCTGATCGCCATCGCGATGGATCTGGTCTGGGGTTATACGGGCATCTTGTCGCTCGGCCATTTCGCCTTCTTCGGGCTGGGCGGCTACATGATCGGCATGTGGCTCATGTATGAGCGCACACGCGACATCGTGCTGAAATCCGCAGGCGAGTTCCCGATGACGCCGCAGGAGGTCAATGACGCCATCGGCACGCAGATTTTCGGCGTGGTCGGCGGGTCCGATCTGCCCGCGATCTGGACCTTCGCGGGCAACCTGCCGATGCAGCTTCTGTTCGTGGTGCTGGTGCCGGGGCTCTTGGCGCTGATCTTCGGCTGGCTCGCGTTTCGGTCTCGCGTCACGGGCGTGTATCTGTCGATCCTGACGCAGGCGATGACGCTGGCGCTGTCGCTCTACCTGTTCCAGAACGAGAGCGGGCTGCGCGGCAATAACGGGCTTTCGGGGCTGCAGAACATTCCGGGCGTAAGCGCGGGGCAGGATCATCTGTCGATCTGGTTCCTCTGGGCCTCGGCTTTGGCGCTGGGGCTGGGCTATATCGCGGCGTCGCTGATCGTCTCGGGCAAGTTCGGCTCGGTCATTCGCGGTATCCGCGATGACGAGGCGCGGGTGCGCTTTCTTGGGTATTCGGTCGAGGGCTACAAGCTGTTCGTCTTCACCCTGACGGCGGTGATCGCGGCCATTGCGGGGGCGCTCTATTACCCGCAGGCGGGGATCATCAACCCGGGCGAGATGGCGCCCATCGCGTCGATCTACCTCGCGGTCTGGGTCGCGATCGGCGGGCGCGGGCGGCTCTATGGCGCGGTGATGGGGGCGGCCTTCGTCTCGATCGTGTCGAGCTGGTTCACCGGGGGGCGCGTGCCCGATCTGCCGCTGGGCTTCTACACGATCGACTGGGTCGATTGGTGGCAGGTGCTGCTGGGGCTCGCCTTCGTGCTGGTGACCTTGTTCGCACCGAAGGGGCTGTCGGGGCTTGTCGATCTCTTCGAGGGCATTCGCCGTCCGAACCGCCACGGCGCACCGCTCGGACCCGATAAGGGCTCCTTCCGGGAAGAGGAGGCGCAGGAATGACGACGGCGGTCAAACCGGGAGCGGGGGTGCAGACCCTGCTGGAGGTCTCCGGCATCTCCGTCAGCTTCGACGGGTTCAAGGCGATCAACAATCTCAGCTTCAATATCGGCCCGACCGAGCTGCGCGCGGTGATCGGGCCGAACGGGGCGGGCAAGACGACCTTCATGGATATCGTGACCGGCAAGACCCGGCCCGATGAGGGCTCGGTGCTGTGGGGGGAAAGCTCGACCAACCTGCTGCGGCTCAACGAGGCGAAGATCGCGCGGATCGGGATCGGGCGAAAATTCCAGAAGCCCACCGTCTTCGAGGATCAGACCGTGACCGAGAACCTGATGATGGCGCTCAAGGCCAATCGCAGCCCCTTTGCGGTGCTGGGCTGGAAGGCGGGGGCTGCCGATCGGGCGCGCGTCGAAGAGATCGCGGCGCAGGTGGGGCTTGCCGATCAACTGCCGCGCAAATCGGGCGAGCTGAGCCACGGGCAGAAGCAATGGCTCGAGATCGGGATGCTCTTGGCGCAGGAGCCAAAGCTGCTCTTGGTCGACGAACCCGCCGCCGGGATGACCTTGGCCGAGCGCGAGCAGACCACCGCGCTGCTGGTCGATCTGGCGCGCGATCATGCCGTGGTCGTGGTCGAGCACGATATGGAATTCGTGCGCCGTCTGAACTGCAAGGTGACGGTGCTGCATGAGGGGTCGGTTCTGGCGGAAGGCTCGCTTGACCATGTGACCGCCGACAAACGCGTGATCGAGGTGTATCTTGGCCGCTGATCTGACAAAACCCGCGATGCTGAAGACCGAGGGGCTGACGCTCCATTACGGGGGCAGCCAGATCCTGCACGGGATCGACATGGTGGCGCGTGCGGGCGAGGTGACCTGCATCATGGGCACCAACGGGGTGGGCAAGACCTCGTTGCTGAAGGCGATCTCGGGGACGCATCTGCGCTCGGGTGGGTCTGTCACGCTCGATGGCGCCGAGATGGGCCGGGTGCCGCCGCAGGCGATGGCGAAGGCGGGCTTGGGCTATGTGCCGCAGGGCCGGATGATCTTCCCGCTGCTGACCGTGCGCGAGAATATGGAGACGGCTTTTGCCTGCCTTCCGAAATCCGAGCATGTCATCCCGGACGAGATCTACGAGCTTTTCCCGATCCTGAAGGACTTTCTCAATCGCCGGGGCGGGGACCTCTCGGGCGGGCAGCAGCAGCAATTGGCGATTGCCCGCGCGATGCTGATGAAGCCGAAGCTGCTGCTCTTGGACGAGCCCACCGAGGGCATTCAGCCCAACATCATCCAGCAGATCGGGCGGGTGATCTCCTACCTGCGCGAGAAGGGCGATATGGCGATCGTGCTGGTCGAGCAGTATTTCGACTTCGCGCATGATCTGGGCGATAGCTTCTACGTGCTCAAACGCGGCGCGGTCGCGATGGAGGGCACGAAAGAGACCCTGACGCGCGAGGCATTGCGCGAGGTGGTCAGCGTCTGAGGTGCAGGGCGCGGCCCGCTCCGCGATTGCTTTCCGTCGCCTGAACATGGCTGCGAGGGTCCATCTTTTTTCTAATTGCCCGACTCGCCCCTGTGGGCGCATCCTTTCCGCAAGGTCAGGTCTGTTTGGACGTAAGGCCGGACCTCAGGGAGAGACGGGCCGGGAGGGGCGCGTCTGTTAGGGAGGGAGAAACCCATGAAACGCGTTCTTATTCTGGCCGCGCTTGGCGCGCTGGCCAGCTCTTCGGCTGTTGTGGCTCAGGAAGTCTCGGTGGAGCGGGGCAAACTGGTCTCGATCACCTCGGGGTGCCACGACTGCCATACGGCCGGTTACAACGAGTCCGGCGGCAAGATCGACCCGGAGGCGGCGCTCAAAGGCGTGCCGCTTGGCTGGCAGGGGCCGTGGGGCACGACCTATGCGGTCAATCTGCGCGATGAGATCAAGGACATGGACGAGGACGGTTTCGTGAAATACGCGCAGACCTTCGACGCCAAGCCGCCGATGCCGTTCTACAACGTGCATGCGATGCCCGAGAGCGATCTGCGCTCGCTCTGCCAGTATATCAAATCGCTCGGAGACCCGGGGGAGCCGATGCCCGAGGCCTTGCCGCCCGGGGAGGCCCCCACGACGCCCTATATCGTGATGGCGCCGCCAATGATGCCGAACTAGGGCGGCGCGGCTTGCGCCATCGGCCCTTATGACCGGCGTCATTTTCGTGATCCGCACGCACCTGCTATCCTGTCAGGGAAGGAGGCGTGATGATCCGAGCCATCGTCATAGGGCTTGCACTGTTATGTCCGGCAGCGGGCGGGGCCTGTCCCGCGCCGCTGCCGATGTCTGTGCCCGATGCGGTGACAGAAGCGCTCGCCGCGTGGATCGAGTCGCATAGCGACTATACGGTGCCTCAGGGCGCGCCTGCGATCTTCATGTGCCAGAGCGGGGAGGTCATCACCTATGAGGGGCATGACCTTCTGGTCGATCCCGATCTGCGCGCGGCCTATGATCTGATGGAGGATCGAATCTTCCTTGTCGGGCCGTGGTCCGAAGACGATCCGATGCGGCTTTCCTCGCTGCTGCATGAGTTGATCCACCGCGCGCAGTTCCACGCGCGCGACTGGCCCTGTCCGGCGGCGGCCGAGCCGGAGGCCTACCGGTTGCAGGAGGCGTGGCTGGCCGAGCGGGGGATTGATCCGGGCTTCGCCTGGGCCGAAATCTACCTGCATGCGCGCTGTCCCTCGGACCGTCACCCGTAGAACGCGCATCGTGAGATCCGACAGGGTTCCCTACATTACATTTCTGTAAGCGGATTGTTGCCAACCCGCTGACGCGCGGTGAAATTCTCCTTCGGCGAAGGGGGTATTCGCGGCTATGGAGGTGGTAACGAAGACGCAACAATTCGACATCGACAGTGATCGCCCATGCTCTCCATCTCTGATCTTGCGGGCCGTGCGGCCCCTCTCTCGCTTGTTTTGATCGCGGTGCTGACCGTCTCGGCCTGCACCCCGACGAGCGGCGACAGGATGGGCTTTGCCAGCGCGCGCGATCAGGCGGGTGCGGTCAATCTCGAGCGTCGCGCCTATGCGGTCGAAGTGGCCAAGCAGATGCGCGCCAAGCGCCAACGTGTCTGGTGCGTGCCGTTTGCGCGCAATGCCTCGGGCATCGACATTCGCGGCAATGCCAAGACGTGGTGGTCGCAGGCCAAGGGGCTCTATGCGCGCGGTCATCAGCCGAAGGTCGGCTCGGTGATGGCGTTCTCGGCGACCAGCCGCAATCCACTGGGGCATATCGCGGTGGTCTCGGGCGTCGACTCGCCGCGTCAGATTCGCGTCGATCATGCGAATTGGGAGCGCAACAAGGTGTCGCTCGACATGGTCGTCGTGGACGTCTCGGAAAAGAACGACTGGAGCCGCGTGCGCGTCATGAGCAATCCCGGCGCGCTGGGCCGCGTCTATCCGATCACCGGGTTCATCTCGAAAGGCTGAGGCCTAAGGGGCGCGGGCTCAGCCCTCGCTGGTCAGCCGCTCGGCCTTCTTGCGCACCAGAACGCTGCGCAGGTCGTGCATCGTCAGCAACAGCGTATCCGTGATCTCTTCGAGCTGCGCATCGGTCGCCTTCGACTGCGCCCATTGCGCGACGAGATTGAGGTGATCGACCGCGCGCAGGATGTCGTCCACATCGCGCTGGGCGAGCACCTCGCGGCGATGCGCCATCCACGCCTCGATCTCGGCGCGATCGTCCTCGGTCAGAACCCGGTCGCCCTGCGGTTTGATCTCGCCGTTGCGGATGTTGATATTGGCGATCGGGTCCATCTCGATCCGGCGCTGACGGTTCTCGGTATCGACGCGAAACACCGTCGCGCCGTTTTCCTTCACCCGGAAGTAATACTCGGGCAAGTCAGTCATTCGCCAGTCTCCCTCGGCCGTTCCGCCTTATGACAGCCCTTCGCAGAAGGCCTTGATCCGGGCGCAGGCCTCGGTCAGGGCCGCGTCCGATGTAGCGTAGCTGATGCGGAAATTCGGTGAAAGCCCGAAGGCCGCGCCGAAGACCACGGCGACGTTGTTTTCCTCCAAGAGCGCATTGGCGAAATCCTCGTCGCTCTCGATCTTGCGCCCGCCAGCGGAGGTCTTGCCGATGCAGTCCTTGATCGAGGGGTAGACGTAGAACGCGCCCTCGGGCGTCGGGCAGGAGATGCCGGGGCAGGCGTTGAGCCCGGCCACCACCAGATCGCGCCGCCGCTTGAAGGCGGTGCGGAAGGTGTCGATGAAATCCTGCGGGCCGTTGAGCGCCTCGACGGCGGCCCATTGCGAGATCGAGCAGGGGTTCGAGGTGGATTGGCTCTGCACCTTGCGCATCGCCGCGATCAGCTCTTTCGGGCCCGCCGCATAGCCGATCCGCCAGCCGGTCATCGCATAGGCCTTGGAGACGCCGTTGACCGTCAGCGTGCGCTCATACAGCCCCGGTTCGACCTGCGCGGGCGTTGTGAATTCGAACCCGTCGAAGGTGAGATGTTCATACATGTCGTCGGTCATCACCCAGACATGCGGGTGACGCATCAGCACCTCTGTCAGCGCCTTGAGCTCCTCGCGCGAATAGGCCGCGCCCGAGGGGTTCGAGGGCGAGTTGAAGAGGAACCATTTGGTGTTCGGCGTGATCGCGGCTTCCAGCGCCTCGGGGCTGATCTTGTAGCCCGTCGCGGGATCGCCCGGCACGAAGACAGGCGTGCCGCCGCCGATCAGCACCATATCCGGGTAGCTGACCCAGTAGGGGGTCGGGATCACCACCTCGTCGCCGGGATTGAGCGTCGCCATCAGCGCGTTGAACAGCACCTGCTTTCCGCCCGAGGAGACGGAGACCTGCTCGGGCGTGTAGGACAGGCCGTTTTCGCGGGCGAACTTGGCGCAGATCGCCTGTTTCAGCTCGGCGATACCGTCCACGGCGGTGTATTTCGTGCGGCCTGCGTCGATCGCGGCTTTGGCTGCGTCCTTAATCGACTCGGGCGTGTCGAAATCGGGCTCGCCCGCCGAAAGACCGATCACATCGCGGCCTTCGGCGCGCAATTCGGCCACCTTCCCGGTCATCGCGACCGTCGGCGAAGGTTTCACCCGTGCAAGCGTGTCGGAAAGGAATGCCATCGCGTCGCCCTTGATTTGTAACTCGTTCGGCAAACTTCTAGGCTCGGCACTAGAAGCGTTCAAGCGAAAGCGGGAGAGAGAGCATGGTCGACGATTGGTATGGCGAGGCGAGCGCAACGTTCGGCGACCGGCTTGCGGGCGCGCGCGAGGCGGCAGGGTTGAGCCAGGAGGATCTGGCAACGCAGCTGGGCGTCCGGCTCGAGACGCTGCAGGCCTGGGAAGAAGACGTGCTGGAGCCGCGCGCGAACCGGCTGCAGATGCTGTCGGGGATGCTCAACGTGACGCTGATGTGGCTGCTGACCGGATCGGGCGAGGGGCTTGACGGCCCGCCCGAACAGGGAGAAGAGGCAAAGGCGGAACGCGCCCTCGTGCGCGAAATCCGGGAAGTGCGGTCCGGGCTCGAAGATCTCGATGTGCGGCTGGCACGGCTGGAGAAGCGCTTGGTGGCAGGAGAGAGTTGATGACAGAGACGCGAGAGGCGCGGCTGAAACGGATGAAGATGCGCAGCTGGCGGCGCGGGATCAAGGAAATGGACCTGATCCTCGGGCCTTACGCCGATGCGTGCCTGCCCGATCTGGATGCCGCCACTCTCGATCTCTATGACGAGCTTCTCGAAGAGAACGATCAGGACCTGTATCCGTGGGTCTCGGGCGCGCAGCCTTGCCCGCCGAAATACCTCGATCTGCTCTCCGTAATCGGCCAATTCGCCCGCGAGCGCCACATTACAAAAACCTGAAAACGGCGCGGAAGCCCCGGAATTCATAGGGTTTTGCGCGAATTTTCGGAGAATTCGGGCCGCTTAACGGTATCTTTGCCATTTCCCGCCACTGTCTTGCGTCAGGGGCAGCGAAACTGGCGGAGAATGCTATGACCGTGCAGAAATCTGCAAGCGACATGACGCCCGTCCCGGCGACGCCGGGGCTGATGGCGGGATACTTGGACAGCCTCTCGCTGCTGGAGCGGCTGCATCGCTTGCTGCTCGACGTCATCAAGGACGAGTTCGAGCGGCTGGGCATCCTCGAGATCAACCCGGTGCAGGCGCTTTTGCTGTTCAACGTGGGCGAGAACGAGGTAACCGCGGGGGAGCTGAAGACCCGCGGCTATTATCAGGGCTCCAACGTCTCCTACAATCTCAAGAAGCTGGTGGAGGCGGGCTACATGCACCATCAGCGCTGCGAGATCGATCGCCGCTCGGTGCGGGTGCGCCTGACCGCGAAGGGGCGCGAGCTGCGCGAGAACGTGGCGACCCTGTTCGAGCGTCACGCCTGCGGGATGGAGACGCGCGGCGTCATCACCTTCGACGCGATGGAGGAGATGAACCACACGCTGCGCCGGATGGAGCGCTACTGGACCGACCAGATCCGCTATATCTACTGACCCTTGCGCAGGTCGCGTTTGCGCGATGACGCCCGGTTCTCCTTGCCGCAACGGCGTGGGGCGTGCTTCCTTGCCGTGACGATATGCGGGGAGGGGGCACGCGATGAAACAGCTTGGTCAAAAGGCGATGCGGGGGGCGATCCGGGTCGGCATGGCGGCGGCGCTGCCGATTGCGGGGCTCGCATGGTGGAAGCGCGACGAGATCGCGCGGCTGCGCGCGGTGAACCGGCTGTTCGAGCCCGACCGGATCGTCGGCAATTTCTCCAACATGCCCGCGCTGTTCCATTCGCGCGAGATCGCACGTGGCGACGGGCCGGTGTCGGACTTGGCCCGCGGCGCGGAGGAGGCGCTGCCCGAGGGCGTCGAGGATTGGATCGACCGGCGCTGGGTCACCGCGCTGGTGAAGCTGCGCCACGGCCAGATCACCCATGAACGCTATTTCCGCGGGACCGCGCCGGACGATCTGCGCATTTCCTGGTCGATGGCGAAGAGCTTCCTCTCGGCCACGCTGGGCATCCTGCACCATCAGGGCGTGATCCCTGATCTCGATGCGCCGCTCACCCGGTTCGCGCCGCAGCTTAAAGGCTCGGGCTATGAGGGCGTGACGATCCGCGATGCGCTGGTGATGTCCTCGGGCGTGGCCTTCAACGAGGACTATCTGGATTTCCATTCGGATATCAACAAGATGGGCCGAGTTCTCGCGATGGGACGGTCGATGGACGCCTTCGCCGCTTCGCTCAAGATCCGCGAGGCGGAGCCGGGCGCGCGGATGCTCTATGTCTCGATCGACACGCATGTTCTGGGGATGGTGATCGCGGGTGCGACCGGGGCTGATCCGGCGGAGGTGATGCGCGAATTGCTGATCGCGCCGATGGGGCTGGAGGCCGCGCCGGTAATGTTGACCGACGGGCTGGGCGTCAGCTTCGTCCTTGGCGGGCTGAACCTGCGGACGCGGGACTATGCGCGTTTCGGTCAGATGTTCCTGCAAAAGGGCTTCTGGAACGGGCGCCAGATCGTGCCCGAGGACTGGGTTGCGCAATCGACCGCGCTGCAGGCGCCGAAAGGCGAGGGCTACGGCTATCAGTGGTGGGTGCCCGTCGATACGGCGGATCACGGCGGCGATTATTTCGCGCGCGGCATCTATGGCCAGCATATCTATGTCAGCCCCGCGACCGACACGGTGATCGCGCTCAACGCCGCCGACTGGCGTTTCAAGGACGAGGGCGTCGAGGAGGAAAACCTTGCCATGTTGCGCCGCATCGCAGAGGTTTCCTGACAGGGAGGGCCGCGCGATGCAGATGTATGAGGCGATCAACGTGCTGGGCGGCGCCTTGCAGCCCTGTTCCCTCAAGCCCCGCACCGGGTTCTTCCGCGATGGCAGCTGCAATACCTGCTGGGAGGATAGCGGCTCCCATACGGTCTGCGCGGTGATGACGGCGGAGTTTCTCGCATTCTCGAAATATCTCGGCAACGATCTGAGCACGCCGCGCCCGGAATATGATTTTCCGGGGCTGAAACCGGGCGACCAATGGTGCCTGTGCGCCTCGCGCTTCTTGCAGGCGGTGCAGGAGGGCTGCGCGCCCGAGGTGATGCTGGCCTCGACCCATCGCGATGCCCTGCGGGTGGTGCCGTTCAAGATGCTGGCCGATCATGCCGCCGAGAAGAAGGGCGGGAAGGGCTGAGGCTCAGCCCGTCGCGCCGCCCACCGGCACCCAGAGCACATCCTCGATCTTCGGCGCGCTGGTCGCGAGCATCACCAGCCGGTCGAAGCCAAGCGCGATGCCCGACGCCTCGGGCATGATCTCGAGCGCGGCGAGGAAATCTTCGTCGATCGGGTAACGCTCGCCGTAAAGCTCTTCCTTCAGATCCATATCGCCCTCGAAACGGCGGCGCTGTTCGGCCGGATCGGTCAGCTCGCCAAAGCCGTTCGCGAGTTCGACCCCGCAGGCGTAAAGCTCGAACCGTTCGGCGACGCGGGCGTCATCCGGGGCCGGGCGGGCCAGCGCAGCCTCGGCCAGCGGATAGCGATCCAGAATCGTCGCGCGGCCATGGCCCAGATGCGGCTCGACCTTCGCTACCAGCAGTTTCGAGACGATGTCCGACCAGCTGTCCGCCTCGGCCACTGCAAAGCCGATCGCCTCGCATTGCGCGCGCAGGGCTTCCGCGTCGGTCTTGGCCCCGTCGCAGGTGGCGAGCAGGTCGATCCCGGCATGGCGCTGGAAGGCGTCGGCCACCCACAGGCGCTCGGGTTCGGCGAAGGGGTCGCATTCGGCGGTGCCATAGCGCAGCACCGACGATCCCGCGGCTTCGGCTGCCAGCCGCAGCATCGCCGCGCAATCGGCCATCAGCGCGGTATAGTCTTCGCCCGCGCGATACCATTCCAGCATGGTGAATTCGGGCGAATGGCGCTTGCCCGCCTCGCGGTTGCGCCAGACATGGGCGAAGGCGGCGATGCGCGGCTCGCCCGCGGCCAGCAGCTTCTTCATCGCGAATTCGGGCGAGGTGTGCAGATACATCCGCCGCGCCTCACCGTCATTGTCGATCATCTCGGTGGCGAAGGCGTGCAGATGCGCCTCGTTACCGGGCGAGACCTGAAGCGCACAGGGATCGACCTCGACGAAATCCTCTGCCGCCAGCCAGCCGCGGATCGCCGCCTGAATGCGGTTGCGCGCGAGAAGGGCGGGGCGGCGGTCGGCGTGGCGCTCGGGCGTCCAGAACGGGGGCATGACAGGCCTTTCAGGCTGGAAATCGGGGCGCAAATGGTTTAGGCGACCAGCAACCCGGGCGCCAGAGCCTGTTTCATCCGAATTCAAAGGGGTCCTTTCATGGCGAAAGTCATCGCTTCCTCTGTCCGCAAGGGCAACGTGCTTGAAATCGACGACAAGCTCTACGTCGTGATCACCGCGCAGAACATCCATCCCGGCAAGGGCACGCCTGTCACGCAGGTCGATATGCGCCGCATCTCGGACGGCACGAAGGTGTCGGAGCGCTGGCGCACGACCGAGCAGGTCGAGCGTGCCCATGTCGAAGAGCGCGAATACGATTTCCTGTACGAGGATGGCGAAGGCTATCACTTCATGGACCCCGAGACCTATGAGCAGCTCGCGGTGCAGGAAGACGTGATCGGCGATGCGAAGGTGTTCCTGCGCGACGGTATCCGCGTCCACCTCAAGACCTTCCAGGAGAACGCGATCGCGATCGACCTGCCGCAGAAAGTCACCGTCGAGGTCGAAGAGACCGAGCCGGTCGTGAAGGGTCAGACCGCCTCGTCGAGCTACAAGCCCTCGCTCTGCACCGGCGGGATTCGCGTGATGGTGCCGCCGCATATCGGCGTGGGCACCCGCATCGTGATCAACACCGAAGACACGACCTATGTGGAGCGCGCGAAGGACTGATCCTCGCCGCGATCTTATGGAGAAGGCGCCCTGCGGGGCGCCTTTTTTGTTTGCGGATGGGGTGGGTCAGGCGGGGCGCTGCGTGGGGCGCGCGGGCCAGACCTCCAGCAGCCCTGCACCCAACACCAGCGCGCCGCCTGCGATTTCCAGCGCGGCGAGCCGTTCGCCCGCGATCAGCGCGGCGGAGACCGCGCCGACCAGCACCTCGCTCATCAGCAAGATCCCGATCCGCGCCGGTTCGAGCCGCACGGTCGCCCACATCAGCGCCGCGGTCGCAGCGCCCCACCAGAACACCCCGGCGGAGAGGGTCAGGCCGAGTGCTGCGGGCCAATCGATCCCGCTCGAGGGGAGCGGCGCAAGGAACGGCGCGAGGCAAAGCGCGGTGAGGGCCGCGCCCGCCGCGAAGACGAAGGTGGCGGGGCCGGGGGAGAGCGTCGATCTGGTGCGCATCCCCGTGGTCGCGACCGACCAGATCACGCCGCCTACGAGCGTCATCCATTCGCCCAAGCTGCTGGGGAGGGGCAGGCCACCGCTCGCGCCCAGCATCAGGCCGAGCCCCGACAGGCCGATCACAATCGCGGCCAGTCGCAGGCGCGAGACCGGCCAGCCGAGCACGAACCGTCCGATCAGCACCGACCAGACCGGGGTGAGAAACCACAGCAGGATCACCAGCGCGACGCGGCCATAGAGAAAGCCGATCGAATAGAGCGCGAAGGCCGCCCCGCCAAGCGCGACCGAGATCAGCGCGGCCGGCGTGGCGGTAGCGAGTTCGTAGCGCTTGGCCCAGGCGATGGGTGCGAGGGCCACGCAGGCGACCAATGTGATCGCAACCGTGCCCCACGCGCCCGCCAGACCGTGCCCGTCCAGCGCGCGCACCGGGAGCCAATAAAGCCCCCAGAGCGCGCCAGTGATCAGCGTGATCGCGCTGGCGACAAGGGTGACACGGGCCTCGCTCACCCTTTGATCCGCTCGATCCACGCCTCGAGGGCGGCCAGCGCCTCGGGTTCGTCGAGGAAGGGGATATGGGCGCGGTCGGCGACGCGGGCATAGATCATGTCCGGGCGGCGGCGTTGCATCTCTTCTGCGGTGGCGTCGCTCAACAGATCGGAATTCACGCCGTGGATCAGCGCCAGCGGCAGCCCCTCGGTCGCCTCGAAGAGCGGCCAGGCCGGCTCCAGGCCCTTGAAGGCGCCGATAAACGCCTCGCGCAGGGCCGGGTCGTAATTGATCTTCAGCCCGTCCTCGGTCTCGACGTAATGGTGGCGCACCTCCATGGCCCAGCGGTTGGGCGGCACCTTGTCGAAGCCGATCATCGCCTCGGGCAGCTTCTCGGCCATTTCCGCATAGGTCTTCGCCGCCGGGTTGCGCCCGATATAGTCGAAGATCTTGTTCAGCCCCTCTTCTTCGAGGACGGGCCCGATATCATTCAGCGCGAGCCCGGTCAGCCGGTCTTTCGCGGTCAGTGCAATGAACATCCCGACGAGGCCGCCACGCGAGGTGCCGAGGATCGCGGCCTTCTCGAGCCCCAGATGATCGAGCAGTTGCAGCGCATCGGCCGCTTCGCGCGGCACGGTATAGGTGTCCCCGCCGGACCAGTCGCTCTCGCCGCGCCCGCGGTAATCCATGCAGATGAACCGCACGCCCTTGAGATGCGGCGCGACATAGTCGTAATCGTGGGTGTTCCGCGTCAGACCGGACAAAGCCAAGATCGGCATGCCGCTGCCACTGTCGCTATACGCGATCTTCGCGCCATCATCCGCGGTAAAGAACTCCATTACGCCGCTCCTCTCTAGATTGCTGACCTGTCAGCGATCATAGTGCCTTAGAGGGAGATCGCCATGGCTGACACGCTGGATAGATTACACGAAAAACTGAGTGCGCTCGAAGACGAGATCGAAGCGGAATGGGAGCGCAGACGGGACAAGATGGCGTTCCGGCTCGACCATAACCGGGTGGTCTTCGAGGCGGGCGTACGCGATGCGCATCGGCGCGCGCGGGTGGGGCTGTTTCGCTTCCTGTCCTATGCGCGCCCGATGGTCATTCTGACCGCCCCGGTGATCTATTCGCTGATCGTGCCCTTCGTGCTGCTCGACCTTTTCGTGAGCCTCTATCAGGCGATCTGTTTTCCGATCTACCGCATCGCCAAGGTGAAGCGCGCCGATCATATCGTGATCGACCGTCAGCATCTGGCCTATCTCAACGCGCTGCAGAAGCTGAACTGCGTCTATTGCGGCTATTGCAACGGGCTTCTGAGCTATGTCCGCGAGATCGCGGGCCGGACCGAGCAATTCTGGTGCCCGATCAAGCACGCGCACCGGGTGAAGGGGGCGCATCTGCGCTATCGCAATTTCGTGGAATACACGGATGCGGAAGGGTTTCAGGCGCAGACGATGCGGCTGCGGCGCGCGCTGCGCGAGATGAAGGAGTGAGCGCGGCTCAGAGGTGGTCGGGCACCGCGCGCAGGTCCGTCAGGATCGCCGCGGGTTTATAGGGCAGCCGCTCGACCGGGGCGCCCGCGCGGTTGACCCACAGCACCCGGAAGCCCGCCTTGGCCGCCCCCGCCGCATCCCAGCCGTTCGACGAGATGAAACAGGTTTTCTCCGGTTCGACGCCCATCTTCTGGGCGATCATCTCGTAGACGGCGGCGCGGGGCTTGTAATGGCCGATCTCGTGGATCGAGAGCACCTCGTCGAGCAGGTGTCCCACGCCTGCCGCATGGACCGCAGCGCCCAGCATCTCCGGCGCGCCGTTCGACAAGATCGCGCGCCCGACGCCGCGATGGTGCAGCGCGTCGAGCATCGCGGGCACTTCGGGGAAGGCGGGCAATTCGCGGTAAAGCGCCATCAGCCGCTCGGCCAGATCGGGATCGTCGAGATTCTGCGCGGCCATCGCCCAATCGAGCCCGTCGCGGGTCAGCTGCCAGAAATCGACGTAATCGCCCATCACCTCGCGCAGCCAGCTATATTCGAGCTGCTTGCGCCGCCAATCGGCAGCAAGGCGCGGCCAGATCTCGGTCAGGCGCGGCTCCTCGGCGGCCAGATTGCGCGCGGCAGCGTCGACGTCGAAAAGCGTGCCGTAGGCGTCGAAGACGCAAAGCTGAATGGACATGATATTTCCTCCCGGGCCACAGCCTAGCGTCGGCGGGGCCGGGTGCAAGGGTCAGTAGATCTCGCACGAGGCTTGCGTGGCGGCGCGAAGCCCTTCGGCCAGACGCTCGGCAAAGCCATTGTCGCGCAGCGTCGTCAGGCCCTTGGCCGTCGTGCCCGCATAGTCGATCATCTCCTGCACATGGGCCTGAGGGGTCGGGCCCTCGGCCATCATCTGCCCGGCCGAGAGGAACAGCTGCCGCACCGCGCGATCGGCGATCTCGGGCGGGACGCCTTGCTCTTCGGCGTGGCGCGCCATTGCGGCGGCGCAGGCGGCGACGAAGCCCGGCACCGGGCCGGTCATGGCGGTGAAGAGGTCGATCTGCGCCTCGTCGGTGAGTTCGTCTGTCTGCCCGCAGGCCTCAAACAGGGCCCGGGTGCGGGCGCGGTCGTCTTCGGTCACGGCATCGCTCGCGATCCATGGGCTATAGGCGAGGCCCTTTGCGGCCGCCGGGCTCGACATGGCGCGGATCACGCGGGGGCTGGCGCTGATGCGGGTGAGGTCGGCGAGCGGCACGCCCGCCATGACGGAGATCACCAGCTTGTCTTTCGCGTCGATCGTGAGGGTCCGGGCGGCCGCGGGCGGCACGCAGAGGATCACCACGTTGCAAGCCTCCGCCAGCGCCTGCGGATCGGTCAGCACGTTCTCCGGCGGGAAGCCGTCAATGTCAGGCCGCGCGCCGGAGCGGTTGGCCATCAGAAGCGATCTGGGTTCCGCGCGCCAGAGCGCCTCGGCGATCGCCGCGCCGAGCATCCCTGAACCGATAATGCCGATGGAGAAATCGAGTGCCATGCGCACCTCCCTGCGTGTTCGGGAAAGCCTAACGCGGGGCAGGGGATGGGGGAAGGGAGGGAGTAAGCAGGGCGCGCGGCGGCCCGTGGGGTGGCGCGCCATGACTTTGGGGCTGGACGCTTTATCCCAGCCACATACCTCTGTCGTTTGGGCTGTGTGCGCGGGTGTCAATGCGCCAGCCCGTCGGGACGGGCCGGCGCGCGCCCTGCGGCTTCGCCGCGTTCCGGGCGCGGATTGCGCTCGACGTTTCTTACAGGTTCTCCGCCGCGGGCATGCCCATGACGTGATAGCCGCTATCGACCGAGATGATCTCGCCGGAGGTGCACGCGCCGTAATCCGAGAGCAGATAGACGGCCGTGCCGCCGATCGCTTCCAGCGTCGCGTTGTGGCGCAGGGGCGAATTGTGCTCCGTGTGGCGGAAGGTCTTGCGCGCGCCGCCGATTGCAGCACCGGCCAGCGTCTTCATCGGGCCGGGCGAGATCGCGTTCACGCGGATGCCGTCGGGGCCCAGATCGGCTGCCAGATAGCGCACGGCCGATTCCAGCGCCGCCTTGGCCACGCCCATCACGTTGTAATAGGGCGTCACGCGCTGCGAGCCCATATAGGTCAGCGTGATCATCGAGCCGCCTTCGTTCATCAGTTCCGAGGCGCGCTTGGCCACGTCGATGAAGCTGTAGCAGGAGATCGTCAGCGAGTTCTTGAAGTTCTCGCGGGTGGTGTTGATGAACCGGCCCGCAAGCTCGGACTTGTCGGAATAGGCGATGGCGTGAACGACGAAATCGATCGAACCCCATTCCTCTTTCAGCTTGGCGAAGGCGGCGTCCATCGAGGCGTCGTCATTCACGTCCACATCCAGCAGGAAGCTGCAGCCCACGCTTTCGGCCAGCGGTTCGACCCGCTTGCCGAAGGCTTCGCCCTGATAGGAGAACGCCAGTTCCGCGCCTTGCTCGGCCAGTGCCTTCGCGATCCCCCAAGCGATTGAGCGCTCGTTGGCGACCCCCATCACGAGGCCGCGCTTACCCTTCATCAGTTCCGCCATTCCCGTCCCTGCCGCCGTTTTAAATTCGTTAGTCCAAATATTTGCTCATCACGAGCGACGCGTTGGTGCCGCCGAAGCCGAAGCTGTTCGACAGGACTGAGTCGAAATCGACATTGTCGATCCGCTCCATCGCGATCTCTTCGGGTTTGATCGCCGGGTCGAGCTCGGTGATGTTGGCCGAGGCCGTGATGAAATTGTTCTGCATCATCAGGAGGGAATAGATCGCCTCATGCACGCCGGTCGCGCCGAGCGAGTGCCCGGTGAGCGATTTGGTCGAGGAGATCTTCGGCACGTTTTCCTCGCCGAAGACGCGGCGTACGGCCTGCACTTCGGTCACGTCGCCCGCGGGCGTCGAGGTGCCATGCGCGTTGATGTAGGAAACCTTGCGGCCTTCGGGCAGGGTGCCGACCGCGAGCTTCATCGACCGCTCGCCGCCTTCGCCCGACGGCGCCACCATGTCGTGGCCGTCCGAGGTCGCGCCGTAGCCGGTGACTTCCGCGTAGATTTTCGCGCCGCGCGCCTTGGCGTGCTCGAGTTCCTCCAGCACGACGACGCCGCCGCCGCCTGCGATGACGAACCCGTCGCGGGTTGCGTCGAAGGCGCGCGAGGCCAGCTCGGGCGTGTCGTTATATTTCGACGACATCGCGCCCATCGCGTCGAACAGACAGCTCAGCGTCCAGTCAAGTTCCTCGCCACCGCCAGCGAAGACGATGTCCTGCTTGCCCATCTGGATCAGCTCGGTGCCGTTGCCGATGCAATGCGCCGAGGTCGAGCAGGCCGAGGTGATCGAGTAGTTTACGCCCTTGATCTTGAACGGCGTGGCCAGACAGGCCGAGTTCGTCGAGCTCATGCAGCGGGTGACCATGAACGGCCCCATCCGCTTGGGCGAGCCCTTTTCCATGACGATGCGATGCGCCTCGAAGAAGTTCGAGGTCGACGGACCGCCCGAGCCCATGATCAGGCCGCTGCGCGGGTTCGAGATGTCGCTCTCTTCCAGACCGCTATCGGCCAGAGCCTGCTCCATCGCGATGAAGTTATAGGCCGCGCCCGGACCCATGAAGCGCAGGTTGCGCTTGTCGATATGGTCCTCGAGCGTGATCTTCGGCTGGCCTTTGACCTGGCTGCGGAAGCCGCGCTCGGCGTAATCCTCGGCGAATACGATGCCGGATTTGCCGGCCTTCAGGCTGGCGGTGACTTCTTCGGCATTGTTGCCGATGGGCGAGACGATGCCCAAACCGGTGATGACGACGCGGCGCATGCGGGCCTCCTGTCTTGTCTGTCTATGGGGGTCAGCTCTCGGAGAGCGCGACCTTCATGTCCTTGACCTCGTAGATCACGTCACCGTCGGCCTCGACGATCCCGTCGGCGACACCCATGGTCAGGCGACGGGTCTGAATGGCCTTGGTGAAATCGACCTTGTAGGTCAGCATTTTACGATCGGGGCGGACCATGCCGGTGAGCTTAACTTCGCCCACGCCAAGCGCATAGCCGCGACCCTGCCAGCCACGCCACCCGAGGTTGAAGCCGGTAAGCTGCCACAACCCGTCGAGGCCGAGGCAGCCCGGCATGATCGGATTGCCGGGGAAATGGCATTCGAAGAACCACAGGTCGGGGGTGATGTCGAACTCGGCGACAACGTGGCCCTTGCCGTGCTTGCCGCCATCGCCCGAGATGTCGGTGATGCGGTCCATCATCAGCATCGGCGGCGCCGGAAGCTGTGCATTGCCGGGGCCAAACAGCTCCCCGCGTGCACATTTCAGAAGATCTTCTTTCCCGAAGCTCGTCGGAAACCCAGCCATCGGCGCTCCTTCCCGGTTTTGGCGTGCTTTTGCATCCCTCTATCACCGCGTGGCCGCGTGGCGCAAGGGCGACGGTGACAGGCCGCGCCCCTGCGCGGTTGCATTGAAACCTGAGTGGAAAAGTCTCATATAGGTACCGAGGAGACATGACATGGCTGTGACGAATTCGACCGAACAGCGCCGCGGGCAGGACTGGCTGAGCCGTGGCGGGCTGCGCCCCACCCGTCAGCGACTGGCGCTGGCCACATTGCTCGTGGGCGATGGGGAAAATCGTCATGTCACGGCCGAAAGCCTATATGCGGCCGCCTGCGATGCGGGCGAGAAAGTCTCGCTCGCAACCGTCTACAACACGCTCAAGGCGTTCTGCGACGCCGGGCTGATGCATGAGATAACGGTCGATGGCGCGCGCAGCTATTTCGACACGCGCATGGACGATCACCCGCACTTCTTCTGGGAAGACGACAACCGCTTGTCGGATGCCCCGGCCGAGGAGTTGAAGCTCGCCTCGATCCCGCAGGCCCCCGAAGGCGCCGAGATCACCCGCGTCGACGTGGTGATCCGCGTCCGCAAGGCCTGATTGCCGCTTCCTCTTGGCGAAAATATCCCGGGGTGAATGGCCGTAGGCCAAAGGGGCAGAGCCCCTCGATACGTCAGTCTTGTCGCCCTCCGGCGACGGGGGGCAGAGCCCCCGAACCTCACGGCAGGATCGCGAGCCAGCCCCAGATCGTCAGAATCGACAGCGCCGTTGCGATCAGCACGGCAGAGGCTGCGACTCTGCGCGCCACCCCGTAGATATTCGCGAAGAGATAGGCGTTGACCCCCGGCGCCATCGCCGCCGTCAGCGTGGCCGAACGCAGCGCGGTCGTGTCCACCTTGAAGGCGAAATGCGCGAGCCCATAGGTGATCGCCGGATGCAGCATCAGCGACAGGCCCGTGACCATCGCGATGGCCTTCGCATCGCCCTCGGGACGATAGCGATAGAGCACGCCGCCCAGCCCGAACAGCGCCGCAGGCAGCGCCGCGCGCGCCATCATGTCCATCCCCTCGCGGATCGGATGGGGCAGGGGCTGGCCGGTCAGCGTGGTGAGAATCTTGATCGCAAAGCCCGTCAGGATACCGATCACCAGCGGGGTCCGCAGCACGCCGATCAGCGCGTTGAGCCCGACGCGCCCAAGCGACGTGCCGGTGCCCGACGAGCGCACCATCTCCATCGCGAGGATGCCGATCGTGTAGAGGAAGGGCGAATGCACCGAGATGATCGCGAAATTGCCCGACAGCGCATCGGTGCCATAGGCGCGTTCGGTGATCGGCACGCCCAGCAGAAGCGAATTCGAGAACAGGCAGGCAAAGCCGATGGCGACGCTCTCCGGCCCGTTGCGCCCCATCGCGCGCGCGCCGGTGATCCCGATCGCGAAGGAGATCAGCGCGCCTGCGTAGAACGCCGCCATCATCGCCCAGTTATAGCTCTGCGTCAGGTCGAGATTGGCGATCGAGCGCGCCAGAAGCACCGGCACCGCGAAGTTCTGCGCGAAGCGCATCAGCCCGTCGATCGCGCCCTCGGAGAACAACCCGCGCCAGGCCACGACGTAGCCGAAGCCGATCACCAGAAAGACCGGCAGGATGACGTCGATCAGAACGCTCATTAGAGGCCGAAATCCAGAACCATCCCGTCATGGGCAGGGCGAATGTGATCCGGGGTTTCCTCGGCGACCGTGTCGTGGTCGAGGTCGATATGCATGTTGGTCAGTACCGCGCTTGCGGGCTGTGCGCGCTCGATCCATTCCAGCGCGCGGGCCAGATGCGCATGGGTGGGGTGCGGCGTGCGGCGCAGCGCGTCGAGCACCCAGCAATCGAGGCCTTCGAGATAGGCCCAGGCCTCTTCGGGAATGTCCGAGACGTCCGGCAGATAGGCCAGCCCGCCGATCCGGAAGCCGAGCGCGTCGATATTGCCATGCTCGACCTGAAAGGGCTGAAACTCGATCGAGCCGCCCGCACCGGTAATCTGGAAGGGGCGCTCGCGATGGATCGATTTCAGCTCGCAAATCGGTTTGTAATTGCTGTCCGAGGGCTGGACGAAGGCATAGGCGAAGCGGTCCAGAAGGGCGGCCTCGGTATCGGCATCGGCCCAGACGGGCAGGCGGGTGCGCATGTTGAAGACGATCTGGCGCAGATCGTCGAGCCCGTGGACGTGATCGGCATGGCTGTGGGTGTAGACCACCGCATCCAGCTCGCCCACGCCCGCGGTCAGCAGTTGCTGGCGCATGTCGGGCGTGGTGTCGATCAGCACCCGCGTGGTGCCCGACTGGGCGACCCGCTCGACCAGCATCGAACAGCGCAGCCGGTGGTTCTTCGGGTTCGCCGGGTCGCAGTCGCCCCAATTGTTGCCGATGCGCGGCACGCCCCCCGAGGAGCCGCAGCCGAGGATCGTGAAGCGCATCCGACTCATGCAGCGATGCTCCCCCGCTCGCCATGCTCGGCGGCTTTCCAGAACAGGCGGTCGAAATTGGCCTGCGTCGCGGCGGCGAATTCCTCCAGCGGCAGGCCGAAGACATCGGCGCCGACCTTGGCGGTGTGGGCCGTGTAGGCGGGCTCGTTGCGCTTGCCGCGATAGGGCGGCGGCGCGAGATAGGGGCTGTCGGTTTCCACGAGGATCCGGTCGAGCGGTGCGGCGGCGAAGATGTCGCGCACTTCCTGCGATTTCGGGAAGGTCGCGATGCCGGACATCGACAGGTAAAAGCCCAGATCGACCGAGACCTGCGCGAGGCGCGGCCCCGACGAATAGCAATGCATGACGCAGGAATAGGGCTTGGCCTTCATGCCCTCGGTCAGGATCGCTTCCATGTCCTCGTCGGCATCGCGCGAATGGATGATCAGCGGCAGGCCGGTTTCCTGGGCGGCTTCGATATGCAGGCGCAGCGAGGTTTTCTGAACCTCGGCGCTCTCGGCGGTGTAGTGATAGTCGAGCCCAGTCTCGCCCAGCCCTACGAATTTCGGGTGCTTCGCCAGCGCCACCAGTTCGTCCACCGTGGCCATCGGTTCTTCGGCGACGCTCATCGGGTGCGTGCCTGCCGCGTAGAAGACGCCGCGATGCGCCTCGGCGATGGCACGCACGGAGGGCTCGTTCTTCAGCTTGGTGCAGATCGTCACCATCCGCGTCACCCCGGCGGCATTGGCGCGGGCGATGATGTCGTCGCGCTCACCGTCGAAATCGGGGAAATCGAGATGGCAATGGCTGTCTGTGATCTCGGGCGGGAGGGTCAAAATCGGCTCCTTTCGCGCCGCATCAGGAGGCGGCGGCTGTGATCTCCAAGACGATATCCATCACGAGCGCGGCAGGGTCAAGGTTGACCGCCCGGCCGTGGGCTGCCCGCGCGCCCATGCTCTGATGGAGGGCAGCCCATTTCATCGCTGCCTGATCGTCAGGCGACAATCGTGCGAGAAGCTGCGCCTCGCCGGGGGCCGCCTCGGGATGGGGCGGACCCATGACGCCTGCGCGCGCGGCACGCGACAGAAACAGGTCGATCAGGTTGAGCACGAGGATAAAGCGGTTCTCATTCGCCTTGCCCACGCAGCTTTCGGCCAGCGCCAGCGCGCTCAGACGGTCGAGCCGGGGCAGGGTGCCCATCAGATCGACGAGCTTGGCATAGGTGGTCATGCCGTCCTGATTGATCAGCCGGATCGCGGCGCCGACGGAGCCACCCGACAGCGCGGCCAGCGCGTGGTGGTCGAGCTCCGGCGGCTCGCCTTCCTCTTCGGCGGCGGCGATGGCGGCTTCCATCTGATCAGGCGTGAGCGTGCCCAGACGCAATTCGCGACAGCGCGAGCGGATCGTCGGCAGGAGCCGCGCCGGCTGATGCGCGATCAGCAGGAAGGTCACGCGCGGCGGCGGCTCTTCGAGCAGTTTCAGCACCGCGTTGGCGGCCTGGGTATTCATCTCGTCGGCGGCGTCGATGATCACCACGCGCCGTCCGCCCTCGGCGGCAGACAGATGCAGGAAGGAGCGCAGCTTGCGCACCTCATCGACGCGAATGTCCTGCGACAGCGCGGATTCGGTGGCGTTGGCGCCACGCTTGAGCACGAAGATGCCGGGCTCCGATCCGGCGTGGATGCGGCTGAGCGCCGGGTGGTTCGGATCGGGATCGAGGCTGGTGGGCTGTTCCGGCTCGCCGAACAGGCCCGGCCCGTCGTCCTCGGGCCGTGTCATCAGGAAGCGCGTAATCCGCCAAGCCAGCGTCGCCTTGCCCACGCCGCGCGGCCCGGTCAGCAGCCAGCCGTGATGCAGCCGCCCCATGTTGAACGCGTCGAGGAAATCCTCTTCGGCCCGCGTCTGACCGACCAGACGCAGCGTGTCGCGCGGGTGTCGCGCACCGGGCGCAAGGGTTGGATCGGGAAGGTCGGCGAGGCTCATGGCGGCACTCTAGTTGCGCGCGCGGGCGGTTTCCAGCGGGGTTTTTGCGGAAGGCTGTTGGCGCGGGGCGACCAGCCCCGGGCCGCGCCCGACCCTCCCACCGGGAGGGCGCATTGGCGATGACATCGCAGGCACGCTGGTTTTCCTGGGCTTTAGAGATAAAACGCCAAGCCACCAACGTAGCGAAGCGCCCACCCGAGGGTCTGGCGCCGCCCTTAGCTCTGCAGTTCTGCCTGCACGGCGCTCAGCACATCGGCGGCAATCGCGTCGGCCTCGCGCGCACCGTCGATTACCCGGAAGCGGGGTGCGAATTCCTCGGCCAAGGACAGGAAACCCGCGCGCATCTTTTCCTGCAACCCGACGCCGAAATCCTCGAACCGCTCCTCGGTGCCCTGACGCCCCTTGGCGCGGGCGAGGCCGGTGGCCGGGTCGATGTCGATCAGGACGGTCAGGTCCGGCTCGCGCCCGATCATCAGGGTGTGCAGCTGATCGACCACGGCGCGCAGATTGCCGCGCGAGAGGCCCTGATACATCCGGGTCGAATCCGCGAAACGGTCGCAGATCACCACTTTGCCAGCGGCGAGCGCCGGTTCGATCACACGCTCCAGATGGTCGCGGCGTGCGGCGGTGAACAGAAGGATCTCGGTCTCTGCGGACCAGCGGTCGGGATCGCCCTCAAGCACCAGACGACGGATTTCCTCGGCCCCCGGGGAGCCGCCGGGTTCGCGTGTCAGAACGACCTCGCGCCCCGCGTCCCGCAGGGTTTCGGCCAGCATCCGCGCCTGTGTGGATTTACCCGATCCGTCGATCCCCTCGAAGCTGATGAACATGCGCGCTTAGCTGTTCACCCGTTCCATCGCGGCCTCGAACGCCTTGCCCGACAGCCGCGCCAGCGCCGCTTTCACGCGCACGACAAAGCCGCCTTTCTTGACGTCCTCGGTGGCGACGAGCGGCACTTCATTGGCATTGTCGAGGCCCGGCACGGTGATCACCAGCTTGCCGACTTCCTGACCTTGCTTGATCGGGGCCTGCAGCGGGCCTTTGAACACGGCCTCGGCGGTCACCTTGTCCTTCGCGCCCGCAGGGACCAGCA
Organism: Thioclava sp. ES.031; assembly: GCF_002563775.1. Taxonomy (NCBI): domain Bacteria; kingdom Pseudomonadati; phylum Pseudomonadota; class Alphaproteobacteria; order Rhodobacterales; family Paracoccaceae; genus Thioclava; species Thioclava sp. ES.031. The sequence continues at coordinate 2,919,430 of NZ_PDJO01000001.1, read as the reverse complement.
GCGACAGATCGGTTTTCGGCGCAAGGCCGACGGTCGATTTGCCGCCCAGCCAGACCGGCGCTTCGGCGAGCTGGGTGCCCGCCTTCGCGACGTCCTTCATCACGAACTGACGGAAGGCCCAGTTCGCGACCGCTTCGCCTTCCGACCGGCGCGCCTGCTCGGAGGGCATGCCTGCCAGCACGAAGACGATGCGGCGCTCGCCCATCACGGCGGAGCCCACGAGACCGTAGCCCGCTTCCTGCGTGTGGCCGGTCTTCATGCCATCGGCCTTCCAGTCGGCGGCGCGGATGTCCAGCAGCGGATTGCGGTTCTCGGCATTGGCCGGGGCGCGGTCCTTGTAGTTGAAATGGGTCTCGCTGAAGAAGTGATAATATTGCGGGAAATGGGTGATGATCCGGCTTGCGACGATGCCGAGATCATGGACCGACATGCGCTGGCCGGGGTCGGGCCAGCCGTTCGAGTTGGCGAACATCGAGTTCTTCATGCCCAGCTCATGCGCGCGCTCGGTCATCAGATCGGCGAAGGAGGACTCGGAGCCCGCCAGCCCCTCGGCCACCACGACGCAGGCGTCGTTGCCCGAGTTGATGATGATGCCCTGGATCAGGTCGCGCACGGTAGGCCGATCGGTCGTGTTGAGGAACATCGTCGAGCCGCCCATCGACTGCGCATGTTCCGAGACCGGGAAGGTCGTGTCCATCGTGACCCGGCCATCTTCCAGCGCCTCGAACAGCAGATCGAGCGTCATCAGTTTCGACATCGAGGCCGGGGGCAGCGGGATATCCGCGTTCTTCGCCATCAGGACGGTCTTGGTCGACAGGTCATAGACCCAAGCCGCATGGGCCTTGGTGTCGAAGGCGGCGGCGGGCAGGGCGAACAGGCAAGCTGCAAGCGTGGCGGCGATCAGGCGAATGAAGGTCATATCTTCTGCGTAGTCCTATTTCGAGACGGGGTAGGCGTCGGGATAGCCCAGCCCGTGAATTTTGGTCTTGAGCGCGTCGAGGTCGGATTTCGTGGGCGCGGGGCCCGCGATCACGCGCCAGAAGGTCTTGGAATGGCTTTGTTCCTTCCTGATCTCGGCGATCACGCCCGCCTTGGCCATCTGGCTCTGGGCGCGTTTCGCATTCGCCTCGACGGAGAAGATGCCGATCTGGATATAGCCTGCGCCGGTGCTCATTTTCGGCGTGCTCGGCTGCGGAGCCGCCGAAGCCACCGGGGCTGCGGGGGCGGGCGCCGGGGCAGGGGCCGCGCCGATTGCGGGCTTGACCGGTTTCGCCGTGGGTTTCGGCGTGCCTTGCGCCTTCGCGATGCCCGCTTCGGCGGTTGCGGTCACCTCGTCGAGCGACTTCTGCTCGACCGTTTCGGGGGCTGCGATCACCGGCTTGTCGACGAGCGGCGCGGGCTTGTCTTCCTTGACCGGCACCGTCTCGCGGCGCAGCGCCACGACGGAGAGCTCGGTCGGCGCGCCCGCCAGCAGCCCCAGCGCATCGGCCGCGTCCGAGCTGACCTGCAGTTTCGGCCCGGGATTGTCGGTCTCGCGCTTGAACAGCGCGCCGATGACGAATTTGCCGTTCGACGGGTTGCGGATGATCACCCGCTCGGGGTCTTTGACGTCCGGATGTGCGACCCAGACGCCGCCCAGCGAGGGACGCCCGTCCCACAGGCCCTTTTCATCGACCGAGAAGACCTGCGGCGCTTCGACGTCGCGCTCGATCATCTTCTGGCCGTTTTCGGTGACGGTCTCGGCGTCGCCGGGGCTTGCGGTCTCGTCCGCAGGTTTCTTCTTGAACATCCCGAACGGGGAGCCGCCGCTTTCCTGACAGCCTGCCAGCGCGATCCCCGCGCCCAGCATCAGGGCAAAGCCCGTCACCCGCTTGCGCGTCATCTTCTTCTGCTCAGTCATCCTGTGCCCCTCTTCGCGCGGTTTGCCCGCCTCTTGCCTGCGCGTCTGCACCGCTTGCGCCATGCGTTACGCGCGATCCTAGCGATTTGCAGAGCCCGTGAAAAGCTGCCCCAACGCCCACGCGCGGAAATCGGCGCGCAAGACTTTCAGAATCGCGTGAAGCGGTCTAAGCGAAGCCGGTCGGAGGAGTGGCAGAGTGGTTTAATGCACCGGTCTTGAAAACCGACGTAGGTGAAAGCCTACCGTGGGTTCGAATCCCACCTCCTCCGCCAGAGCATCGCTTCCATGCCCAAGAACGACCCCGTCGCACGCCGGCGATGCCTCCGTCCGCAGGGGATGATCGCTCACTCTCCGGACATCGCAGCTTCAGGGAAGGCGAGACCTGTCTGAGCATCCGGGTTGCGCTCAATTTGCGGGCAGTCCGCTTTGGGAACAGCTTCAATAACGTGCATGTGTGGGCTCAAGACGGGGGCGGTCACGGCGAAGTCACAAGCCTATTGACAGGTTCGTGAACGATTCCCTAGCGTGAGGTAAGCGCCGAGCAAATGTGCTCGTCATGGCGCGTTGAACCCTCAGATATGTCGGCAATTCCGCCTCCAAAGCAGTTTCTGCTTCTGGGGGTTTTTGTCGTTGGAAGATCGAAAATGACACGTCTCGACCTACAGATCGGCCTGCTTTTCTCGACCACCGGCGCATACGGTAGAGTCGCGCATACGCAGCTCAACGGCGCGCAGCTTGCCTGCGACGAGATCAATGCGGACCCGAGCGCGGCGGTCACTTTCCATCCCATCCATATCGACCCCGAGAGCGATCTGCACAGATACGCGCCGGCGGTTCAGAGCATGTTCGATCGCGGCATCCGTCATATCTGCGGCTGCTACACCTCGTCGAGCCGCAAGGAAGTGATCCCGCTCTTCGAGAAGCATGACGCGCTGTTGTGGTATCCGACGCATTACGAAGGCTTCGAGAGCTCGACCAACGTCATCTATACCGGTGCGGCGCCGAACCATCACATGTCGCCGCTCATCGATTTCCTCTGCGCGCGCTTCGGCCGCCGCGCCTATTGCATCGGCTCGAACTATATCTGGGGCTGGGAAAGCAACCGGGTGATGCGCGAAGAGCTGCAGCGGCGCCGCGGCGAAGTGGTGGCGGAGCGGTATCTGCCGGTCGGCGAGACCGATATGGCCGCCATCATCGAGGAGATCCTCGAGACCAAGCCCGATTTCGTGTTCAACGCGCTGATCGGCGACTCCTCTTACGCGTTCTTCCGGGCCTTCCGCGAGACCTGCGAGGCGCGCGGGATCGAGCAGACCACGCGCTTCCCCATTGCAAGCTGTAACCTGTCGGAGCCCGAGCTTCGCGCGATCGGGCCGGTGGGGGCCGATGGGCAGATCAGCTCCAGCGTCTATTTCTCGTCCCTCGCGGGAGAGCGCAACACGCGCTTCGTCGAGGCCTATGGCAAAGCCTTCCCCGAGGGGCCTGTCGTCTCCGCCGAAGCCGAAGCCGCCTATATCGCCATTCATATGCTCGCGAAATCCATCGCCGATGCGGGCACCGCGTCGGTGGGGGCGGTGCTCGAAGCGGCTGCGGGTCAGGTTTTCGACGCACCGCAGGGCCGGGTCACGATCGACCCCGAAACCTACCATGCCTCGCTCACGCCTCGCATTGGCTTGTCGCGCGCGGATTTCGAGTTCGACATCCTGCTCGAAGCGCCCGAACCCATCGCGGCCGACCCTTACCTCGTGTCCTCGACGACGGCCTTCGAGCCGGCGGAGCGGCGCAGGAACGTGAGGGTGGTTCAATGAAGACACCCCGGATCGCGCAAAACTTCCGCGGCCGCAGGGCCGTCATCTTCACCACCGAGGGCCGCTCGCTGGGTATTCTCGAAGCCACGCTGCGCAGGCTCGGGCTGGAGCCGGATACCCGTCCCCTCCCGCTGCGCCAGGACTTCGAGCTGCCCGAAGATCTCAGCCCGGAGGCCGACCTCGTCATCATCGACGGCGACCTGAACCTGCCGCCTGCATGGCCCGAGAGTTACAATCTGTCGCCCCAGCATGCGCCGTGTCCGACGGTCGGGCTGGTCGGCACGGAAGCGCCGAGCCGTCTCAAGGCGATGCTCCAACTCGGGGCCGCGTCCTTCCTGCAAAAACCGATCCATAGCGGAGCCGTCTATTCCGCTCTCTATCTGGGCGTGAACGCGTTCGAGCAAATCGACGGCCTCAAGGCGAGCCTCGACGATATGGGCGAACGCCGCCGCAAACGGATTTACGTCATCAAGGCTGTCGCTGCGCTCATGCGCCAGCGCGGGCTTAACGAAGATGCCGCATATGACCTTCTGCGAAAGGACAGCATGCGCGCGCGCGTCAGCGTCGAGGACCACTGCGAGTCCCTGATGCTGGCAAACCCGGACAGCGATCTCGATCGCGGTGAAACGAAAAAGAGGTGTCAGGCGCGCTAGCCCAGCAAGGCACCCAGGAAAACCTCAACAAGGAGTTGAAAATGAACAGGAAACTGATCAGCACCGCTTCGGTGCTCGCTACCCTATTGTCTTTTGCCGGCCCTGTGGCGGCTCAGGATGCGGAGCCGATCAAGATCGGTGTGCTCGAAGACCAGTCGGGGGATTTCGCCCTCGCGACCATCGGCAAGGTGCATGGCATCCAGCTGGCCACCAAGGAAATCAACGACGCGGGCGGCATCGCCGGTCGTCCGATCGAACTGGTGACCTACGACACCCAGTCGGACAACACGCGCTATCAGGAATTCATGCGCCGCGTGCTGCAGCGCGACAAGGTGGACGTGGTCTTCGCGGGCTTCTCCTCGGCCTCGCGTGAAGCTTACCGTCCGATCGTCAACCAGTTCGACGGGCTGGCCTTCTACAACAACCAGTATGAAGGCGGCGTCTGCGACGCGAACATGATCGTCACCGGCGCGGTGCCGGAGCAGCAGTTCTCGACGCTGATCCCCTACATGATGGAGAAGTACGGCAAGAACGTCTACACGATCGCCGCCGACTACAACTTCGGCCAGATCTCGGCCGAATGGGTGCGCAACATCGTCAAGGACAATGGCGGCGAGATGGTGGGCGAAGAGTTCATCCCGCTCGGCGTGTCGCAGTTCTCGCAGACCATCCAGAACATCCAGGCCGCCAAGCCCGACTTCGTGGTGACGCTGCTCGTGGGCACGGCGCAGTCGTCCTATTACGAGCAGGCCGGTTCGGCGAATGTCGACCTGCCGATGGCGTCCTCGGTGAACGTGGGTCAGGGCTACGAGCATAAGCGCTTCACGCCCCCGAGCCTGAAGGACATGTATGCGACGGTGAACTATGTCGAGGAAATCGACACGCCGGAAAGCAAGGCCTTCGTCGAGAAGTTCCACGCGATGTTCCCCGACGAGCCCTACATCAACCAGGAAGCCGAGAACTCCTACGCGGCGGTCTATCTCTACAAGGAGATGGTCGAGAAAGCCGGCGGCTCCACCGCTCTGGAAGATGTGCGCGCCACGCTCGCCGATGGCAACCTGTGCTACGACGCGCCCGAGGGTGAGATGTGCATCGATCCGAAGAGCCAGCACACCTCGCACACGATCTATCTGGCCCATGTGCTGGAAGATCACTCGATCGAGTTCCCGAAGAAATGGGATGACATCAAGCCCTACTGGCTGGGCGATGTCGGCTGCGATCTGACCCAGAACGATCCGAGCGACCAGTACACCCCGTCGCACCTGCCGACGGAGTAATCCGACGCATCGCGGATGCGGGGCCCCTTGGCTCCGCATCCGTCCCCTCCCGGATTTTCCTGCCCGGATTTCCCTGAACGACGGCCACCAAGAAAGGGACGGTCTATGGAGTTCCTCTACTCTCTTTTCAGCTTCTTCTACCAGTTCGGAGACGCGTTCGCCTTCCTCGTGCTCAGCGCCTGCGGCCTCGCGGTGATCTTCGGCATGATGGGCGTGATCAACCTCGCGCATGGCGAGTTCATCCTCTGCGGCGCCTATGTCTCGACGAGCGCCACCCATATGGGCGTGCCCCTTCCGATCGCGATCGCGCTGGGCTCTCTGGCCGCCGGTATCGCCGGGATGATCGTCGAGGTCGTGGTGATCCGACCGCTCTACAAACGTCCCCTCGATACGATCGTGGCTACCTGGGGGATCTCGATGATCGTCACCCAAGGCACGCTGATCGTGCTGGGCACGACGATGGCGGGCAGCGGCACGCCCTTCGGCAGCTTCACCGTCGGCGACTATTCCTATTCGATCTACCGCATCGTGCTCGTGGTAATGGCGCTCGCGACGCTGGCCGCGCTGTGGCTGATGTTTACCAAGACGCGCTTCGGCATCCTTGCCCGCGCCACGATCCAGGTGCCGCATGTGGCCGAGGCGCTCGGGGTCAACACCAACCTGATCTACAGCCTGACCTTCGGTCTGGGCGCGGCGCTCGCGGGGCTTGCCGGTGGGCTTTACGCGCCGACGATGACGCTCGTGCCGACGATGGGGGCCGCCTTCATGGTCGAGGCTTTCGTGACCGTCGTTGTGGGCGGCGCAGACATCTTCCTCGGGACGGCGCCTGCCGCGGTCGTGCTTGGCTTCATCAAAGCGTCGCTGACCTCCTGGCAGGGCCAGCTTGCCGGTCAGATCGGCATGCTCATCGCCGTCATCATCGTGATCCGCATCCTGCCGCGCGGCATCAGCGGCAAGATCCTGAAAGAAAGGGCCTGACGTGAGCAGCGCATCCCGTTTCACTTCCATTCTGAAGCTCATCGAGGGGCCGCAAACCCTCGGCAAGGGACCGAAATTCTGGTCGGGCTTCAGCGTCGTCCTGCTGGCCGCCTGCGCCTATCCGTTCTTCGCGGACAGCTATGACGTCGGCAATAACGTCTACTTCTTCAACTGGCTCTTCATGGCGATGGGGCTCAGCCTGATCTGGGGCTATGGCGGGGCGCTCAGCTTCGGCCAGACCGCCTTCTTCGGGGTCGCGGGCTACGCCTACGGGGTCCTGACGATCAACCTCGGCGACGCCTACGGCCTGACGCTGCTCTCGCTCGTGCTGGCGGTTGGCCTGAGCGCACTCTTCGCAGCGATCCTTGGCTACTTCCTGTTCTTCGGGCGCATCAGCGGCGTGTTCCTCGGCATCGTGACGCTCTCGGTGACGCTGGTGCTCGAGCGCTTCATGGCGCAGACGGCGGGGCCGGAATGGGCGATCGGCAAGGCGCGTCTGAACGGCTTCAACGGCATGGGCGCGATGCCCTCGCTGACGATCCCGTGGCCGGGCGGCAATATCGTGCTCTATCCGGACGTGACCCTCTATTACGTCACGCTGGTGCTGCTGCTGGTCTGCTATCTCGGCCTGCGCATCCTCGTGAATTCGCGCTTCGGCAATGTCATCGTGGCGATCCGCGAGAACCCGATGCGCGCCGAGATGCTGGGCTATGACGTGCGCAAGTATCAGCTTGCGACCTTCGTGATCGGCTCCGCGCTCGCGGGCCTCTCGGGTGTGCTCTACACCTCCTGGGGCAACTACATCACGCCTGCCTCGATGGGGATGACGGCGGCCTCGCTGCCCATCGTCTGGGTCGCGGTCGGCGGACGCACGGACCTCACCACCACGGTCATCGGCACGCTCGCGGTGCTCATGGTGTTCCAGTCGCTCACGATCTACGGCAGCCAATATGCGCTGATCGTGATGGGAACGCTGCTGGTGATCACCGTCCTGATCGCCCCGCGTGGCATCGTCATCGCGCTGCTCTCGCCCTTCATGCGCCGGAAATCCAAACTGGAAGGAGAGCGGTGATGGCCATTCTCGAAACACGCCAGCTCAACAAGCATTTCGGCGGGCTCCACGTCACGGGCAATGTCGATTTCGCGCTTCAGCCCGGAGAGATGCATTGCCTGATCGGCCCCAACGGGGCGGGCAAGAGCACCTTCTTCAAGCTGATCCTGGGCGAACATCTGCCCGATAGCGGAGAGATCCTCTATGACGGCGAGGAGATCACCCGCGCGAAACCCTTCGAGCGCATCCGCAAGGGGATCAGCGTGAAGTTCCAGGTGCCCGGCATCTTCAAGGAGCTGAGCGTCCAGCAGAACCTGACGATCGCGCTTCAGCACCATGTCGCGCCCGAGATCCTGCAAGAGGAGATCGACCGGCTGCTGGAGTTCCTCAAACTCTCGCAGGATCGCAAGCAGCTCGCCGGCAATCTCAGCCACGGGCAGAAACAGTGGCTGGAGATCGGCATGGCGGTAGCGCTGAAACCGCGCCTGCTGCTGCTGGACGAGCCGACCGCCGGGATGACGCCCGACGAGACCTTCGCCACCGGCGAGATGCTTCAGGAGCTCAACCGCGAGGGCATGACCCTGCTGGCGGTGGAGCACGACATGGCCTTCGTGCGCCAGATCGCCCACCAGGTCACGGTGCTCCATTTCGGCAAGATTTTCGCGCAGGGCACCATCGACGAGATCGTCGCCGATGAACGTGTCGCCGCCATCTATCTGGGAGAAGTCGATGCGTAAGGAAGTCCTTCTCGACGTGATCGAACTCAATGCGGGCTACGGCGGCAAGCCGGTGCTGCAAGGCGTCGATTTTCAGGTCCGCGAGGGCGAGATCGTCGCCGTGATCGGGCGCAACGGGGTCGGCAAATCGACCCTGATGAAAACGCTGATCGGGCTGTTGTCGACCGACAAGGGCTCGATCAACCTCGACGGCGCGTCGATCGACCTGCTCTCGGCGCATAAACGGGCGCGCAAGGGCATCGGCTATGTGCCGCAAGGCCGCGACGTCTTCCCGCGCATGACCGTGCTGGAAAACCTGCTCGTCGGCGAAAGCATCGCGGGCAAGTCCACACCGGGCAAGGTCGACGAGATCTTCCGCTATTTCCCGATCCTCAAGGAGCGCGCCGATCAACGCGCGGGAACGATGTCGGGCGGTCAGCAGCAGCAGCTCGCCATCGGGCGCGTGCTGATGGGCGATCCGTCGATGATCCTGCTCGACGAGCCGTCCGAGGGGATCCAGCCGAACATCGTGCAGGACATCGCGCGCATCATGGTCGAGCTGAACCGCGAGACCGGCGTGACCGTCGTCTTCGTGGAGCAGAATGTCGACATGATCCGGGCGATGGCGCAGCGCTGCTACGTCATGGACAAGGGCCGGATCGTCGCCGAGCTCGACCGCGAGATGCTGCAGGACCGCGACACGATCCGACGATACCTGTCGGTCTGATCTCCCCGGAACAATCATGGAATTTGCAAGTAAAAGGAGCAACTTATGAGCTGGTTTGAAGAATCCATCATGGCGCGCAAGGGCGTGGCGAAAGGTCAGACCCTCGAGAAACGCACGATCACCGAGGAAGAGCAGGGAAGCTATCCCTACATCTACACCGCCGGGATCGAGCCGGTCCTGACCGTCGATCCGGGCACCGTCGTCAGCGCCGAGACCCACGACGCGTTCGAAGGCGCGATCAAGTCGGAGACCGACAAGCCGACCGAGATCCTGAACTTCCCGTTCCTGAACCCGCAAAACGGCCCGATCTACGTCAACGGCGCCGAGAAGGGCGACACGATCGCGGTCTATATCGAGAGCATCGTGCCGCGCGGGCCGCAGCCGCGGGGGACCACGGTGATCATGCCCGAATTCGGCGGTCTGGTTCCCACCTTCGAGACCGCGCTCCTGACTGCGCCGCTGCCCGAGGTGGTGCGCAAGCTCGACATCACCGTCGAGGAGGGCACGAAGTGGAACGACAAGATCAGCCTGCCTTACGAGCCCTTCATCGGCACGATCGGCACGGCTCCGATTGCCGAGGCGATCTCCTCGCTGGTGCCGGATTATTACGGCGGCAACATGGACCTTCCCGATGTCGCACCGGGCGCGGTCGTCTATCTGCCGGTGCAGACCGAGGGCGGGTATCTGTTCCTCGGGGATTGCCACGCAGCCCAGGGCGACGGTGAGCTTTGCGGCGTCGCGGTCGAGCACCCGACCGTCACCACCGTGCGCATCGACCTGATCAAGAACTGGACGATCAGCACGCCGCGTCTGGAGAACGAAGAGTTCTACATGACGGTCGGCTCGGCACGCCCGATGGAAGACGCTGCGCGCGGCGCTTACCGCGAGCTGATCCGCTGGATGGCCGCCGATTTCGGCTTCGACGAGATCGACGCCTATATGCTGCTGACCCAATGCGGGCGCGTGCGCCTCGGCAACATGGTCGACCCGAAATACACGGTCGGGGCCTCGGTCCTGAAGTCGATCGTCGGCATCGCTGAATGAGCTTAGGGCCGCGCCCCTATCCCTTGTTGCGCGGTCTTTAACCTGTCGCCTCTGCCTTGGAGGGCAGCTTCTTGGGTGGAGGCGACCTTTTTCTTCCCGGCTTCGACCGTCCCTGCGGCCTCAGCGGTTCGCGCCACGGGTCGAGCTTCGTCACTTTCGATCCACCCCGCCCGGCTCCGGCTCGGGCGATGGCGGCACCATGCCCGCCAAACGGAAAAGGAGTCTCTCATGTCCGCTCAAACGAAACCCGATCTGCCCGATCTCGGAACGCTCACCGTCGCCGCCGTTCAGGAGGGGCTGGCCTCGGGGACGTTCACCGCAGAGGCGCTGACCGAAGCCTGCATCGCTCAGGTCAAGGCGCTGAACGGCAAATACAACGCGATCATCTTCGAGAATGACGCAGCCCTCGAAACCGCCCGCGACATCGACCGGCGGCGCGCTGCGGGCGAGGCGCTGGGGCCGCTGGCCGGGGTGCCGATCGTCGTGAAGGATCCGATGGATATGGCGGGCATCCCCACCACGGCGGGCTGGCGGCTGCTCTATTCCGGGACGGGCGGCGTCGACCTGATGCCCGAACGCGACAGCCCCGTGGTGGCCCGGATGCGCGCGGCCGATGCGGTGATCCTCGGCAAGACCAACGTGCCGATCCTCAGCTGGACCGGAACGCATGCCAATGACAGCTGGGCCGGTCCCACGATCAACCCCGCGATCGAGGACCGCGCGCCGGGCGGGTCGAGCGCGGGCACCGCGGCGGCGGTCGCCACCCATATGTGCGTCATGGGCCTGGCCGAGGAAACCGGCGGCTCGATCCAGAACCCGGCCTCGGCGCAGGGGCTGGTGGGCATCAAGCCGACCATCGGGCTGGTGCCGAATGCCGGTGTCGTGCCGCTGTCGGGCAATCGCGACGTGGTTGGGCCGATCGCCCGCACTGTCACCGATGCCGCCCTCGGCCTCGATGTGCTGGCGGGGTTCACCACCGAAGATCCCAAGACGCTCGCCAGCGTCGACAAGATCCCCGAAGGCGGCTACGCCTCGGGCCTGTCGAAGGACGGCCTGAAGGGCAAGCGGCTCGGGCTTTACGGGCCGGGCTGGCGGAAGAACGAACTCTCCCACGAGGCGGCGGATCTTTACGATCGCGCGAAGAGCGAGCTTGAAGAGCTGGGGGCGGTTCTGGTCGAGGATCCCTTCGCAGGCACCGATTTCGCAAGCTATCGCGAGATCACGCCGGGCACGCCTTTCTTCGACGGGCGCGGGCTGGAATCCATCCCCTATGACATGACGAAATATCTCGAACGGCTGGGCCCGAATGCGGCGATCAAGACGTGGGAGGAGTTCGTCGAGGCCACGAAGGAGGAAAACGTGCTCGCGAAGGGGGCGATCCTCGGCTTCCTCAACGAGCTGCCCGATTTCGTCGAGGCGGTGAAATCCCCGACTACGCCGCCCGCGCTGCCCGCGTTCACGGCCTTGAAGCGGACCTATCTGCTGCTGATGGAGGAAGTCTTCGCCCGGCACGAACTGGACGCGCTCGTCTATCCGCAGATGCTCTGCGAGCTGCCGGGCCTGCATTCGGGCGACGCGATCCTCGAGACCACCGTCGGGGAGCTGAACATCGCGGGCATTCCGGGCGTCACCGTGCCCGCGGGCTACTACGCCTCCGGCGCGCCGTTCGAACTGATTTTCCTCGGCCAGCAGTGGAGCGAGCACGCCTTGATCCAATGCGCCTATGCCTATGAGCAGGGCACGCTGCACCGCAAACCTGCGGTCTGATCGGGGCCAATCGGCGTCACAGCATCACGTGGCCGTTGCGGAGTGAACTCGGCTTTTGCCCGAGCGCACACCGCAGCGGCCCTTTTGTTCTGTGCCTGACGAAGATCAAGGCGCGGGCTTTGGAATCATGTTCCTTTCCATCTGCGCAGCGAGCCGTGGCAAAGCGATGTGCCTGACGCGCGCTGCCGAAATTACCTCCGTGTTTACCCCCCAAATCGAGAGGAACAGTTCGATGGAAGATGACAAGAAGCCCGAGCGCACCGTTTGGGAAGAAATCGAGGTCGCTGGCAACCAACTCGTCGATCGCGTCAAGGAATTGGCGCAGGAGGGGAGCGTGCGCCAGCTGCGTATCAGCTCCGCCGGCGGGGATCCCTTCGTCGAGGCGCCCCTCAATCTCAGCCTCGTCGTCAGCGGGGTCGTGGTGCTCGCAGCACCTTGGCTGGCCGTCCTCGGCGTGATCGCCGGATTGGCCACCCGGGTGAAGGTGGAAATCGAGCGGGTCGAGGAACCCGACGAAGACGATAAGAAGGACGAGTAGGCCCCGGGGCGGGCGGAGCGGGAGCGCCATTCGCGTGGTGCTTGCGCTCCGACCCGGATATCCGGCGCCAAAGCTTCAGGACGGCGGGATCAGCACGATCTTCCCGGCGTGGCGTTTTTCCTGAAACACCTTCTGCGCCTCGGCGATCTGATCGAGCGGGTAGGTGGCGGCCAGCAGGGGCCGGATTTCGCCCTTCTCGACATAGGAGATCAGGTTGCCGAAGACCGGCGCATCCCATGCGGTGCAGCCGATCAGCGTGATGTCCTTGAGATATAGGTCGCGCATGTCCAGCTCCACGACCGGTCCGGCAATCGCACCCGACGAGGCATAGCGCCCGCCGCGCCGGAGCAGTTTCAGCATCGTGCCGAATCCCGGCCCGGCGACGTTGTCGATCACCACGTCCACGCTGTTTTCGCCGATCGCCGCTACGGGGTCGTCTTCGCGGCAGAGCACCTGATCCGCACCGATCTCCAGCACGATCTCGCGCTTGGTGGCGCTGGTGATGGCGACCACCTCCGCGCCGCGCCGTTTGAGAAGCTGGATCAGCGCCGAGCCCACGCCGCCCGAGGCACCGGGGACCAGTACGCGCTCTCCCGCGGTGACGCCTGCGCGGTGGATCATGTTCTCGGCGGTGCCGTAAGCGCAGGGCAAGGTGGCGAGTTCGGCGTCGCTCCAATCGCTGTCGGTGGCGAAGACCTCGCCTGCGGGCACTTTCACATATTGCGCGAAGGCCCCGTCGAAATTGGAGCCGAGCCAGACCGTGTCCATCGAGGAGAAATCCGTCGCGCGCATGCAGGACCGCACCAGAACGCGGGTGCCGATCCGGGCCGCGTCGCCACCGTCGCCCACCGCAACGACCCGGCCGCAGCAATCGGTGCCTTGGATGAGCGGGAAGGGCGTGGCCCCGCTCCAGCCGCCATCGGCGTGCGGAGCGTCCTCGCGCGAGTCCTGCGTGCCGGATTTGACCTCGGAAGAATACCAGCCCAGCCGGGTGTTGATGTCGGTATTGTTGATGCCCGCCGCGAGCACCTTCAGCAGCACCTCGCCGGGCCCCGGTTCGGGCATCGCGACCTCGCGGCAGTCGAGCCGCTCGTAGCCGCCCGTTCCGGTCGTGACTACGGCCATCATCGTGCCTTTGGGCGTGTCGCTCATGCTGCTTTCCTCCCGAAACCGAACCCTTGGTGAAATGAGTCAGGGCGCGGTCGGGACAAACCGAACCGCGCCCTGAGAATGATAGCCGAACAGGGGGCGCGCAGGCTCAGCGCGCCACGCAATCCGCGAAGTAATGCGTCTTGCCGTCCTCGCCCGTCTCCGTCACGAGGCCGTGGATGTCGGTCTCGAACCCGGGGCATTCGCTGGCGAATTCGCGGTTGAAGCGCAGGTAATCCACGATCTTCGCGTTGAAGACCTCACCGGGAATCAAGAGCGGGATGCCCGGCGGGTAGGGGGTCACGAGGCTCGTCGTGATCCGGCCTTCCAGCTCGTCGATCGAGACGCGCTCGGTCTTTCGCCGCGCGATATGCGAGAACGCCTCCGACGGGGTCATCTCGGGGTGATGGTCGGTCAGGTAGATCTCGGTCGAGAGCCGCGCGACGTCGTATTTCGCGTAAAGCGAATGGACGTGCTGGCTGAGATCCTTCAGCCCCATGCGCTCGTAGCGCGGGAACTTCGCCGAGAATTCCGGCATCACGCGCCATAGCGGCTGGTTCTTATCGTAATGGTCCTTGAACTGCTGCAGCGCGGCCAGCAGCGTGTTCCAGCGGCCCTTGGTGATGCCGATCGTGAACAGGATGAAGAAGCTGTAAAGCCCGGTCTTCTCGACCACGACGCCATGCTCGGCGAGGTATTTCGACACGATCGAGGCGGGGATGCCGCTGTCGTCGAAACGCCCTTCGATATCGAGGCCGGGGGTGATGATCGTGGCCTTGATCGGGTCGAGCATGTTGAAGCCCGGCGCCATGTCGCCAAAGCCGTGCCAGCTATCCGAGCCGGTGGTCTCCACGCCCTCGGCATCGGTCTTCTTGAGAACCCAGTCGCGGGTCTCGGCCATGCCGTCGCCATCGGCGCGGAAATCGGTCGGGCCCCAGACCTGGAACCACCAATCCTCGGGGCCGTATTCCTCTTCGACCTTTACCATGGCGCGGCGGAAATCGAGCGCTTCGACGATGCTTTCCTCCACCAGCGCGGTGCCGCCCGGAGGCTCCATCATCGCCGCCGCCACATCGCAGCTTGCGATGATCGAATATTGCGGGCTCGTGGAGGTGTGCATCAGGTAGCTCTCGTTGAAGAGATGCCGGTCGAGCTTTTCCTCCTTGCTGTCCTGCACGAGCACATGGCTCGCCTGCGAAATCCCGGCGAGCAGTTTATGCACGGACTGCGTCGCATAGGTGATCGACTTGGTCGTGCGCTCGCGCTTGCGACCCATCGCGTGATACTGGCCGTAGAACGGGTGGAAGGCGGCATGCGGGATCCACGCCTCGTCGAAATGCAGGTTGTCGACCCAGCCGTCGAGCATCCCCTTGATCACTTCGGTATTGTAGAGCACGCCGTCATAGGTCGACTGCGTCAGCGTCATGATGCGCGGCTGCACCGCGTCGATATCGTAATCGGCGAGAAGCGGGTTCGCGCGCATCTTCGCCTTGATCGCCTCGGGTTCGAATTCCGAGCGCTGGATCGGGCCGATGATGCCCCAATGGTTGCGCGTGGGCTTCAGGAAGACCGGGATCGCACCGGTCATGATGATCGCGTGCAGGATCGACTTGTGGCAGTTGCGATCCACGACGACGACGTCGCCCGGCGCGACCGTATGGTGCCAGACCATCTTGTTCGAGGTCGAGGTGCCGTTGGTCACGAAGAAGCAGTGATCGGAGTTGAAGATCCGCGCGGCGTTGCGCTCGGAGGCGCCGATCGCGCCGTTATGATCGAGCAGCTGACCCAGCTCCTCCACCGCGTTGCAGACATCGGCGCGCAGCATGTTCTCACCGTAGAACTGGTGATACATCTGCCCGATCGGCGATTTCAGGAAGGCGACGCCGCCCGAATGGCCCGGGCAGTGCCACGAGTAGGAGCCGTCCTCGGCATAGTCGAGCAGCTGCTTGAAGAAGGGCGGCTGGATGCTTTCGAGATAGCTCTTCGCCTCGCGGATGATGTGCTTGGCGACGAATTCGGGCGTATCCTCGAACATGTGAATGAAGCCGTGCAGCTCGCGCAGGATATCGTTGGGCAGGTGGCGCGAGGTCTTGGTCTCGCCATGCAGGAAGATCGGCACATCGGCATTCTTCCAGCGCACTTCCTCGATGAAGGCGCGCAGCTTCTCGACCGCCGGGTCCAGTTCGGGACCGGAGGAGAATTCCTCGTCGTCGATCGCCAGTACGAAGGCCGAGGCGCGGCTTTGCTGTTGGGCGAATTGCGACAGGTCGCCGTAGCTGGTGACGCCGAGCACTTCGAACCCGTCGGCCTCGATGGCTTGCGCGAGTGCCCGGATGCCGAGACCGGAGGTATTCTCGGAGCGAAAATCCTCGTCGATGATGACAATCGGGAAGCGAAATTTCATCAGGGGGGTCCTCTCTCGGGCCTGTCTGGGTCGGGCGAATGGGGCGCGTGTGCGCGCCCTGTTCATTTCAGCCGAATATAGGCAAGGTCAAGCCCGTGCGGGAGACCCTCCCGCACGGGCATGGCCCGATCAGCTCTGGATATGGGCGAAGCCCTTGCCGAGGATCGGGCCGGTCGGGCGGCCTGTGGGCGAGCCGCCCGCGGGTTCCAGCGTGATCTCGTAAAGCTGCTGCGGTGCGGGGTCCGGCAGGGCCGGGCCGGTCAACACCGCAGGCGCCACCCGGTCGAGCGTGCCGAGCGACACCGGGCCCGTCTCTGGCGAGGGAAGCGTCCAGGCCTGAATCGTTTTGCCCGAGGGCAGCGTCACATCGGCCACGAAGCGGATTTTGGCATCGCGATTGCCGTAATCCTCGATCACCGCCTGCGGCTCGCCCGATGCATTCATCAGAACGGCGACCACGCGCGGCTCTGGCGTCGGGCGCAACGTGCCCGCGCCCAGACCCACCGCGAGACCGATGATCCCCGCCGCGATCAACCAGCGCCGCTTCGGGCGCGGGGCTTGCGGCAGGTTGTCGGCTTGCGGCGGGACCGGCGTGATCGTCACCCCCCGCGGGGTCGCGTCTTCGTGCGCAGGTTCCGCCGCGATGCGTTCGCGCAGGCGATCCATGAAATCGTCGGGGAGGTCAGCCTTGGGCGCGGAGAGATCGAGCGGCAGAAGCCCGTCGCGCAGCGCCGCCACGCGGGCCTCCAGCGCAGGGTCGCGCGTCAGCAGTTCCTCGAACAACTCGGCTTCGGTTTCCCCAAGCAGGCCAAGGACGTAATCGTCTGCGATGGCGTTGAGGTCGGTCCGGTTCAGGCTCATGACAGGCACTCCCTCAGGCTGGCCAATCCGCGACGGATCCAGCTTTTCGCCGTGCCCAGCGGCACCGATTGGCGCGCGGCGATCTCGCCATGGCTGAACCCGCCGACATGGGCGAGCAGGATCGAATGGCGGCTGGCCGGGTCGAGCGCCTCCAGACAGTCGCGCAGGCGGCTGGAGCCTGCGAGCATCTGCCAGCCCTCTTCGGGCACGCTCTGTTCACGCGCATCCTGCAACGCCCCCAATTCCTCGGGCGAGAGCAGGCTCAGCCGTTTTCCGTCGCGCAGAATGTTCAGGCAGCGGCTGCGCAGGACGGTATAGACCCAGCCCTTGGCCGACCCGGGATTGCCGCTGAATTGCCCGGCCTTGCGCCAGATGCGCACCAGCGCCTCCTGCAAGGCTTCCTCGGCCAGATCGGTGCGGCCCAGAATGCGCTTGGCCACGCCCAGCATCCGTCCGCCTTCCAGCGCCACCAGCCGCTCAAGCGCGCCCGCATCGCCCTCGGCGCAATCGTGCAGCGCCTGCGCAACGGGGCAGCTTTCCGCATTCGTCATAAACGCTCCCATGTTCCGCCTGCCGCGCGGCGGTCTCTCCCGGACCAAGTTCTTCACGATTTTCTCCCGTTTCCAAGCTCTAGACCCGCGAAACGCTCGATTGGATGAAATTTATTTTGCGGACGACCGATGAAAGTGCGGGGGCACGACCTCGCAGAAAAAAATTTCGATTTCCTGCATCCGATCCGCATCTGGCCGGGTCTAGGGGGCATGGACGGCGCGAAAGGCGCTTGCCGCGAACAGGGAAACGAAAGGAATAACCATGCTGAAACTGACCCTCTCGACCGCTCTCGTCACCGCAATGGGCGCAAGTGGCGCCTTGGCGGCCTCGGCCATCGGCCTCGTGGGCGACAAGACGCTCGTGATGTTCGATACCGACACGCTCGAAGTCACCGGCACGATGGATGTCACCGGCACCGCGAAGCTGCACGGGATCGATCTGCGCCCGTCGAACAAGACGCTGGTCGCGGTGGATGCCGATCAGGCGCTCTACACGATCGACATGGAAAGCGGCGCTGCGACGAAACTCTCGCAGATGGACAAGATGCTGCCCGTGGACGGGCCGGTGATCGTCGATTTCAACCCGAAGGCCGACAAGCTGCGCTTCATGTCGGGCACCACCAATCACCGCGTGAACGTGGAAACCGGCGAAGTGACCGTCGATGGCAGCCTCGCCTTCGAGGGGGCTGACATGCATGCCGGTGAAGCGCCTGCGATCGCGGCTGCCGCCTATGCCAACAGCTACGGGATGCCCGACAGCACCGCGATGTATGACGTGGACTCTACCATCGTCGCGTTGATCCAGCAGACCTCGCCCAATGACGGCACGCTCGCCGCCATCGGTAAGTTCGGCATCGACATGCCGGGCGAAGGCTATGCGTTCGACATCCAGACCACCGAAGACATGACGAACACGGCGTGGCTCGCCACCGGGAACATGCTCTACACCGTCGACCTCGAGACCGGGGACGCGACGGGCAAGGGCATGGTCGAAGGGGCCGGAGGCGACATCCGTGACTTGACGATCCTGCCGGCGATGTAAGTGGGGCGCCGGCAGCGGCCGGTTCGTCAAGACGGGGCCATCCGGAGTCTTCCCGGGTGGCCTCAGTTTTTCCGCGATCAGGGCCTGCGTCGGACGAGGCGTCGGACGTGACGTTGCGGGGGAGCGAAGTAAACTATTCTGTCCAAACCCTTAAAATTCACGTCGCCGTGCCCCAATTGTGATCAATTCCGATCCCATTCCCGAGAAGGGCGAGCGCAGATGACAGATCCTAGCAAAAGACTGAGCGCGGCCGAGACCAAGGGCCTGCGCACCGCCAAGGAATTGGAGGGCCATCTTGCCTGGCTCGACACGATCACACCTGCGGCGCTGGGCGTGCTGGCGATCGCCTCGGGGATCTACACCTATCTCGGCGTGTCCTCGATCCTCGAGGATAACGGCGCGATGAGCTTCTTCGCGGCGCTGGCCTATTCCATCGCCGTCTCGGTCGGGATTTTCGTCTTCTGGAGCTACATGCTGCGGCTTCTGCCCGCGATGCGCACGGCCAGCGGCTTTGTCGGGCTGACGGTGTCGACCATCGTGGGCTCGCTCGCCATCGTCGCGATGTCGAGCTGGCTCAATGCGGCGGCGCTGGCGGGTTCGGCGGCGGTGGAGCAGCATCTGGACACCACCGTGCGCGACTACCAGTCCGCGCTGGAGCAGGCCCATGATATCACGCTCTCGGCGCAGGCGCTGGGCCGCGAGGTCGAACGCGCGCGGGCGGCCTTCGAGGCGCTGGCGGATCAGGAACAATCGGGCCAGCTCTCGGGCACGGCAGGGCGGGGCGCGGTGTTCCGCGTGCTGACCCAGAAGACCGAGGAACTGGCCAATCTCGAAGAGCAGATCCGCGCGCAGCAGCCGCTGATCGACGGCTCGTTTGAGACCGGCAACCAGATCCTCGGGCGGATGCGCGCGCTGATCGTGGCGCCCGGCCCGGTGGAGAAACGCTCGGTCGAATTCGCCGAGCAAAGCGTGCGGCTGGCGGGCGTGATCGCACGGCTCGATCAGCTGTCTGTCGCGCCGCTGGTGGCCCGCGCGGCGCAGGATTTGCCCGCCTCGGTGGTGCTGCCGGAACTGGACGGGCGCACGACCAATGTCCGCGATGCGCAGTCGTCGACCATCGATTCCGTGCTGGAAGCGCTCGATCAACGGGGGCGCACGCTCGAGCGCGCCGCCGACGAAGTTCTGGCCCGCGATCCGCCGATCCAGACCGCCTATAACCCGATCACCAGCGCCGAGGCCGTGATCCGCTACGCGGGCAGTTTCGTGCCCTCCTGGGCCGGGGCGATCGCGATCGACCTGCTGCCCGCCGTGCTGGTTTTCGTGCTGGCGGTGACGCAGGCCGCGATCCGCTCGGGCCGCGACGGGCTACCGATCGAGGAGACGCTGACGCTGGCCGATCTGAAGGCCGCGCTGAACGCGATGCGCGATGTCGAGCAGACGATGAGTGGCGCGGATGCTGAGATGCTCAAGCGGGTGTCCGAGAAGGTCGATCCGCCTGCGCCCGCGGATCCGCCGCCGCGCCCTGCGGAGAGCTGAGCGATGCGCCTGTCGCTGCCAAACTTCGACCGGTTCGACGTGCGCCGCTGGCTGCGCGCCGTCTTGCTGGTGCAGGTCGGCATCGCCGTGGTGATGATCGCGGGCGACTGGCTGGGGCGCTATCGCCCGCAGCCGCCCTCCGCCGTGCCCGAGATGACCGAGCCGGTCGCGCCGGGCGATCAGCGCCGCCGCTTCGATCCCGCGCGCCCGACGCCACGCCGGGATGCGCCTGCGCTGCCGCCGGGGATCGAGCTGCCGTCGAGCTATCCCGACCGGCTGACCTTCGCGCGCGAAGAGGTCGAGGGTATCGGCACGGTGCTGCTGCTGAACGGGGCCATCGCGCCGGGCGATGCGGATCGGCTGGAAACCTATCTCGGGCGTTTTGCCGAAGGCGACGCGACCGAGGAAACCCCGACGACAGTCGCGCTCAGCAGCCCGGGCGGCGAGGTGACCGAGGCGCTGGCCATTGGCCGCGTGCTGCGCGAGGCCGAGAAGAGCACCGTGATCCTGCCCGGCATGGCCTGCATGTCGGCCTGTCCCTATGTCCTCGCGGCAGGTCAGGAACGACGTGTCTCGCCCGACGGATATGTCGGGATGCACCAGCATTACTACGACGAGAACCTCTACATGCCCGCCTATTTCGCGGTCGAGGAAATCCAGCGCGGGCAGGGGCGGACGATGGAGTACCTGATCGACATGGGCGTCGATCCCGGCGTGATGATCTATTCGCTGACGACCCCGCCGGAGGACATCTACATCCTGCTGCCCGAAGAGCTTCTCGACAGCCAACTCGCGACGGCGATGCTCGAGTGATCCGGCGCGGCGATACCGCCTGACGACGCTGGGTCAACCTGCGGTCCGGGCCCGCCCCTGCGCCTGAACACGAAAACTTCGTCTACTTCCGGTTGACGGCAGGATTTAGCCGAGTAGAGAGGCCATCGCGATTTTGTGCTGGCGTTTGCAGTGCGTGATCCGACACAACAAAGAAAAACAACGCGGGTGCACGATGCGCCCCGACTCCTGAGCAGAAGCGAGCTACCCTCGTGTCAGATACCCTATCTCCGACCGGGCAGAAGCCTGCGCCGGTCTCGGTTCAGCCCTTTCAATTCCGCGGTCTGTTCCTGACCGCCATCGCGCTACGGCTCGAGACCGACGCGCCCGATGACGTGTTCTATGCAGCACTCGATGCGCAGCTTGCGAAAACGCCGCATCTGTTGGCCGGAGCGCCGATGGTGCTCGATTTCGCGCAGGTGCCGGAGTTCTCGAAACCGGCCGATGTGCGCGACATGATCGACAACCTCTTCGCGCGCGATCTGCAGATCTTCGGGGCGCAGAACGCCACCGAGGCCCAGCTAAACGCCGTGAAAGGCTACGGAATTATCCCGATCAAGGTGGGCCGCGAGACCGCGATGCCCGAGCCGAAGCCGCCAAAACCGCAAAAGCCGCAGCCCGCGGCGAAGCGGGCGGCGCCGCCGGCCCCGCGCAACAAGGTCGTGAAGACGCCGGTGCGTTCGGGGCAGATGATCGTGGCCGAACATGGCGATCTGACGGTGATCGGCTCGGTCGCGTCGGGCGCGGAACTGGTCGCGGCAGGCAATATCCATGTCTATGGCGCGCTGCGTGGTCGGGCCATGGCCGGCGCGCATGGCGATGAGAGCGCCCGCATCTTCTGCCGCCAGCTCGACGCTGAATTGCTCGCGATCGCGGGCCTATACAAAACGAGCGAAACCATCCCCGCGGAGCTTCGTCGCAAGCCCGTGCAGGTTTTCCTCGACGATGACAAACTCTGTGTGGAGGCGTTCGAATGACGCAACTCAAGGACGATTCGCCGCTCGGCAAGGTGATCGTGATCACCTCGGGCAAGGGGGGCGTGGGCAAGACCACTTCCGCCGCCGCAATCTCTGCCGGTCTCGCCAAGCGCGGCCATAAGACCGTCGTGATCGATTTCGACGTGGGCCTGCGCAACCTCGACATGATCATGGGCTGCGAGCGCCGCGTGGTGTTCGACTTCATCAACGTGATTCAGGGCGATGCGCGGCTCAAGCAGGCGCTGATCAAGGACAAGCGGGTGGAGACGCTCTCGATCCTGCCGACCTCGCAGACCCGCGACAAGGACGCGCTGACGCAAGAAGGCGTCGAGAAGGTGCTCGACGAGCTGCGTCAGGAATTCGACTACATCATCTGCGACAGCCCTGCCGGGATCGAGCGTGGCGCGCAGCTGGCGATGTTCTTCGCCGACGAGGCGGTCGTCGTGACCAACCCCGAAGTCTCTTCGGTGCGCGACAGCGACCGGGTGCTGGGCCTTCTGTCGTCGAAGACCCGCCGGGCCGAAAGCGATGGCGAGCCGGTCAAGGCGCAGGTGCTTCTGACCCGTCACGACCAGTCGCGCATCGACAAGGGCGAGATGATGACGGTCGAGGACGTGCTGGAGCTTCTGGCGGTCCCGCTGATCGGTATCGTGCCCGAAAGCACCGCCGTTCTGCGCGCGTCGAACACCGGTATGCCGGTCGTGCTCGACGAGCCCTCCAGCGCTTCGGCGGCCTATGACGACGCGGTCTCGCGCCTGCTGGGCGAGGACATTCCGATGCGCATTCCGGGCGAGAAGCGTCCCGGCTTCATCGGTCGTCTCTTCGGGCGGTCCGCATGAGCCTGTTCGGTTTCTCGCTCAAACCCCGCCGCGCGAAGTCGGCGCAGACGGCCAAGGACCGTTTGCAGATCCTTCTCGCGCATGAACGCGGAAGCGGGTCGGCGCAGGCCGACTACCTTCCCGATCTGCAACGCGACATCCTCGCGGTGATCCGCAAATACATGCAGATCGAAGAGGATGGCGTCGATATCCGGATGGAGCGCAACGACGATATCTCGAGCCTCGAGATCAATATCGAGATGCCCTCGGATGCGGAGAAAACCGCCAAATCCGCGAAGCCCGCAAAACCGGCTGCGAAGCCGGCGGGCCGGAAATAAGCGGTCTCTAGAGATGCTCCGGTGCGGCTGACTGGCTGCGCCGGAGAACGCTTTGCCGATGGCCCGCGTGCCAGAGATAAAGCACCAGGCTCCCGATCACGATCGCCCCGCCTGCCAGCATCGCGCGGCTCGGGGCCTCGCCCGTTCCCCACCAGACCCAGATCGGCCCGAGGATCGTCTCGAGCAGCATCAGCAGGCTGACATTCGAGGCCGAGGTGTAGCGCGAGGCAAAGGACAGCGACATGAAGGAGATCGGCAGCACCACGCCGCCTGCGAGAACGATCGCCCAGACCTGACCGCTGGCGATGCCGCCGCCGAGACCGAAACCGCCCGTCCAGATCAGCGCCGCGACGCCAGCGAGGGCAGCGCCCGTGCCGACCGCGAGAAGGATCGGCAGATGCGGATTGCGCCGGATCGTGACGAAGGTCAGCGACAGGCATAGCGCGACCCCAAGCCCCGCAAGCGCGCCGTAGACCGGATTGCCGCCCACGCTCGCCGGGGCAGGGCCGAAGACGGCCAGCCCGATCCCGCTGAGAACGGCGGCGATGGCGAGCCATGTCGACCAATGGGTCTTCTCGCGCAGGATCAGCCGGGACAGCAGCGCCGCGAAAACCGGCACGGTCGAGATGCTGAACAGCACGACCGAGACCGGGGCGGCGGCGATCCCCACGGCAAACAGCGTCATGTTCGAGAAATGGCAGGCGACCAGCACGAGACCCGCGCCGCTGGCGAGCGCGCGCAGGTCCCGCTTCAGGTGACGTCTGCGCAGGACGATCGAGGTCAGCCACATCGCGCCGCCCATCAGCAGGCCGCGCCACATCACCATCTGCGCGCCGCTCATCTCGGACCAGCGCATCAGCAGCGTGTCGGGCGAAATCGCCAGCGCGCCGAACAGCGCGAGCAAAATCCCGAACATCGGATGTCTGGTCATGATGGGGCTCCCTGCGCGCGGATCGCGCGTCTGGCGATCTCTAGCGGGCTACGCGCGCGGTTCCAAGGCCGGGCAAGAGAACACCGGCCCGAGGGAAGCGGGCCGGTGTCCCAGATCGCAAGGATTTTGGGAGATCAGTTCGGCAAGGCTCCGCAGAACCCGCCGCTTGCGACCTGACCGGATCCGAAGGCAAAGGCCGGGGGGCTTGGTAGGGATTGAGCGGCGCTCCGATCAGATCGGCGCCGATCAGAAGAAGCAGCCCCGCGAGGGCGGTGAAGGCAGTCGCTTTCCGGGTCATGCGCGCGCCTCCAGTCCAAGGAGGGGCCGCAGGCGGATGCCGACGAAAGCACCCGCGAAGGCGGCGGCGAACCAGACCCAGCCATGCAGGCTGCCCGTCGAGATCCCCGAGAAGAACGCGCCCACGTTGCACCCGAAAGCCAGCCGCGAGGAATAGCCCAGCAGGAAGCCTGCGATGATCGTCGCGACCCAGGCGCGGGCCGGGTAGCTCGGCAGTTTCTGCGACAGCCCGCCCTGACGCCATGCGGCGACGCCGAACGCACCCGCGATCAGGCCGATATCGGTGAGCGAGGTGTAGTCGGTCAGCAGGCTCTCCTTCACGCGGGTGATCGAGCCGGGGGCTGCGTAGAAGGCCGATTGCGTGAGGTCGAAGCCCATCCCGTTGACGCCCTTGGCGACCCAGAGGCCCAGCCCGTAGACCACGCCCCAGGGCTGCCCCGCGACCAGCAGGTTTGCGATGGCGAGCGCTGCGAGAACGAGGGCCGCGATGACGTAGCGCCGCGGCAGGCTCCGCGAGCCACGCTTGCCGAGGAAGAAGACGGTGGCCGCGACCAGCGCCAGCAGGACCAGCGTCACGGTCAGCCCGCTCGTGCCGCGCAGCGTCAGGATCGGCAGCGCGCCGAGATTGGTCCACCAGATCAGCCCATAGGCGCCGAAGAAGCTGCCGATGGCGAAGAACGGGAGCGCGAGCAGCCCGATCGGGTTGCCCGAGCCCGCATTGACCAACGTGCCCGAGCCGCAGCCCATCACGACCTGCATCGCCGCGCCGAAGACGAACGCGCCGCCGACCATCGCGAAGCCGATCGGGGCCTGCGCGCCGGTCAGCTCGCCCGGATGGCTCGAGATCGCCGGGATCGCGACGATGGACACCAGCGCGATCGCCAGAAGCTGCGCGAGGATGCCCGCAGGCTCACGCCGCACGATCATCGCGCGCCACGGGCCCGCAAAGCCGAAGCGCAGCCCTTCGAGCGCGATGCCGAAGCCCAGCCCGATCGCCAGCATGAAGCCGTAGCGCGCGCCGCCGAACAGCGCGAGAGCTGCGACCGCTGCAAGGGCCGCGAGGATCAAAGCACTGCGCCGGGCGATTCCGCCCGACGCTGCCTGCCGTTCAAGAATGGCAGTATTCATCATCAGCCTCCGGTGAGCTGGTTCAGCAGGTTGCGCAACAGGCCGGGCGTGTTCGCCATCTCACCGTCGGTCTTGGAATATTCCACCATCGAACCGGGGTAGATCTTCACGTTCTCGATGCCTGCGAGCTCGGACATGGCGAACCAGTCGGTCGCCGCCCAATGCCCGGTATTGCAGAAGGACACGACCTCTTCGCCATCCTTGATGCCCAGCTGCTCTTTCAGAGCGGCTGCGTCGGCTTTCGCGTCGATCACCGTCGCGCCGGAGCGGAAGAAGTTGGTGTAGGGCAGGTTCTCCGCACCGGGCAGGGTGCCGGGACGCGCTGCGGCGGAGTGGGCTTTCTTGCCCTCGAAAAAGGCCGGCGGACGCGCATCGACGAGCACAGCCTTGCCCTTGCCGTTGACGAGATCGCTCACCGCCGGGGTTTCCGCCGTCCAGCGGTCATTCCACGTCAGATCGAGATCGGTCGGCATCAGGTTCTCGGTCACGTCCGACATCGGCAGGCCCGCATTGGCCCAGGCGGTCGTGCCGCCATTGAGGATCGACAGATCGGTGAAGCCGGTGCTTTTCAGCGTCCAGTAGACACGTGCGGCGGCGCCGAAGTCGGTATCCGTGTCGCCCTGCGCGATGATCACGACGGGACGGTCGGGCTCGAGCCCGATCTGCTCGAAGGAAGCCTCCAGTTTGGCAATCGGCGGCACCTGACCGGGATTGTCATCCGGGCCGCGGAACAGCGAATAGGGCGCATAGACGGCCCCATCGATATGGCCTTTTTCATAGCTGCCGGTGCGGATGTCGAGCAGCACCGGATCGAGCGTGTCGATCTCGGCGCTCAGCTCGCTCGGGGTGACGAGCGGACCGAGGTCGCTGGCCATCGCGGCACTGGCGGCGAAGAGAGCAGCGCCGGTCGCGGCGGCTGCGGAAATACGTGCGAGACGGGTCATGGGAAACCTCGCTGGTTAGGGATTTTGTCCCAAATTGTTCAGGATTTCCGTGATAGCAAGTTTATGCCGGTCGCTGATCCTATTGCGCGGAAGGAAAATATTCCGGTATCGGCGTGGTTCGCGAGATTTGCGTCCCGTTCCGGAGGGCAGGTTGGACGCGCGGTCTGTCGCGGTGCTGAAGGGCGCGACCGCGTTTTTATTCGCAGGGGAACGGCTTTCGGCCCCGGTAGCCGGGATTTCGGCAGTGGGCCCGCTCCACGCCGTGAGAATCGCCTGCCGCGCCCCCGGGTTGGCAGTCGCCGCCCGATGCCGTTAAGGATTGGGCGAGGTGCGCGTCTGGGGAGGATCAACGTGAGCAAGTTATTCGTCGGTGTCGATGTCGGAACCGGTTCGGCGCGCGCAGGGATTTTCGATCGGGAGGGCACGCTTCTCGGCGTCGGCAAGCGCCGGTTGGAGATGTGGCAGGACGATCATGGCCATGTCGAGCAATCGAGCGCCCAGATCTGGCAGGCGGTTTGCGATGCGGTAAAAGGGGCCTTGGCGGCCTCGGGGACCGACCCGCGCGATGTCGCGGGGATCGGGTTCGACGCGACCTGTTCGCTCGCCGTGATCGGCCCGGAGGGCGGGCTGCCCGTGGGCGATCCTGATGCGCCCGAGCGCGATGTCATCGTCTGGATGGATCACCGCGCCCGCGATCAGGCGGCGCGGATCAATGCGGGCGATCACGACGTGCTGCGCTACGTGGGCGGGCGCATTTCGCCGGAGATGCAGACGCCGAAACTGATGTGGCTACGCGAGGAGCGCCCCGAGATCTACGCGCAGGCCGTGCAGTTCTTCGACCTTGCCGATTTCCTGACATGGAAGGCGAGCGGCGCGCTGGAGCGCTCCGCCTGCACGGTCACCTGCAAATGGACCTATCTCGCCCATGAGGGCCGCTGGGATCCGGCCTATTTCCACGCGATCGGCCTTGGCGATCTGGCGGAGGACGGTTTCGCCCGGATCGGCGCGCGCATCGTCGATCCGGGCACGCCGCTTGGGGCTGGACTGACCGAGGAAGCTGCTGCGCAGATGGGCCTGACGCCCGGAACGCCGGTCGCGGCCGGGCTGATCGACGCCCATGCCGGCGGGATCGGCACCGTGGCGGCACAGGGCGGGTCGGGCAATCCGGCGCACTGTCTGGGCTATGTGTTCGGGACCTCCTCCTGCACGATGACTTCGACGCGTGAGCCTGCCTTCGTGCCCGGCGTCTGGGGTCCGTATTTCTCGGCGATGATCCCGGGGATGTGGCTCAATGAGGGCGGCCAATCGGGCGCGGGGGCGGCGATTGCGCAGCTCGTGCAACTGCATCCGGCGGCAGCCGAAGCGCGTGACCGGGCTAAGGCCGCAGGCAAATCCGTGCCCGAATTCCTCGCCGATCTCGCGCTCGAGACGGCGGGTTCACCCTCGGAGGTGGCACGGCTTGCCGAAGCGCTGCACGTGGTGCCGGAATTCCTTGGCAACCGCGCGCCCTTTGCCGATCCCGATGCGCGGGCGGTGATCGTGGGACAGGGGATGGAGGCCGGTCTGGACTCGCTCGTGGCGCTTTATGTCGCGGGGGTGTGCGGGCTGGCCTATGGCCTGCGCCAGATCATCGAGGTGCAGGCCGAACATGGCGCGCCGATCTCGGAGATTTCGATCTCGGGCGGGGCGGGGGCGCATCCCGTCACCCGCCAGATCATCGCCGATGCGACCGGGCGCGACGTCGTGGTCACGCGCTGCGAGGAGCCGGTGCTGCTGGGGGCTGCGATGCTCGGCGCGGTCGCGGCGCAAGGCTTCGACGATCTGCAAGGCGCGATGGGAGCGATGTCGCAGGTCGCGACCCGGTTTGCGCCCGCAGGCGGCGCGGTGGAGCGTTTGCACGCGGCGCGGTTCAACGCCTTCCTGACGCTGCAATCGACGGCGCGATCCGTGCGCGAGACGATGGCCAAGGCGGCCGAGTGACGAGATTGGGTAACAAGGTGTGACGCTGCGGCGCAGTCTTGGTTGGAACGCAGTGCTTGCTTTCGCAGGTCCGGTTTCGGACACTCTGCGGATTATAGAATGCGTTTCGAAACCCAAATCTTGAAAGCCAAATCGTGACCAGACCCAGCCGCCAACAAGAGCGGATCGACCAGATAACCGCCTTGCTCGATGTCTCGCCCGCCCTGCGTTTGCGCGACCTGTCCGAGCAGATGGGCGTGACCGAGATGACCCTGCGGCGCGACGCGGCGCAGCCCGAAGCGGGGTTTGCCTGCCGGGGCGGCTATATCGTCACCACCCGCACGACCGAGCATTACGACTTCGACGCGCAGATGAACCGCGCCATCGACGCCAAGCGCGCGGCGGCGGGTCATGCGCTGGAGCTGGTGCCCGAGGGGGCTGTCGTGTTCCTCGATACCGGGACGACGCTGCCCCATCTCGCGCGGCTTCTGGCGCAGGGCAAAGCGCGGCGAATCATCACCCATTGTCTGACCACGGCGGAGATCCTGCAGGGGCGCAGCAGCGTCCCGGTCGAGTTTCTGGGCGGCGAAATCAAGTCGAGCACGCGTTCGTGTCATGCCGGAAATCCGCAGGACCGATTGGCGCCTTTGGGTGTTGATGTGGCGTTCCTGTCGGCGGGCGGGCTCGATTCCGACGGGGCGCTGAGCTGTTCGCACGAGTACGAAGTCCCCTTGAAACGTGCGGCGATAGAGCTTTCAAAACAATGTTTTGTGGTGATGGACGCCAGCAAGATCGGCCAGCGAAAGCCGGTCGTTTTCGCCACGCTCGACGAGGTTTCGGGCGTCGTTACCGAGGCCGGGCTTCTCGCTGCAGCGCAGCTTAAGATGTAGTTGACACTTCTCTTCACGATCTAGATGGTTCCGAGTTATGTTGCGATCGTAACATTACTTGGAGGGCCGGTTTCGGCATGTGCCTGAACCGGAAATTGCGGACGAGGAGGTCCGCGTGAAGGGAGAATTATCATGAAGTTCGGATTCATTCCGGCGGCTGCGCTCGCGGTTGCTGTCGCTACCCCCGCGCTCGCTCAGCAGGTTGTCGATACGAGCAATGTCGACAAGGAAATGCTCAGCTCCGACAAGACCTACCACATCGCGACCGTGGTGAAGGTGGACGGCATCGCGTGGTTCGACCGGATGCGTGACGGCGTGAAGCAGTTCGGCGACGACACCGGCAGCGATACCTGGATGGTCGGCCCCTCGCAGGCGGATGCGGCAGCGCAGGTGCAGCTGATCGAGAACCTGATCGCGCAGGGCGTGGACGCCATCGCCGTCGTGCCGTTCTCGGTGGAAGCGGTCGAGCCGGTGCTCAAGAAGGCCCGCGATCGCGGCATCGTCGTGGTCAGCCACGAAGCCTCGAACATCAAGAATGTCGATTACGACATTGAAGCCTTCGACAACAAAGCCTATGGCGCGGAGCTGATGGATCACCTCGCCAAGCAGATGGGCGAGAAGGGCAAATATGTCGCCACCGTCGGCTCGCTGACCTCGAAGTCGCAAAACGAGTGGATCGACGGCGCGATCGAGCGTCAGAAGCAAGCCTATCCGGACATGTCGCTCGCGACAGATCGTCTGGAGACCTATGACGACGCGAACACCGACTACAACAAGCTGAAAGAGGCGCTGACCGCGCATCCCGATATCACCGGTGTCGTGGGTGGTCCGATGCCGACCTCGGCGGGCGCCGGTCGTCTGATCGCGGAAGGCGGCCTGCAGGGCAAGCTGCACTTCGCGGGCACCGGTCTTCCGTCGGTCGCGGGTCAGTACATCTCGCAGGGCGATATCAGCTACATCCAGTTCTGGGATCCGGCGGTTGCTGGCTACGCGATGAACATGATCGCACTGGCCGAGCTGAAAGCGCGTGATGCGGGCAAGGACCATGCCGATATCAAGGCGGGCACCAACCTCGGTCTCGAAGGCTATACCAACCTCAAGGAAGCCGATAGCGCGGACGCGAAAGTGCTCTACGGGGCCGGCTGGGTCGGCGTGACCAAGGACAACATGGATCAATACAACTTCTGATCCCTGACGGTTCTCAAGCTCGGGTGGCGCGCGCAGTCGCGCCACCCGTTGCCGACCTGCCTGCGAGGAGACCCCCATGGCCACCGCTCCCCTGATCGAGCTGCGCAACATCTCGAAGCGCTTCGGCGGCGTGCGCGCGCTCGATGACGTGTCGCTGACGCTCGACGCCGCCCGCATCCACTGCCTCGCCGGCGAAAACGGTTCGGGCAAATCCACCCTGATCAAAATCGTCTCGGGCGTCTATCAGCCCGACGAGGGCGAGATCCTGATCGACGGCAAGCCGGTCGGCAAGCTCGACCCCGCGACCTCGATCGCCCATGGCGTGCAGGTCATCTACCAAGATTTCTCGCTGTTCCCGACGCTGACGGTCGTCGAAAACCTCGCGCTCAACACCTTCCTGCGCGAAGGCAAGACCCGGATCGACTGGCGCCGGGCGCGCAAGATGGCGCGCGACGTGCTGGCGCGGCTCGATGTGACGCTCGATCTCGATGCGACCGTCGAGACACTGCCCGCCGCAGGCCGCCAGATCGTGGCGATTGCCCGCGCGATGCTCGCCGATGCGCGGCTGATCATCATGGACGAACCCACGACGACGCTCACGGGGCGCGAAGTCGAACGCCTCTTCCGCATCGTGCGGGATTTGCAGGCCGACGGCATCGCCACGCTCTTCGTCAGCCACAAGATGCGCGAGATGCTGGAAATCTCCGAACGTCTTACCGTCTTCCGCAATGGCAAGAAGGTCACCGAGGGCCCGATCTCGGATTACGACGAACGCTCGATCACCCGGGCGATGACCGGGCGCGATTTGCATCAGGGGCATTTCATAGCCCCCGATGTCAGCGGGCGCGAACCGCGGCTGGAGCTGCGCAACGTGACCGTCGGTGACAAGGCGCAGGGCATCAACCTGACGCTGATGCCGGGCGAGATCGTCGGCATGTCCGGCCTGATCGGCGCAGGCCGCAAGGCCATCGCGCAGGCGATCTTCGGTCTGCGCAGCGACATGAGTGGCGAGATGCGGGTCGACGGCAAACCCGTGATGCCGAAGAACGTCCCCGAAGCGATCGCGGCGGGCATCGCCTATGTGCCCGAGGATCGCCTGTCGGAGGGGCTGTTCCTGACCCGCTCGATCCGCGACAACGCCATCGTCTCCTCGCTGAGCCGCTTCGCGCCGCATCTGTGGCTCGATGCCGAGAAGGCGGGGGAGGAGACCCACAAGATGTTCGGCGAGATGGCGATTTCCGCGCCGGGGATCGACGTGCCGGTGGGCACGCTCTCGGGCGGGAACGCGCAGCGCGTCATGATCGGCCGCTGGCTGATGACCGATGCGCGCGTGCTGATTCTGAACGGCCCGACCGTGGGCGTCGATGTCGGCTCGAAAGAGCAGATCCACGGCATCATTCAGGACCTGACCCGCAATAACGATCTGGCGGTGCTGATGATCTCGGACGACCTGCCGGAGCTGGCTGCGAACTGCAATCGCGTGCTGTGCATGACCGAGGGCCGCATCACCGGAGAACTCGCGGGCGACGCGCTGACCGAAGAGGCGCTCGACGCGGCGCTGTCCAATGAGAAACAAGGAGAGCCCGCATGAGATTCCTGCGCAGCTCCGACGCGATCATTCTGGCGATCCTTGCGGTCGCGATGATCTTCATCGGGTTGGTGAACCCGGCCTTCTGGCAAATGTCCAACCTGTTCAGCCTGCTCAAGGAAAACGTCGTGATCGGTATCATGGCGCTTGGCGTGCTGCTGGTGATGATCTCGGGCGGGATCGACGTGTCGTTCACCGCTTTCGCGGTCGCGGGGATGTATCTCGTGGTCCGCTCGATGGTGGCGCTCGATTATAACGGGCTGGTGCTGCCCTTCGCCTCGGCGATCATAATCGGCGGGCTTCTGGGCCTGATGAACGCGGGCATCATCCACAAGTTCAAGATGATCCCGCTGATCGTGACGCTCGGCACGGCCTCGGTCGTGCGCGGGCTGGTGCTGGGCTTTGTCGGCACCTCGAACGTGAACATCAACAAGATGCCCGAAGCGCTGGTGAATTTCGGCAAGACCGACCTGTTCGTGCTCGAGCGCGCGAATGGCTCGACCTACGGGCTGACCGCGATGATCGTGATCTATCTCGGCCTCGCCGTCGCGCTGCATCTGGTGCTGAAGCACACGATGATCGGACGCTCGGTCTATGCCTATGGCGCGGATCCGGAAGCGGCGAAACGTGTAGGCTTTTCGACCGGCCGCACGATGATCTTCGTCTATGTCACGGCGGGCGCGCTGGCGGGCTTTGCGGGGCTGTTGCACAGCTCGATGATCTGGCTCGCCAATCCGCGCGACTTCGTGGGGCTCGAGCTCGACGTGATCGCGGCGGTCGTGCTGGGCGGGGCGTCGATCTTCGGCGGGCGCGGCACGGTGCTTGGCACGGTGCTGGGCGTGTTCATCCTCGTGATGATCCAGAATTCGCTGATCCTGATGGGGATCGATACGACATGGCAGCGGGTCGTCGTGGGCGCGATGCTGGTTGCGGCTGTGACCGTGACGGCGCTGCGCGACCGCCGGGCTTTGGTGTGAGGCAGGGGAGATGATGATGAGCGAGACCAAGACCAACCCCGCCTCCGGACCGCGTAGCTGGTTCAAGGGCGAAGCCTCCCAGACCAACGTGATGCTGGCCGTGACCTGTGTGCTGGTGCTGATCGCGATGACGGCGCTGCGGCCTTCGATGTTCCTGTCGTCTTACAACTTCGAGTCGATGGCCTTCTTCATGCCGGAGCTCGGGATCCTGTCGATCGCGATGATGATCGCGATGCTGACCGGGGGGATCGACCTGTCCATCGTAGGCGTCGCGAACCTCGCGGGCATCACGGCCGGAACCCTTTTCGGCGCGATGGCGGGCGATGGCGGCTCGGGCGCATTGGGCCTTGGCCCGGTGACGCTGGGCGTGAGCGCGGCCCTGATCGTGGGGCTGCTGGCAGGGCTGCTGAACGGCTTCCTGATTTCGGTGCTGAAGATCACGCCGATCCTTGCGACGCTGGGCACCGGTCAGGTGTTCATCGGGATGTGCCTCGTGCTGACGGGCGGGCCTGCGATTGTCGGCTTCCCGCCGGGCTGGAACGCGATCGGCAACGGCAAGCTGCTGGGCATCCCGGTGCCGCTGGTGATCTTCGTGCTGGTCTGCATCGCGCTGTCGTTGCTGCTCGCGCGGACCTCCTTCGGGCTGCGGCTGAAGCTGATCGGGACGAACCCGAAAGCTGCGGTCTATGCGGGCGTGAAGCGCGGCCAGATGATCCTCTATTCCTACATGCTGACGGGGATGCTGGCCGCGATGGCTGGGATCCTGCTGTCGGCGCGGACCAATGCGGCGAAGTCGGATTACGGCGCGTCCTACCTGCTGCAGGCGGTGCTGATCGCGGTGCTGGGCGGGACCAACCCGGCAGGCGGTCGCGGCAATGTGCTGGGCGTGGCCCTTGCACTGATCTCGCTGACGCTGTTGTCCTCGGGCTTCCAGATGATGCGGGTCTCGAACCACCTGATCGATTTCGTCTGGGGCGCCTTCCTGATCGGGGTCATCGCCCTCAACTCGTGGCGTCGCCGGAAAGGAGCGTAAGATGAGCGTGATCATTCCTCTTCCGCGTGAGCGGTTCGGGCCGGCCCCGAGCGTGCTCGCCAAGACCGACGGTTTCACCGTCACCGGCTGGCGCACCGCGCTTGGCATCGAGATGATCGGCGTGGACACCCCGCGCGGCCGGGTCGAGATGCTGCCCTACATGGGCCAGATGCTCTGGGATGCGGTGTTCGACGGCGTGCGCCTGACGATGGACAGCGCCTTTCCCGAGCCGCGCCCGGCGCAGGTGATCGTCGAGACCTATGGTTGTCTCGCCTATCACAGCGGTTTGCTGCGCAACGGCTGCCCCGGTCCGCAGGACGACCATCCGCTGCATGGCGAGATGGCCTGCGCCACGATGGACGCGGCCCATCTGGAGATCGGCGAAGACGGGCAGGGCGCGTTCGTGCGCCTTGGCGGTCACGTCGATTACATCCGCGGCTTCGGGCCGCATTACCGGGCGATGCCCTCGATCACGGTGCGGGAAAACACGCTGATCGAGATGGCGATGACGGTCGAGAACCGCTCCGCCCTGCCGATGGACCTGATGTATATGTGCCATGTGAACTTTGCCTTCGTCGAAGACGGGCGCATCCATCAGGCAGCCCCTTTCACACCGGAGCGCACGCGCGTCCGCCGCGACGTGCCCGCCCATGTGCAGCCGACGCAGGCCTATACCGATTTCATCGAACGGCTGGCCGAGGCGCCCGAAGACAGCGCGACCCTCGACGCGCCCGAGAAATGGAACCCCGAGCAGGTTCTCTATATCGAGCGCCCGGCTGCCGATGCATCGGGCGAAAGTCATGCGCTGCTTGAGCGGCCCGCGGGCGACGGCTTCGCGATGAGCTGGCGGCCCGATCAATTCGACCACCTCGCGCGCTGGATCCTCAACGGCGAGGACGCCTCGGTCGCGGCCTTCGCGCTGCCGTCCACCTGCGAGCCCGAGGGCTACACGGCGGAGAAGGCGAAGGGCCATGTCCGCAGCCTCGCAGCCGGAGAGACCGCGCATTTCGCGACCCGCTTCGGCTATACTGACAAGGCCGAGACCACCGCGCTCGCCAAGACGATTTCCGACCTGACGGAGAAAGAGAATGCCTGAGAAGATAGCCGTCGTCGGCTCGAACATGATGGATCTGGTGACCTATATCGACCGGATGCCGGGACGCGGCGAAACCTTGGAGGCCCCCGATTTCGCGATGGGGTTCGGGGGCAAGGGCGCGAACCAGGCGGTTGCCGCCGCGCGTCTGGGCTCGGATGTCGCGATGGTCACCTGCGTGGGCGATGACGGATTCGGCCCGCAGGTCCGCGCCAATCTGGAAACCAACGGGATCGACACGACCCATGTGCGCACTGTCGCAGGCTCGGCCTCGGGCGTGGCGCCGATCTTCGTCGAGCGCGATGGCGAGAACGCGATCCTGATCGTGAAAGGGGCCAATGCGGCGCTGGCCCCTTCGGATGTCGATGCGGCGGCCGAGACGTTGCGCGCGGCCTCCGCGATCCTGATGCAGCTCGAGGTCGATCTGGAAACCGTCTATCACACCGTGGCCTTCGGGGCGCGCGAGGGGGTGACGACGATCCTCAACCCCGCGCCTGCGCATCCCGATCTGGATATCGCGCGGCTCGACGGGCTCGACTGGTTCTGCCCGAACGAGAGCGAGCTGGCGATGCTCTCGGGTCTGCCCACCGGCACCGATGACGAGGTGATCGCCGCCGCGCGCAGCCTGATCGAACGCGGCATCCACAACGTCGTCGTGACGCTCGGCGGGCGCGGCGCACGCCGGATCACCGCTGACACCGTCGAAGAGATCGCCCCAGTTTCCGTCAGCCCGGTCGATACCACCGGCGCGGGCGACGCTTTCATCGGCAGCTTCGCGCATTTCCTCGGTCAAGGGATGGAGCCCACCGCGGCGCTGACCCGCGCCGCGCGCTATGCCGCATTGTCGATCACCCGTCGCGGCACGCAAACAAGCTACGCGACGCCCGCCGAATTCGACGACTTTCTTTCCGAGCATGGGCTCGGCTGACTTATGCTGATCTTGTCCCGATCGCGCACGCCCGGGAATTACTCCGGACGTGGCGGCGAGGCTGTGACGAGTCCCGATTTAGGAGACACGCAATGAAGACCGAAATGAAAACCGAGACGCGCGCGGAAGGGGCTTTGGTGCCCACTGCCGCTGCCGCAGGGGAGCATGTGCGCAACCCCGGCATGGCGCTCGATGTGGGCATGTTCGAGGCCCACCGGGTCAACCGCGCCGCCGCCGAGCGCCGCTGCGCGACGCTCACCACCCGGCGCAGCGTGAAGAAGGCGCATCAGGCGGCGTGGCTGGTCAACGCGGTGCGCTGCGTCGATCTGACGACGCTTGCGGGCGACGATACCGAGGGCCGGGTGAAGCGGCTTTGCGCGAAGGCGCGCAAGCCCTTGGCTTCGCATATCGAGGCGGGGCTGGACCTGAGCGCGGGCGAGCTGACCGTGGGCGCGGTCTGCGTCTACCCGACGATGGTGCCGCACGCGGTCAAAGCGCTGGAAGGGTCAAATATCCCCGTGGCCTCGGTCGCGACGGGCTTCCCGGCGGGTCTGATGCCGCTGCATCTGCGGCTCGAGGAAATCCGCTGGGCGGTGGCGCAGGGCGCGGCCGAGATCGACATCGTGATCAACCGCGAACTGGCGCTGACCCGGAACTGGCAGGGCCTGCATGACGAGATCGCCGCGATGCGCGAGGCCTGCGGCGACGCGCATATGAAGGCGATTCTGGCGACTGGTGAGCTGGAGACGCTCAACAACGTCTATTCCGCCTCGATGGTCGCGATGCAGGCGGGGGCCGATTTCATCAAGACCTCGACCGGCAAGGAAAGCGTCAACGCGACGCTGCCCGTCAGCCTGACCATGCTGCGCGCGTTGCGCGATTACGGGATGGCAACCGGCCACCGCATCGGCTTCAAACCCGCTGGCGGGATGAAGCAGGCGAAAGAGGCGCTGGCCTGGCAGATCCTGATGAAAGAAGAGCTGGGCCGCGACTGGCTCAACCCCGACCTGTTCCGCTTCGGCGCAAGCTCGATGCTGGGCGATATCGAGCGCCAGCTGGAGCATTACGTCACCGGCCGTTACGCCGATAGCAGCCGTCACGCGCTGGCCTGAGGAGAGACAAAATGAGCATTCAGAACATCCTCGAAACCATGGAGTATGGCGTGGCCCCCGAAGACGATAGCCAGGCGCGCAAATGGCTCGCCAAGCATGAGGGCGGCTTCGGCCATTTCATCGACGGCGCGATGACCAAGCCGGGCGATCTGTTCGAGGTTCGCGATCCGGCAAGCGACACGGTGCTGGCGCGCGTCACGCAAGGTTCGGCGTCGGACGTGGATGCCGCCGTCACCGCCGCGCGCAAGGCGCAAAGCGGTTGGGCGAAGCTGTCGGGCCATCAGCGCGCGAAGCACCTCTATGCGCTGGCCCGCCACATCCAGCAGCACTCGCGCCTTCTGGCGGTGCTGGAGACGCTCGACAGTGGCAAGCCGATCCGCGAGAGCCGCGACATCGACATCCCGCTGGTCGCGCGCCATTTCTATCACCATGCGGGCTGGGCGGAGATCCTCGACGACGAACTCCCGGGTCACAATGCGCAGGGCGTCTGCGGGCAGATCATCCCGTGGAATTTCCCGCTCCTGATGCTGGCGTGGAAAGTCGCGCCGGCGCTGGCCGCGGGTAACACGGTCGTGCTGAAGCCCGCTGAATACACGCCGCTGACCGCGCTGGCCTTCGCCGAGATCGCACAGGAATGCGGCATCCCGAAAGGCGTGATCAACATCGTCACCGGCGATGGCGAAACCGGCGCTGCCATCGTCGGCCATGAGGGCATCGACAAGCTGGCCTTCACCGGCTCGACCGATGTGGGCCGTATCCTGCGCGAGCGCACGGCTGGCTCGGGCAAGGCGCTGACGCTGGAACTGGGCGGCAAATCCCCCTTCGTCGTCTTCGAGGATGCCGATCTGGATGCCGCCGTCGAAGGCGTGGTGGATGCGATCTGGTTCAATCAGGGGCAGGTCTGCTGCGCGGGCTCGCGCATCCTCGTGGCCGAGGCAGTGGCCGAGCGGTTCGAGACGCTGCTGCGCGCCCGGATGAAGACGCTGCGCACCGGCGATCCGATGGACAAGAGCACCGATATCGGCGCGATTGTGCATCCCTCGCAGCTCGCGCGGATCCGGAATCTGGTCGAGAAGGGCGCAAGCGAGGGCGCGACGCTGACCCAAGGCTCCGCCCCGCAGGGCTGCTTCTTCCCGCCGACGCTGGTGACGGATGTCGAACCCGCAAGCGTTCTGGCCACCGAGGAAATCTTCGGCCCCGTCGTCACGCTCACCACCTTCCGTACGCCGTCCGACGCGGTCGCGCTGGCCAACAACACGCGCTACGGACTGGCGGCCAGCATCTGGTCGGAGAACGTGAACCTGTGCCTCGACATCGCGGGGCAGGTGAAAGCCGGGATCGTCTGGATCAACTCCACGAACATCTTCGACGCGGGTGCGGGCTTCGGCGGCTATCGCGAGAGCGGCTTCGGCCGTGAGGGCGGGCGCGAAGGCATGCGTGCCTATCTGCGCAACCCCGCGGCGGCCACCGGCAAGGGTAAGGGCACGACGCCCGCCGAGCTGGAGACCGGCCCCGCCGACACGATCAAGGGCGGCGAGATCGACCGTACCGCGAAGCTTTATGTCGGCGGCAAGCAGGCGCGGTCCGATAGCGGCTACAGCTATCAGGTGAAGGGCGGCAAGACGGTCGTGGGGCTCGCAGGGCTCGGCAACCGCAAGGACATCCGCAACGCGGTCGAGGCGGCGCATAAGGCCAAGGGCTGGGGCAAGGCCACGGGCCATAACCGGGCGCAGGTGCTCTATTACATCGGCGAGAACCTCTCGGCGCGCGGCGCGGAATTCGCGGCCCGTCTGGAAAGCTTCGGCGCCTCGCGCAAAGCCGCTGAGGCCGAGGTCGAGACGGCGGTGGAGCGTTGCTTCTGGTATGCCGCCCAGGCCGACAAGTTCGATGGCGCGGTCCACGCGACGAAGTCGGAATTCGTGACCCTCGCGATGAACGAGCCGATCGGGGTGATGGGGCTGGTGGCTCCCACCGCGCAACCGCTTCTGGGGGCGATCTCGCTGGTGCTGCCCGCGATTGCGATGGGCAACCGGGTCGTTCTGGTCCCGAGCCAGACGCATCCGCTGGCCGCGACCGACCTCTATCAGGTGCTCGACACCTCCGACGTGCCGGGGGGCGTGGTCAACATCGTCACCGGCCCGCGCGACGAGCTGGCGAAAACGCTGGCCGCCCATGATGGCGTCGATGCGATGTGGTATTTCGGCAATGCCGAGGGCTGCCAGATGGTCGAGGCGCAAAGCGCCGGGAACCTCAAGCAGACCTGGGTCGAAGCCGACGACGCACGCGACTGGGGAGCCCGTGCGGGGCAGGGGCGCCTGTTCCTCGACCGCGCGACGCAGGTGAAGAACATCTGGGTGCCCTACGGCGCGTGAGGCCTCTGACAGAGCATCGAGAAAGCGGCGCCGAGAGGGTCAGCCCTTTTCAGTAAATGGTGCGCGTGAGAAACTTGAAGGCTCGAAGCGCAATGGTCGCTTCGAGCCCGAACTTGCATGATACCACGTTACGCGGGAAGGTCAGCTTTGGCGCTGTTGGGCTTCGATCGCGCTCATTTCAGATGCCACCGCAGGACCGCCGCAATGCTGAACTCTTCCATAGAAATTGGTGATTTCCGCATCTCAGAAGCAGATCAGCTCGGAGTCATATTCTTTGAGGCCGTGCGCGAAGGAGCTAGGGAATTCTATAATTTTGAGCAGCGGCGGGCTTGGGCGTCGGGGCCGCCTTCGGGACCGGACTGGGCATCACGCCTGACCGCTCAGAGAACTATGGTAGCGCGTTTGGCAGGCCAGCCCGTTGGCTTCATGACCTTGGACGATGATGGCTACATAGATCTTGCTTTCGTTGCGCCCGGCCACCAACGAAGGGGCGTCGGTGGATCTCTCTATGCCCGGATCGAGGCAATCGCTCGAGACGGCAAGATGGCACGCCTTCACTCCCACGCGAGCTATCTTGCCCGAGGCCTCTTTGAGCAGCAGGGGTGGGACGTGGTTCGCGAGCAGCAGATCGAAAGGGCTGGCGTTACATTGACGAACTTCCTGATGGAAAAACGCCTCCATTATCCAGTCCGGCGCACTGGCATTGCTGTGCGTTCTCACGAAAGCTGACCGTGAGGACCGGGCGGCGAGGTTGCGCGCTGTCATGCTTAGCCGGCATCCGCCGCAGACAGCTTCCGAAGAATTTGTCGGGAACTGCTGATCGACATGGCGTCGCGCCTACAAGGCGTTCGGCCTCACGCTGCACCATTTACTGCAAAGGGTTGGCGCCTAAACGGGCCGCTTTTTCATGCGGGATCGGCGCGCGCAAAGCCGCGCCAGGCGGCAATCGCAAACAGACGCGACCAAACGGCGCGTGATGAAATTGTTTTGAGATCAGGGGAGTAGTGGCAGTCCGTAGGGGAATCGAACCCCTCTTTCCAGGTTGAAAACCTGGCGTCCTAACCGATAGACGAACGGACCGCACAACGCTCAGTCAGGGCTCGGAAGTGGCAGTCCGTAGGGGAATCGAACCCCTCTTTCCAGGTTGAAAACCTGGCGTCCTAACCGATAGACGAACGGACCACTCTGAACCTTCCGGGCATACCTGCCTAAGGTGGAGCGGTGTTTAGGCCAGAGAACCGTGACTCGCAAGAGGGTAATTGCGGATTTTCGGAAAGTTTTTGTCCCTCCGTTACGGCAGCGGCGAAGCCTTGGAAATATAGCCGTTTTCCGCGTGCGATGGCGGGGTGGCGGTTACGCTTCGGCGGCGTCTTCGAGGCGCAGCTGCACCTTGTTGCGTCCGCCCCATGTGTTGATCTCCAGCCGCCCGGCGAGGTGGAAGCGTTGCGCGCCCGGCTGGCTCAGCGCGGGGCCGAGCGGGCCGTCGAAGGCGCCGAAGCAGATGGCCTCGATCCGACCGCCCATACCGTCGCCGAAATTGAAGCGCAGGTGGCTTTCCCCGATCCGGCGCGCGCCCACGACTTCCATATCGGCGAAGGCGAAACGCGGGGCAGGGGCGCCCTGGCCGAAGGGGCCTGCACGGTCCAGATCTTCGATCAGCTGCGGGGTCGCGGCGCCCGGCATCAGCATCCCGTCGAGGCGCAGGTCGCGCGGGCCGATTTCGCCCGCGCCCTGTTTGGCCAGAAGCTCTGACAGGCGCGCCATCGCGGGCTCCAGCTTGTCTTCCTCGACCGTGAGGCCCGCCGCCATCTTGTGCCCGCCGCCTTTCAGCAGCAGCCCCTCAGCGGCAACGCGCTGGATGGCGGCCCCGATATCGACGCCCGCGACCGAGCGCGCGGAACCCTTGCCGATCCCGTCATCCACCCCGATCACGACCGAGGGGCGGTTCGTCGCCTCTTTCAGCCGCGCCGCCACGATGCCCACGACGCCCGGATGCCAGCCCGCACCCGCCGCCCAGACCAGCGGCGCGTTCAGCCCGCGTCCCTCGGCCTGGCTTAGCGCGGCTTCGCGCACGGCGTTCTCGACCTCTCGGCGCTCGGTGTTGAGCTGGTCGAGCCGCTCGGCGATGGATTGCGCCTCATGCGGGTCGGTTGTCGACAGCAGCCGCGCGCCCAGATCGGCCGCGCCGATCCGTCCGCCCGCGTTGATCCGCGGGCCAAGCACGAAGCCCAGATGATAGGCGGCGGGCGCGCGGTCGAGCCGGGCCACATCCGAGAGCGCCACGAGGCCGGGCCGTTCGCGCCGGGCCATGATCTTGAGGCCCTGACGCACCAGCGCCCGGTTGCAGCCCGTGAGCGGCGCGACATCGGCGACCGTCGCCAGCGCCACCAAATCCAAGAGCGTCATCAGCGGCGGTCCCTGCACGCCTTCGCCGCGCAGCTGCCGGTTCGCCTCCACCAGCATCAGGAAGACGACCGAGGCCGCGCAGAGGTGGCCCAGCTCGCCGGTCTCGTCCTGCCGGTTCGGGTTCACCACGGCCAGCGCAGGCGGCAGCGTCTCGCCGCCGAGGTGGTGGTCGAGGATGACGACATCGGCAGGTTTCGCGGCGGCGACGGGCTCATGGCTCAGCGTGCCGCAATCGACGCAGACGATCAGCGGATGCTCGGCGCCGAGGCTTTCCATCGCGGGCACGTTCGGCCCGTAGCCCTCGTCGATCCGGTCGGGAATATAAAGCGTCGCCTCGCGCCCCATCGCGCGCAGCCAGTTGATCAGCAGCGCCGCCGAGGAGCCGCCATCCACGTCGTAATCGGCGAAGACCGCGATCTTCTCGCCGGACTTCACCGCCTTGAGAAAGCGCGCGGCTGCCTGCTCCATGTCGCGCAAGGATCGCGGATCGGGGAGCAGCTCGCGGATAGTGGGTTCCAGAAAGCCCTCGCTCTCCTCCGGCGTCACGCCACGCGCGACGAGGATACGGGCGAGCGGCAGGGGCAGGCGCGTCTGTTGCGCCATCGCTTCGGCCAGCCGGTCGGCCTCGGGTGTGGGGCCGATCCAGCGGCGGCCTGTCAGGGATTGCTCGACGGAAAGGAAACTGCTCATGCCTTCGGGTGTAGCCAAATCACGCGAGCCCTGCCAGCCACTATGAAGGGGCGCTTGCTCGGGCCGTCACTCAGGCCGTCATTGGGGCCCTCACTCAGGTATGTCTTGCAGCAGAGCTTGGCGCGAGTCCGAGGCGAATTCGCGCCGCCAGAGCATCCCCGTTGTGAACAGCGTCGCCGCAATGAGCGCATAGGGCCCAAGCAACCACGCCAGCGTCGTCAGCGCGAAATAGACCGAGCGCAGCCCGCGATTGAAGCTTTTCGCGGCGTTGATGTTCACCTGCGCCGCCTGTTCGGCGCGCGGATAGGCCAGCGGATCCTCGGGCTCGTTGGGCACCGCCGCCATCGCGATCGCGGCATAGGAGAACAGCCGGTGCGACCAGACGAATTTCAAAAACGCATTCGCGCCGAACAGAACGGCGGTGAGGATGCGCGCCTCCCACAGCAGATCGGGGCCGCGCGCGATGTCGAAATCATCCGCGAGATTCGTCAGCGGCTGCGGATTCGCGATCAGCGCCAGCCCGGCACCGATGGCGATCAGCGAAGACGAGGCGAAGAAGGTCGTCGATTGCCGCAGTCCATCCACCATCGCCGAATCGAAGATCCGCGGCTGGCGGGTCACCAGCTGACGCATCCATTCGCGACGGTAATTCTCCATCAGCTTGCCCATCGAGGGGCGGGCGGCGCTCGGATGTTCGGTCGTCCAGCCGATCCCCATCCAGCAGGCGACCAGAAGGGCGAGCGCCGCGAGGTCGAGCGGCCCCAGCGGGCCGATATGAAACGTCGTCATCATATCGACAGTTAGCGCGATGCAGCTTCTCTTGTCACCGGGGCTTATTGGTTATATTTTCTGACCAACCGGGAGGAGTTTGCCATGGAAATGCCCAAGCCGAAGGAGGATCTGCTGGCGCGCAAGCCGCAGATCATCGCCCGCCTGCGCGAGGTTCTGCCCGCGGATGCGGTGATCGACGACCCCAGCGAGACGCGCGCCTATGAATGCGATGCGCTTTCGGCCTATCGCTGCCAGCCGCTGGGCGTGGTGCTGCCGCGCTCGACGGCGGAGGTCGCGGCGGCGCTGAAGGCCTGCCACGAGCTGGGCGTGCCGGTGGTGCCGCGCGGCGCGGGCACCTCGCTTGCGGGCGGCTCGATGCCGCAGGCGGATTCGGTGGTGCTGGGCCTCGCGCGGATGAATGCCGTGCTCGAGACTGACTACCCGAACCGTTTCATCCGGGTCGAGGCGGGGCGCACGAACCTCTCGGTCACCGGCGCGGTGGAAAGCGACGGCTGGTTCTACGCGCCCGATCCGTCCTCGCAGCTGGCCTGCGCGATCTCGGGCAATATCGCGATGAATTCCGGCGGCGCGCATTGCCTGAAATACGGGGTGACGACGAATAACCTCCTTGGCGTGACGCTGGTCACGAT
Source organism: Thioclava sp. ES.031 (assembly GCF_002563775.1). Classification (NCBI taxonomy): domain Bacteria; kingdom Pseudomonadati; phylum Pseudomonadota; class Alphaproteobacteria; order Rhodobacterales; family Paracoccaceae; genus Thioclava; species Thioclava sp. ES.031. The sequence continues at coordinate 2,875,510 of NZ_PDJO01000001.1, read as the reverse complement.
GGAGGGCGAGGTGGTCGAAGTTGGCGGGCCTTATCTGGACGCGGGCGGGCTCGACCTTCTGGGGCTGATCTGCGGCTCGGAGGGGCAATTGGGCGTCGTGACCGAAGCCACGCTGAAGATCCTGCCCAAGCCCGAAGGCGCGCGGCCCGTGCTGATCGGGTTCAACTCGAACGAGGTCGCGGGCGCCTGCGTCGCCGATATCATCAAGGCGGGCATCCTGCCCGTCGCGATCGAGTTCATGGACCGCCCCTGTATCGTCGCCACAGAAGCCTTCTGCCATGCGGGCTATCCCGATTGCGAGGCGCTCCTGATCGTCGAATGCGAGGGCTCGGAGGCCGAGATCGACGAGCAGATCGGCATGATCCGCCAGATCGCGACCCGGCACGAGCCGGTCGAGTTCCGCGAGGCGCAATCGGCCGACGAGGCCGCGCGGATCTGGCTGGGCCGGAAATCCGCCTTCGGGGCGATGGGGCAGATCAACGATTACATGTGCCTCGACGGCACGATCCCTGTGTCGGAGCTGCCCTTCGTGCTGCGCCGGATCGGCGAGCTGTCGAAGGAGTACGGGCTGGACGTCGCGAACGTCTTTCATGCGGGCGACGGCAATATGCACCCGCTGATCCTCTATAACGCGAACAAGCCGGGCGATCAGGAGCTCTGCGAGAAGCTGGGCGCCGAGATCCTCAAGCTTTGCGTCGAGGCGGGCGGCTGCCTGACCGGCGAGCATGGCGTGGGGATCGAGAAGCGCGACCTGATGGATGTGCAGTTCGAGCCCGCCGATCTGGAAGCGCAGATGCGGGTGAAGGACGTGTTCGATCCGAAATGGCTTTTGAACCCGGCGAAGGTGTTTCCGCTGGGCGCGAGCGCGAGCCGCCGTGCGAGCTGATGGCGCGAGCTGAGGGCGGGGAGGGGCGCTGCCCCGCTCGCTGACGCGAGCCCCCGGGATATTTTTGCCAAGAGGAAGGCAGATTTTATGAGAGTTGAGAACGAGGCGCAGCTGGCCGAGGCCGTCCGGGATGCGGGTGGCGCGCTCGCGGTGCGTGGAGGCGGCACGCGACCTGTGGGTCGGTGTCTGGGCGAGCCGCTGGAAGTCGGGATTTCGGGCATCACGCTTTACGAGCCGGGCGCGCTGACGCTGGTCGTGGGCGCGGGGACGCCTTTGGCCGAGGTGGAGGCGGCGATTGCCGCCGAGGGTCAACGCCTGCCCTTCGAGCCTTCGAATTGGGGGTCGGTTCTGGGCGCCCCGGGCACGAGCACCGTGGGCGGTGTCGTGGCGGCGAACGTCTCGGGGCCGCGCCGGGTGCAGGCCGGGGCCTGTCGCGACAGCCTGATCGGGACGCGCTTCGTCGATGGGCGCGGGCAGATCGTGAAGAACGGTGGCCGGGTGATGAAGAACGTCACCGGCTACGATCTGGTGAAGCTGATGGCCGGAAGCTGGGGCACGCTCGGGGTGATGAGCGAGGTGGCCTTCAAGCTGCTGCCCGCCGCGCCGTCTCAGGCGACGGTTGTTATCGACCTTCCGGCCGGGGCCGCGCAGGTGGCTCTGGCGGCGGCCTTGGGCTCGCCCTTCGACGTGTCCGGTGCGGGCTGGCTGCCCGGCATCGGTGCGGTGGTGCGGGTCGAGGGGTTGGCCGAATCCGTCGCCTACCGGGCGGAGCGGTTGCGCAAGCTGATGGCGCCGTTCGGTCCGGTGCGGATCGAGGAAGACGGCTCGGCCGCGATCTGGGCCAGCCTGCGCGATCTGGAGCCGTTCATCGGCAAGGACGGCGATCTGTGGCGGCTCTCGGTGAAGCCGTCGGAGGCCTCCGAAATCGTCGCGCGTCTGGGTGGCGAGGTGCTGCTCGACTGGGGCGGTGGGTTGATCTGGGCGCTTTTGCCGGAAGGGAGCGACGCCCGTGCGTTGGCCGCGCCCTATACCGGCCATGCCACCTGCATGCGGGGCGCTGCGGGCGTGACCTTCGAGCCCGAACCCGCGTCGATTGCCACGCTGACCACCGCGCTGCGGGCGCAATTCGACCCTAAAGGTATTCTGAACCCCGGAAGGATGGGCTGATGCAGACGAATTTTTCGCCCGAACAGCTGAAAGATCCCGGCGTCGCGCGCTCGAACGAGATTCTGCGCGCCTGCGTTCATTGCGGGTTCTGCACCGCTACGTGTCCTTCCTATCAGGTGCTGGGCGACGAGCTGGACAGCCCGCGCGGGCGCATCTACCTGATCAAGGACATGCTGGAGAACGACCGGCCCGCGGATGAGAAAACGGTCAAGCATCTCGACCGCTGCCTGAGCTGTCTGGCCTGCATGACGACCTGCCCCTCGGGCGTGCATTACATGCATCTGATCGATCATGCGCGCGCCCATGTCGAGAAGACCTACAAGCGTCCGATGATGGACCGGCTGCTGCGCTGGACGCTGGCGAAGATCGTGCCCTATCCGGGGCGCTTCCGTCTGGCGATGGGCGGGGCGAAACTGGCGAAACCTTTCGCGGGGCTGCTGCCGGACAAGCGGCTGCGCGCGATGGTGGGTATGGCGCCCAAGACCATCCCGCCCGTCAGCCGCAATGACGATGCGCAGGTCTTCGCCCCGATGGGAGAGAAGAAATACCGCGTGGCGCTGCAGATCGGCTGCGCGCAGCGGGCGCTCAACACCGATATCAACGATGCGACGATCCGGCTGCTGCGGCGGCTGGGCTGCGAGGTGGTGATCCCGAAGAACCTGGGCTGCTGCGGGGCGCTCTCGCATCACATGGGCCGCGAGGATGAGAGCCATTCGCAGGCCGCGCGCAACATCCGTGCCTATCTGAGCGAAGGCGATCTGGATGCGGTGATCATCAACACCTCGGGCTGCGGCACGACGGTGAAGGATTACGGCCATATGTTCCGCAACGATCCGATGGCCGAGGAGGCGGCAAAGGTCGCGGGTCTGGCCTGTGATGTGTCGGAATTCCTTGTGAAAATCGGCCTGCCTGAGGGTAAGGGCGGGATGCGTGTCGCCTATCACGCGGCCTGTTCGCTGCAGCACGGCCAGCAGATCAAATCCGCGCCGAAGGACCTGCTCAAGCGGGCAGGCTTCGAGGTGGTCGAGCCTGCCGACAGCCATCTGTGCTGCGGCTCGGCGGGCACCTATAACCTGCTGCAACCGGAGATTTCCGACGAGCTGAAAAAGCGCAAGGTGGCGACGCTCGAGGCGAAGCAGCCCGAGGTGATCGCGGCGGGCAATATCGGCTGCATGGTGCAGATCGGCGGCGGCACCGAGGTGCCCGTTGTCCACACTGTCGAACTTTTGGACTGGGCCACGGGCGGGCCGAAGCCACCGGCGCTTGCGCAGGCCTGATCCACGCCACAATCTGGCCGCATCGGGGCGCTACGAAAGGCAAAACGCCCCGCAATCTTCGGAGCCCCGATGCGCCTTGTTGCTCTCGCTCTTGCCTGTCTGACCGCGCTGCCTGTGCTGGCGCGGGCCGAGACGATCACCCATGCGACGCCCTTGCGGGCGCTGGAGACCGGTGACGATACGCGTGGCTGGCAGGCGGTGGGGCGGCTCGATCTGGGCCATGGCAGCTTTTGCACCGGCACGCTGATCGCGCCCGATCTGGTGCTGACGGCCGGGCACTGCCTCTATGACAAGCGCAGCGGCGCGCTGATCGATGCGCGCGAAATCGAGTTTCGCGCGGGCTGGCGCAACGGTCGCGCCGAGGCTTATCGCAAGGTGTCGCGCGCGGTGCTGCACCCTTCCTATCACTATGGCGGACCGGTGGGCGTGAAGCGTTCGGAATTCGATCTGGCGCTGATCAAGCTCGCTCAGCCGATCCGCCTGCCACAGCTTCAGCCCTTTGAGGTGTCGCGCAGCGCGCCCTATCGCGGCGAGGAAGTGGGCGTTCTGTCCTATGCGCAGGGCCGCTCGGAGGCGCCGTCGCTGCAACGCGATTGCTCGGTGCTGGAACGTGCAGGCGCGACGGTGGTGATGAGCTGCTCGGCCGATTTCGGGGCCTCGGGCTCGCCGGTCTTCAGCTTCGCCAATGGCCGCCCCGAGATCGTCTCGGTGGTCTCCGCCAAGGCCCAGATGGGCGCGCGCCCGGTCTCGATCGGGGCGCTGGCCAATGGGGTCGCCGATCTGCGGCAGGCCATCGAGAGCCGCGACAACGTCGCCACCACCCGCGAAATTCGCGCGGGCGGGGCAAAATTCATCAAGGCGAAGTAAGCGCGATGGGCATTCGACGGATCATCGTGGGTGTCGTGGCTCTGGCTCTGCTGGGCGGCATGGGCGAGGCGCAGGAGGCGCGCAATTCCGCGCTCGACCGTCTGTCGCAGCGTGCCGATCTCTTCGGCTGGGAGGCCGTGGGCAAAGTCACCATCGGCGCTGACGGCTACTGCACCGGCGTGTTGATCGCGCCCGATCTGGTGCTGACGGCGGGCCATTGCATCTTCGACCGGCGCGCGCAGGCGCCGCGCGACCCCGCGAGCCTTGGTTTTGCCGCAGCCCAAACCGACGGGGCGGAGATCGCCGCGCGCCCGGTCGCCGCGATGGTCGCCGATCCGGACTATAACCCGTTCGTGCCGCTCTCGGTGGACACCGTGCGCCACGACGTCGCCCTTCTGCAGCTCTCCGCGCCGATCCCGACCTCGGTCGCAGCGCCGTTCCGCGTGGGCGCCGTGCCTGCCGCGGGGGCCGAAGTGTCGGTCGTGTCTTACGCGCAGGGCCGGGCCGATGCGCTGTCCTGGCAAAAGGCCTGCCGCGTGTTCGGGCAGGCCAAGGGGCTGATCGGCTTCGATTGCGATGTCTCTCACGGCTCCTCGGGGGCACCGGTCTTCGATCGCTCCGGGCTCGCCGCAGGCGGGCGGGCGCAGATCGTGTCGCTGGTCTCGTCGGGCTCGCGCAGGAATGGCGTTTCGCGTGCCTACGGGATGGAATTGCCCGCGATCGTGGCGCAGCTCAAATCCGCACTGCGCAGCGGGCGGGGCGTGATCCGCGCCGTATCCCCCAGCGCTTCCGCCGCGCCGCAGATCCGCCGCACAGAGCCCGCGCAGGGCCAGCCGCGGATCCTGTCTGGCGGGGGCACTACCGGGGCGAAATTCCTGCGCCCCTAAGGGCTTGGCCCGAAGCGGCGCGCCTCTTGAAACGTCGCGAGAGATTTCCCAAATTTATGAGTGCCGGAATGCCTGATGAGGGTTCTGGCACCCAACTGCCCGGCCCCGGAAAGGGGCGGGTTTCATAACCATCGCTCAAGAGAGGATGATGATATGCGAAGCTTTGATCTTTCGCCCCTTTACCGCGCCACCGTGGGCTTCGACCGCGTGGCTGATCTGATGGACCGTGCGCTGACCAGCGATCTCGCGCAGCCGACCTATCCGCCCTACAATATCGAGAAGACCGACGAGAATGCCTATCGCATCTCGATCGCCGTCGCGGGCTTCGGATCGGACGAGCTGACCGTCGAGATGAAGGACGGCGCGCTGATCGTGACCGGTCGCAAGGCCGAGGACGATTCCGGCCGCACCTACCTGCATCGTGGCATCGCGACCCGCGCCTTCGAGCGCCGCTTCGCGCTGGCCGATCATGTGAAGGTCACCGGGGCCACCCATGAGGATGGCATGCTCCACCTCGATCTCGTCCGCGAAATGCCCGAGGCGCTCAAACCGCGCCGGATCGAGATTGCAGGCCCGACCAAGACCGAGGCCAAGCAGGTCGAGACGGTCGACGCCTGAGGCATCTGCCATCGGTAAAAATGACGGGCGCGGGGGGTAACTCCCGCGCTTTTTGCTGTCTGGGGTTCAGGGCGGCGTGAGATCGGTGCCGCCGCGCTGGAACACCATCACATGGTCGCCGCTGCCGGTGAAGGTGACCGCCGCGCCTTCGACCTGCGCCTGCTTCATGTCGAAGAACAGCTGCGCGAGGCCCGCATCGGCCTTGAACTCCGGCGTCTCCTGCTCGCAGGCGAAAGTGGGCGAAGCCGAGGTCGGCCGGATACCAAGCGCGGGGTAGGGGGCGAACATCACCCCGGTCACGCAGAGGCAATGCCCGCAGACGGCGAAGCGCGAATTCTCCCCGATATAGAAGCGGATCGCCCGCGCGGGTGCCTTGCCATCCACCGTGGCGAGGTCATAGGCGCGCCGGGTTTCCACCTTGGCGGCAAGCGTCTGCGCGTCGGAGGTGCCGCTCGGCATACAGGCTGCGAGCGCGACTGCGAGCCCGAGAGTCGCAACGCGCGCGGCCATCTTTCTTGGAAGATCGGTCATGGTCTTGGTCCGTTACTGGCTACTTCCAGCAGGATGCGCGGTCCCGACCATAGGCGCATTGATCCGGCGCAAAGACCGCCGCGGGCTCAGTCGGCGACCATTGCGCCGATCAGGGCGATCTCTTCGGTGCCTGCCTCGCGGGCTTTCTCCTCCAGTCGCCGATAGGCTGCGAGGACCGCTTCGCCCTCGGGCGTCAGCGATGCGCCGCCGCCTTTTGCCCCGCCGCGCGCGCGGTCCACCAGCGGTTCCTTGAAACCCGCATTCATCTCTTCGACCAGCGACCACGCACGTTTGTAGCTCATTTTCATCGCGCGCCCCGCCGCCGAGATCGAGCCGTGTTCGGCGATTTCCTCCAGCAGCCGGACCTTGCCGGGGCCCAGCATCGCCTTGTCGAAATAGAGGCGCATCATCAGGCGGGTCAGTTCCATTCGGGCATCCCTCGCGCTCGTCACGTCATGCGTCCCTTATCCTGATCCTGTGCACGGGCCAAGACAAGGGGGCGGGAGCGAATAGGAAAGGGGGCGAGGGCGCATGCAACAGGGCCCGAGCGCTCTTGCCATTGCCCGCGCCTTGGGCGAGCGTGCGCGCGAAGGAGCCCCCGCATGTATATCTCGATCGCCTCGCTTGTGGGCGCCTATCTTCTGAGCCAGTTCTATCGCACCTGTTTGGCGGTGCTGACGCCCGTTCTGGGCAAGGAAATCGGCGTGACGCCGGGCGATCTCGCCGTGTCTCTGGGGCTTTGGTACGGGGCGTTCGCGCTGATCCAGATCCCGATCGGCGAGGCGTTGGACCGGATCGGGCCGCGCCGCACCGTGGGCGTGTTGATGGCGCTTGGCGGGGGCGGGGGCGCTGCCGTCTTCGCGATGGCACAGGGGCCGATGGGCATCCACATCGCGATGATCCTGATCGGGGCGGGCTGCGCGCCGGTGCTGGTAGGCAGCTATTTCATCTTCGCGCGCAGCTTCAAGCCGGCGCTGTTCGGCACGCTCGCGGCCTCGATGATCGGCGCGGGGAGCCTTGGCAATCTCGCGGGCGCGGCGCCGCTGGCGGCCTCCATCGAGGCTTTCGGCTGGCGTCCGACGCTTTGGGCGCTCTCGGCGCTGACGCTGCTTGTGGCGGCGCTGATCCTGTGGCTCGCGCGCGATCCCGAGCGGGTGGAGCAGCCCGCAGGCCGCCGCGGCACCGCGCTCGACGTGCTGCGCCTGCCGGGCTTCTGGGTGCTGCTGCCGCTGACGGTCGCCAATTACACGGCAGCCGCCGGGATTCGCGGCGTCTGGGCGGGCTCCTATCTGGCCGATGTCTTCGGCGCGGATGCGCAGTTGATCGGCAAGGTGACGCTGGTGATGGGCCTCGCGATGATCGCGGGCAATTTCGCCTATGGTCCGGCGGACAAGATTTTCGGCAGCCACAAGCGGGTCGCGCTCTATGGCAATGCGGTGCTGGCCGTGGCGCTGGCGGGGCTGTTCGTGCTGCCAGGGCAGTCGCTGTGGCTGGCGACGGTTCTTCTGGCCGCGATCGGCTTTTTCGGCGCGTCCTTCCCGGTGATCATGGCGCATGGCCGCACCTTCTACCCGCCGCATCTGACGGGCCGGGGTGTGACGCTGCACAACATGTTCTCGATCATGGGGGTGGCTGCGATGCAATTCGCCTCGCGGCCCGTGTTCGACGCGGTCTCGGTGGGGCACACGCCCGCGGTGGCCTATGGGCTGCTGTTCGCGTTCTTCTTGGCGCCGCTGATGATCGGGTTGGTTTTCTACGTTTTCGCCCGCGACAGCGGCGATGGCATGAGCTAAACCCATCGCATGACCCGGCTTGGATTTCTGATCAATCGCACGCTGCGGCGCGAGGCCCCGCTGGCCGCGCTCTCCGTCTCGCAAAAGGCGCTGCTGGGCGATCTGGCAGGCAAATCCGTCGCGCTTGTGGGCAATGCCCGCGCGCTGGCCGAGGGGCAGGCGGGGGCCGAGATCGACGCGCATGACGTGGTGATCCGGATCAACCGCGCGCCGATGCCCTCGGCGACAAGCCACGGCACGCGCACCGACTGGCTCGCGCTTGCGACCTCGCTGCCCGAAGCCGAGCGCGCCCGCATCGCGCCGTCGCGCATCCTGTGGATGAGCCACAAGCGCAAGCGGCTCGATTGGCAAACCGCCATAAGCCCCGGGTTTTACCTGCACCCGCTGGACGACTACAAGGGGCTGAAGGCCAAGCTCGGCGCGCAGCCCACCACCGGGGCGATGCTGATCGAGATGCTCCTGCGCTCGGATCTGGCGCGGCTCGACCTCTATGGCTTCGATTTCTTCGCCTCGCTTTCGCTGTCGGGGAAGCGCTCGGCGGACAAGGTGCCGCATGACTTCGCGGCAGAGGCAGAGATGGTCGGCGGGTTTCTCGCCTCCGACCCCAGGCTCATTCGGAACTGACCCTGCGTCGAATCCCTTTCATTTCCTGACATAAAGCGGTAGGAAGCCGCGTTCTATTCGAGCAAGGAGGTCCTCATGGGCTATAAAGTCGTCGTTGCAGGCGCCACGGGGAACGTGGGCCGCGAAATGCTGAACATCCTGGCCGAGCGCCAGTTCCCGGTCGATGAACTGGTGCCGCTCGCGTCGCGCCGGAGCCTCGGCACAGAGGTCAGCTTTGGCGATCAGACCCTGAAGACTAAAGATATCGATGGGTTCGACTTCACCGGCTACGACATCGCGCTGTTCGCGATCGGCTCGGACGCCACGAAGAAATACGCACCCATTGCCGCCAAGCAGGGCTGCATCGTGATCGATAACTCGTCGCTCTACCGCTACGACCCGGACGTGCCGCTGGTCGTGCCGGAGGTGAACCCGGAAGCCGTCGACGGTTACGCGAAGAAAAACATCATCGCGAACCCGAACTGCTCGACCGCACAGATGGTCGTGGCGCTCAAGCCGCTGCATGACCGCGCCAAGATCAAGCGCGTCGTGGTCTCGACCTACCAGTCGGTGTCGGGCTCGGGCAAAGAGGCGATCGACGAGCTTTGGAACCAGACCAAGGGCATGTATGTCCCCGGTCAGGAAGTGGAGCCGAAGGTCTATCCGAAGCAGATCGCCTTCAACGTGATCCCGCATATCGACGTGTTCCTCGACGATGGGTCCACCAAGGAAGAGTGGAAGATGGTCGCCGAGACGAAGAAGATCGTCGATCCGAAGATCAAGCTGACCGCGACCTGCGTGCGCGTGCCGGTCTTCGTGGGCCATGCCGAAGCGATCAACATCGAGTTCGAGGACTTCCTCGACGAGGACGAAGCGCGCGACATCCTGCGTGAAGCGCCCGGTATCATGGTTGTCGATAAGCGCGAAGATGGCGGCTACGTCACCCCGGTCGAGTGCGTCGGCGATTTCGCCACCTTCATTTCGCGCATCCGTCAGGACTCGACCATCGAGAACGGCCTGAACATCTGGTGCGTGTCGGACAACCTGCGCAAGGGCGCAGCGCTGAACGCGGTGCAGATCGCCGAGACCCTGGGCAAGCGCGTGCTCAAGAAGGGCTGAGGGTTCGGCCTTATTTGAATTGGGAAACGCCCGGTCGGAAGATCGGGCGTTTTTCTTTTGGCGGTGTTCTCTGAGACGAAGGTCCGCCCGGGCCTCCAGCCCGGGCCGCGCCCGACCCTCCCCCCGGGAGGGCGCATTGGCGATGTCAGCGCGCGCATCACCGTCACTCGGGCTTGCGAGATAAAGCGCCAGGCCACAGGCGGATCGAAGCGCCCACCCAAGGCTCGGGCGCGTCCCTTACCACGATACACAGACGGCCCACTGCGCCGCGTCTCGGGCGCGGCCCGGGGCTGGTCGCCCCGCGCTACAAAGCCTTACCGCGTGACCCGCTTAACCCCGAGATACGTCCCTTCGCCCGCCGCCGCGATCCGCGCCTTGGCGGCCTCGATGCCCTCATAGGCCACGCTCATCGTGTGACCGTTGGCATGGATCATTGTCTCGCCATCGCAGGCGAGCGCCACATGACCTTTCCAGAACAGCAGGTCGCCACGCTGCAGCGGCGCGCCCTCCGGCACGGTCTCGCCCATCTCCGCCCATTGCAGGTCGCTGTCGCCCGGCACGGACTGCCCGCACAGCGCGAAGCCGATCTGCACCAGACCCGAGCAGTCGATCCCCGCACGGCTGTTGCCGCCCCACAGATAGGGCGTGCCCAGCAGCCGCTCGGCCACCGCGACGGGATCGGCCTCGGGCTGGTCGAGCGCGCGCAGATGCTGGCGCGGCACGAAGCCCTCGGCGGTCACGGCGAACATGCCGTCGTTCCCGGTCACTGACAGATGCGCGCCCATCGAGAGCTGCATGACTTCGCCGCGCTTGATCGCCGCCTCGCGATAGACATGCGTCGCAGGTGCGGTGACGACATGGGTGGCCGGCTCGGGCGTGCCGAAGGTATCGGCGGCGATCCAGCCGCAATAGCCATCCCATGCGGCCTGCACGAAGGCGAAGCCGTCGCGCTGGTCGATCACCGTCACCGCGGCGCCAAAAAGAAGCTGCCGGTCGCGCAGGCTTCCGGGCTCGGGGCAGAGATCGGTCACGGGCACGACGATCCGCGCGGGCATGCCGTGGGTGAAGCCTTCCGCCTCGATCTGGCCGCGCAGGGCCTCCAGCGCGATCTCACCTGAATAGGGCAGGCGGCGACGGTCGGTCATTTCAGCACCTCGGGCAGGGCTGCGAGGATCGCCCGCGCGCCTTGGCCGACCCCGCCTTTCGGTCGGGCGGGGGCGGCGGCGGGTTGCCAGCCGTAGATGTCGAAATGGGCGAAGCGCTCTGTCTCGGTCACGAAGCGGCGCAGGAACAGGGCTGCGGTGATCGAGCCCGCCATGCCGCCCGAGGGCGCGTTGTCGAGATCGGCGATGCCGGGTTCGATCTTCGCCTCGTAGGGCGCCCAGAACGGCATCCGCCAGAGCGGGTCTGCCACCGCGCCAGAGGCCGTCGCCAAAGCCTGCGCGACGCCCTCGTCATCGGTGTAGAACGGGTGAATGTCCGGCCCCAGAGCGACCCGCGCGGCCCCCGTCAGCGTCGCCATGCAGATCATCAGATCGGGCGGGGTTTCATCGGCATAGGCGAGCGCATCGGCCAGCACCAGCCGCCCCTCGGCATCGGTATTGTTGATCTCGACGGTCAGTCCCTTGCGGCTGGTCAGGATGTCGCCGGGGCGGAAACTGTCGCCGCCGACCGAGTTCTCGACCGCCGGGACCAGCACCCGCAGGCGCAGCTTCGCGCCGGTCGCCATGATCATATGCGCAAGGCCAAGAACGGTGGCCGAGCCGCCCATATCCTTCTTCATCAGCCCCATCGAGGCTCCGGGCTTGAGGTTCAGCCCGCCCGTGTCGAAACAGACGCCTTTGCCGACCAGAGTCAGCGCAGGCCCTTCGCTGCCCCAGCTCAGTTCGATCAGCCGCGGCATGCGTGGCGAGGCGCGGCCCACCGCGTGGATCATCGGGAAGTTCTGCGTCAGAAGATCGTCGCCCTTGATCACCTTGGCCTCTGCGCCGTGGCGTTCGGCCAGAAGGCGCGCGGCGCCCTCCAGCTCGTCCGGGCCCATATCGGAAGCGGGGGTGTTGATCAGGTCACGGGTGAAGGCCTCGCCCTCGGCCACGGCTTCGATCTGCGCCGCGTCCAAGCCCTCCGGGCAGACCAGCCGCGCTTTCGGCGGCGCGGCTTCGGCATAGCGACCGAACCGATAGCCCGCGAGCAACCAGCCGAGCGCCGTTTCCGCTTTCAATTCTTCCGACAGATCGCCCTCGATCCGCCATGCGCCTTCGGGCAGCGCCGAGGCCGCCCGCGTCAGCGAGAACCGCTCGCGCGCCCGGGCAGCAGAGGTCCCGAGGCCCAGCAGCGCCGCCTCCGCGCCATCCGGCCCGGGCAGAAGCGCGATCTGACCCGCGCTCGCCTTGAAGCCCGTCGCCTCGACGAAGGCGCGCTGCGCGGGAGGCAGATCGGCCAGAGCCTGCTCCAACCCCTCGGGCGCAACGGCGATCAGCGTGCGCGCGGGCGCATCCGCCTCGGCGAAGCGCATCGCGGGTCGGGGGGCGAGAAAGGAAAACTCGGCGGGCATCTCTGCGGTCTTGTCTGCGCTCATGGGGGCGGCTCCTTGGCTCTGGTGGTTGCTTTCGTCCCAGAGCCTAGCGTCGCCGCGCCTGCCCGCAAGGGCCGATCGATCACGCCTCAGGAAGACAGGTTGCCGATATCCCAGACCTCGGTGAGCGAGCGTTCCGCAATCCGGCCCAGCCGCGCCATCACCGCCGCCTGCGCCACCGCATCGCCGCCCGAGATGCAGTCCAGAAGGTCGCGCGCCGTGCTGACCATCGACAGCAGCCCGACCTGTTCGGCCAGCTCCATCACCTCGACGATCGCGCGGCGCAGCTTGGCGCATTGGCCCGATTTCGTGGCCTCTTCCAACGCGCTGAGATGGAAGGCGAGATCTTCGACCGTGGCGCAGATCACCCGCTCCGCCCCGTCCTGTCCCAGCTCTGCATAGAGCACCACCAGCCGCGCCGTATCCAACGACATCTTTTCCTTGCAGCGCAAGCGAGACACCTGTGTCACCCCGACACCCCCTTTGATTTCACCATCGCCCGGGCGGTAACGTGATCGAGAGGTCTCAAGATTTCGTTGAGCGATCCGGAAAATCTACTCGAAACCGGGCGCGCAACGCGCTATTTGACGCAGCGATAAGACGCCAGACACCAGACGAGGGATCGATGAGAGAGCATGTGAAACCGCTGCCCAGCTACCTTGTGAGCCGTTATCAAGGATGGCACGCCACCACTTATAACGAGAACCGCGCCTGGTATCGCCGTCTCGCCTCCGAAGGGCAGCGCCCGCGCTCGATGATCATCGCCTGCTGCGACAGCCGCGTGCATGTGACCTCGATGTTCGGCGCCGATCAGGGCGAGTTCTTCATCCACCGCAATATCGCGAACCTCGTGCCGGAATTCACGCCCGATGGCGATCACCACGGTACCTCGGCTGCGGTCGAATATGCGGTGACCAGCCTGAAGGTCGCGCATCTGATCGTGCTCGGCCACTCCAATTGCGGCGGCGTCGCGGGCTGCCATGCGATGTGCTCGGGCCATGCGCCGGAGCTGGAGGAGAAAAGCTCCTTCGTCGGCACCTGGCTGAACCTGCTGCGCCCGGGCTACGAGCGCGTGACCGACCTGCCCGAGGATCAGCAAGTGCTGGCGCTCGAGCGTGAGGCGGTGAAAGTCAGCCTCGAGAACCTGATGACCTTCCCCTTCGTGCGCGAGGCGCTCGATGCGGATCGGATGACGCTGCACGGGCTGCGCCATGACATCGGCGAAGGCGTGCTCGAACAATATGACGCCGACACGGATCGGTTCGAGACGTTCTGAGGCTTTGCCTTTTCCGTTGGCCCCCCGCGCGGGGCCGACGGCTCCGCTGCGGCGGAAATCCGACTGGTGTTCACGGGCTGTTAAGCTTGATGCGCGAGGCTGGGGGAACCCCGCCAATGCGAACGAGCTTCGACCCGCCATGTCTCAATCTGCATCCCGCTCCTGTTCTCAGCACCGCCTTGTCTCTCTGCGCCTGCCGCTCGATCTGATCGACCGCATCGCGGCGGAAGCGCGTGCGTTCGGTCTGCCCCCGGCAGAGCTGATCCGGCGCGTGTTGCAGGACGGTCTGGCGGAGGAGGCAGCGCCCGAAGCGCCTGCTGCGAAAGCGCCGCTGCCGGAAATGCACGCGGTGCAGGAGGCGCTGGATCAGGCGCGCGACTGGTTCGATCTGCAACATCGGCTGCGGGGGGAGGGCTTCGTTCTGCGGCTTGCAGGCGGCGGGGCCTTGGGGCTGCACGCATGGCCCACCAACCGCTTCCTGATGCTGCTCGACGAGATCGGGCCGAGCCTGACGGAGCTTGTGTTGCGGTTCGGCGCGCCGTTTCCGGGCGACGATGGCGGGCGCACCAAGATCGTAGGTGCGACGGCGGGGCAGGGCGCGACCGTGGAGGAGGGCGCGTCAGCACGGGCGGCTGCTGCCGAATATGCCGCGGCTCAGGCCGCGCAGGCGGCGGGGCCGCAAGCCGCGCCGGACGAGAAGACGCCCAAGGGAACCGAAAAGACCGGGGGTGCAGAGGCGCAGCCCCCCGAGGCGGCGAAGGCCGAGCCGCCCGCGCGCGGGTTCCTGCGCCTCTCGCCGTCGCTGCTCGCGAAACTGCGCGCTGCGGCCGATCCGCGAAACGCGGCCTGATCACGCGGGCCTCGGCCGCGCGCGGGGCTGTTCGCGCAGCCTTGCCTTAGCGCAGGACCTGATCGGTGGGCCAGCTGAGCGTGGTCTCGGTGCGGATCGTCTTGGTCTCGCCTGCGCCCAGATCGAAGCGCCATGCGAGCACGCCGCGGCGATGGTCGTAATCGCTCTCGCTCGCGGGCGGGGTCGCCTTGGTCGTGATCTTCAGGTCTTCCTGTTCGGAATAGGGCACCCGGTCGATCACCCGCATCGGCCAGCCTTTGTCGGTGAGGTTCTTCACCTCGATCTCGACCACCTCGCGGCGCTCATTGGATTTCGAGATGAAGCCGCTATCGCCCTCCATCGTGTCTGGCATACGGCGGTCCACGCGGATGCCTTCGATCGGCCCGAAACCAAGCGTCAGATCGTCACCCGCCGCGACCATCGGCAGATGCGACTGGCCGACCAGCGCGCCATCGGCATAGAGGTTCGCGGGTCCGGGCAACAGGATCTCGCCGGTCGCGTTCTTGCCCTCGGCCACGCGATAGGCCTGCGGATCGGTCAGCGGCGCGGCCTCGGCGAAGACATCCATCGGCAGGGTCTTGGAATCGAGGCTCAGGCGCAGATCGTCCACCCCGTCGCGCAGGTCCACGGCGCTCGGGTAATGGTAGGTCACCGTCTCGCCCTGCATCTGCATATCGGCGCGGTCGCTGATTGCGGCCTCCATCGTCGGCTCGGGCGCAGCACCGGACGCGGCGAGGGAGCGCTTCATCGGCACCGGCGTGGGCGGCGCGTCGGGATCACCGATCCGGGCCAGCCGCGGATAGACCTCGCCGGGTTCCGCCCGTCCGCCGGGACGTGCCGTCGAGAGGGTCAGATCGACGCCGCGCCAATCCTCGCCCGTGGCCTGATGGACCGAGACGAAACGCTCCATGTCCACCGCCCCCTTGTCGCGGTCGAGCCGCAGATCATAGGAGGGCTGCCAGCCCGCATTCTGGACGTAGGAAGTGATCGTCAGCGTGCCCGAGCCCTGCACCTTGGCGCTCAGCACGTCACGATCCTGCGCCGGGTTCAGCAGCGCATCGAGCGCCGTTTGCGCCTGCTTCACCGCCTCTTTCGCAGGATCGAGCGCGGCCTCCGCGCGGCGCGCCTCGGCTTCAGCGGTAATCGCGCGCTCAGAGGCGGTGAGGATCTGATCTTCGACCATCTGCGCCAGTGCGCGCAGCTGTTCGGGCGCGGTCACCTCGGATTGGGTGTTCTTGAGATAGGTGATCTGGTCGCGCGCGGCCTGCGCCTTGGCGCGGATCACGGCCACCGAGTCCTGCTGTTCCGCCAGCGCTTCCTTCGCGGAGGCCAACCGATCCCGCGCGGATTTCACCGCCGCGCTCTCGCCATCGCCCACAGCGGGCGGGCGCCCGGAGATCAGGCTCACCGCGCCGATCTGCACACCGTCACCCGACACCCGCAGCGTCGAGATGTCGGTGCCTTCGGGAAAGCCCGGCACCAGCAGGTCATGGCTGCCCTCGGGCGCGTCCAGCGTCACCTGCCGCACCACCTGCGCGCCGCGCGGAAAGAGCGTCACGGCTGTGATCTTGCCCGGCGCCTCGATCGTGTCGGCCAAGGCGGGCAGGGCGGTCGCGGCCAGCAGGGCCGCCGTCAGGGTGATGCGCATCGGTTCCTCCCAAATCCGTACCAGATTGAGCCTGCGTCGCCCCGCGCGCAGTTGCAAGCCATTGAAATCCGGCGCGGCTCGCCACTGGCGGGAACTCGCCAGAGCGTCCGGGGCGCGGGGCAGGGACGCTGTGCCTGCTTGCCCTTGCGTCCGCAGCCGCGCGCGCTTACGTTGCGCCCTACCTCGGGGTGCCAGCGCAAGGCTGGCTGAGATGCGATCCGCGCGAACCCGTTGAACCTGAACCGGTTAAGACCGGCGGAGGGAAGGTAGCCGGATCTCCCGGCCCCACTCCGCCCGGCAAGCCCAAGGAGTGAGGCATGAAAACCCACCTGATGCTTGCGGGAGCCCTGAGCCTGATCGCCACGATGGCGGCGGCCGAGGACAAGCCCGTACTCACCGTCTACGCGCCCGATTATTTCACGAGCGAATGGGGCCCCGGCCCCGCGATCGAGAAGGGGTTCGAGGCGACCTGCGATTGCGATCTGAAATTCGTGGCGGGCGATGTGCTGCCGCGCATCCTGCTCGAAGGCGACAAGACCTCCGCCGATATCGCGATCGGACTGAACACCGACGTGACCGCGAAGGCGCGCGCCACAGGCCTGTTCGCCCCGCATAACGAGGACACCTCCGATCTGACCATGCCGGTCAAATGGGACGATCCGATCTTTCTGCCCTTCGACTGGTCGGAGCTGGCCTTCGTCTATGACAAGACCAAGCTGAAGAACCCGCCCGCGAGCTTCCAGGACCTTCTGGATGCGCCCGACGACGCCTACAAGATCGTCATCGAGGATCCGCGCAGTTCGGTCGCGGGGCTTTCTCTGCTCTTGTGGGTGAAGGACATCTATGGCGACAAGGCCGAGGAGGCCTGGACGAAGATCGCGCCCAAGGTGCTGACCGTTACGCCGGGCTGGTCCGAGGCCTACGGCATGTTCACCGATGGCGAGGCGGATATGGTGCTCAGCTACGTCACCTCGCCCGCCTATCACATCATGGCCGAGGAGGATGACAGCAAGGTCGCCGCGATCTTCCCCGAGGGGCATTACTTCACCCCCGAACTGGTCGCGCAGCTGAAGACCTCGAAGCATCCCGAGCTGGCGCAGAAATTCCTCGATTACGTGCTCAGCCCCGATTTTCAGGGCATGATCGCGACGGCGAACTGGTCCTTCCCGGCGAAACTGCCCCACGATCAGCTGCCCGAGGTGTTCCGCAACCTGCCGATGCCCGACAAGACGCTCTATCTGGGTGAGGCCGAGGCCGAGAAACTGCGCGGTCCGGCGCTGGAAGAATGGCAACGCGCCTTCTCCAAATAAGACGCACGCCCCTCTGGGCGGTGCTGGCGGGTGCGGCTTTGGCCGCGCTCGTCCTTGGCACGTTGGCGGCGGTGACGTTCCGCGCGGGCGGGCTGACGGGGCTGCGCGAGACCGACCTCGCCGCGATCCGCTTCACGCTGTGGCAGGCGGCGGCCTCGGCGCTGATCTCCTGCGCTCTCGCGATCCCGGTCGCGCGCGCGCTGCACCGGCGCCGCTTTGCGGGGCGGGGGCTGCTGATCTCGCTGCTGGGGGCGCCGTTCATCCTTCCGGTGATCGTCGCCGTCTTCGGGCTGATCGCGGTGTTCGGGCGGCGCGGGCTGGTCAATGCGGCGCTGGCGCCCTTCGGCATCGATCCGATCTCGATTTATGGCGCGCAGGGCGTGATCATCGCCCATGTCTTCTTCAACCTGCCGCTGGCCACGCGGATGATCCTGCACGGCTGGAAGGCGATCCCGGCCGAGCGGTTCCGCCTTGCGGCCACCCTCGGGTTCGGCCCGGCCGAGGTCACCCGCCACCTCGAACGCCCGATGCTGCGCTCGGTTCTGCCCGGTGCGTTTCTTGCGATCTTCCTCGTCTGCCTGACCTCCTTCGCGGTCGCGCTGACACTGGGCGGAGGCCCGCGCGCGACCACGGTGGAGCTGGCGATCTATCAGGCCTTCCGCTTCGATTTCGACATGGGCCGCGCGGCGAGCCTTGCGCTGGTGCAGGTCGCGATCTCGGTCGTGGCGCTGCTGATTGCGGCGCGCGCCACCCTGCCGTCGAGCTTCGGCGCGGGGCATGACCGCCGCGCCACGCCGATCCGGCAGTTGTCCGGCGGGGCGGATCGCGTGGCCTTCGATACGCTCGCGATCCTTCTGGCAGCCGTCTTCCTGCTGCTCCCCATCGGGGCGGTCTTCGCCCGTGGGCTGCCTGCGCTCGCCGAGCTGCCCGCGATGATTTGGCCCGCCACGCTGACCTCGCTGGTGATCGCGCTGGCCTCGACGTTTGTGACCCTCGCCATCGCCCTGCCGCTCGCGCTGGTGGCCACGCGGCGACGCTGGGCGGAGATCGCGGCGATGCTGCCGATGACCGCGTCGAGCCTCGTGATGGGGACCGGCGCCTTCTTGATCGCGCGGCCTTTCGTGAACCCCACGGACCTCGCCCTGCCGATGGTGCTGCTGACCAATGCCGCGCTGTCGGTGCCCTTCGCGACCCGCATCCTGATGCCCGAAATTCGCACGTTGCAGGCCGATTACGACCGGCTCGCCGCCTCGCTCGGGCTGCATGGCTTTGCCCGGCTGCGCCTGCTGACGATCCCGCGCCTTGCCCGTCCGCTGGGCTTTTCGGCGGGGCTGGCTGCGGCCTTCTCGATGGGCGATCTGGGCGTCATCACGCTGTTCTCGGATGGCCAGACCCGCACCCTGCCGCTGGCGCTTTTCCAGCTCATGGGTTCTTATCGCATGGATCAGGCAGCGGGCGCTGCGAGCTTGCTTCTGATCCTCACCTTCGCGCTTTTCTGGGCGCTCGACCGCGCGGGGCATTATGCTGACCCTCGATAGACTGACCCTCACACAGGGCGATTTCCGCCTCGATTCCGATCTCACCATCCAGACCGGTGCGCGGGTTGCACTGATCGGCCCGTCCGGGGCGGGCAAGTCGACGCTGCTTGCGGCCATCGCGGGGTTCTTGTCGCCCGCAAGTGGCCGCATCCTCTGGCAGGGCGAGGACATCACCGCGACGCCACCGGGGGAGCGCCCGCTCTCGATCCTGTTTCAGGACCAGAACCTCTTCCCGCATCTGCGGCTCGAGACCAATCTCGCGCTTGGCCTGAACCCGAAAGGCAAGATCGACGCCACCGACCGCGCCCGGATCGAGACGGCGCTGGCGCGTGTGGGCCTTGAGGGGATGGAGAGGCGCAAACCCGGCGCGCTGTCGGGCGGGCAGCAAAGCCGTGCGGGGCTCGCGCGGACGCTGCTCCGTGGCCGTCCGATCCTGCTGCTCGACGAGCCCTTCGCGGCGCTCGGGCCCGCGCTGAAATCCGAGATGCTGGCGCTGGTGGCCGAGATCGCGCGCGAACAGGGCACGACGGTGCTGATGGTCAGCCACGATCCCGAGGATGCGCGCGCGCTTTGCCCGCAGACGGTTCTGGTGGCCGAGGGCCGCGCCCATGCGCCGCAAGAGACCGGACCGCTTCTCGACGATCCGCCGCCTGCGCTGCGGGACTATCTGGGAGAGTAGGGGCTCTGCCCCTCTTCGCTGGCACGAATTCACCCGGGGATATTTGAACAAGCCCGAAACGGCCTGCGCTTCGGGCTTGCTGGAAATATCCCGGGGGTCCGGGGGCAGTGCCCCCGGCCTTGGGCTCAGTAGATCACGACCGAGCGGATCGACTCGCCCGCATGCATCAGATCGAAGGCCTTGTTGATGTCTTCGAGCGGCATGGTGTGGGTGATCATCGAGTCGATCTCGATCTTGTCGTTCATGTACCACTCGACGAATTTCGGCACATCGGTGCGACCCTTGGCGCCGCCGAACGCGGTGCCTTTCCACGTCCGGCCCGTGACGAGCTGGAACGGGCGGGTGCCGATCTCGGCCCCCGCGGGTGCAACGCCGATGATGACCGACACGCCCCAGCCGCGATGCGAGCATTCCAGCGCGTCGCGCATCACCTGCACGTTGCCCGTGGCGTCGAAGGAATAGTCCACGCCGCCGATCTGGTCGCGCTCGGTCTTGGTCAGGTTGACGATCTGCTGCACCACCGGAACGTCCGATTTCGAGGGGTTCACGAAATGGGTCATGCCGAACTTGCGGGCCATTTCCTCTTTACCGTCGTTCAGGTCCACGCCGATGATCATGTCGGCACCCGCCATGCGCAGGCCCTGGATCACGTTCAGACCGATCCCGCCGAGGCCGAAGACTGCGGCGGTCGAGCCGATCTCAACGCCAGCGGTGTTGATCACCGCGCCGATGCCGGTGGTGACGCCGCAGCCGATATAGCAGATCTTCTCGAACGGCGCGTCGTCGCGGACCTTGGCGAGCGCGATCTCGGGCATCACCGTGTGGTTCGCGAAGGTCGAGCAGCCCATGTAGTGATAGATCGGCGTGCCATCGAGCATCTTGAAACGCGTGGTGCCGTCCGGCATCAGGCCCTGACCTTGGGTGTTGCGGATCGCGGTGCAGAGGTTCGTCTTGCCCGAGAGGCAGGACGGGCATTCGCGGCATTCCGGGGTGTAGAGCGGGATCACGTGATCGCCCGGCTTCAGCGTGGTCACGCCTTCGCCGACCTCGAGCACGATGCCCGCGCCCTCATGGCCGAGGATGGTCGGGAAGATGCCCTCGGGGTCAGCGCCCGAGCGGGTGAATTCGTCGGTGTGGCAGATGCCGGTGGCCTTGATCTCGACGAGCACTTCGCCCGCTTTCGGGCCTTCCAGCTCCACTTCCATGATTTCGAGCGGTTTTCCCGCCTCCAACGCGACTGCGGCACGGGTTCTCATGGGCGCATACTCCTTGTATAAATTCCGCAATAGCCTGCGTTATCGGCGCGGCCAATGCAATGAAGGGTGCGACATGTTGAAACGATTTTTCGTCATGGGTTCGATGCTGGCGCTTGCGGCCTGCGATCCCGCGGGTCCGATGAGCGAGACCCCCTCGGATAGCGCCGCTCCCGCGCCTCAGGCCGAAGCGCCCGCGCCCTATGTCACCCCGCCTGTCACCCTCACCAAAGGCGGCCTGCAGGAGCGTGAGCCCGACACTTGCGGCGCGGTGAACTACACCTCGGTCCTGGGCCAGCCGGCGGCGCAGATTCAGACGCTGGGGATCACCAAACCCTATCGGATCGTGGAATGGCGCGGCGTCGAGGATCAGGTCTACAACCCGCAGCGCGTCGTGTTCCGGCTCGACTCGCGCGGGAATGTCTACAACATCGATTGCGGGTGAGCCTGATGGAACGGAGCAGGGCGCGGATCGGTCTGATCGTCACACTTGGGGTCGCAGCCTTCGGGGTCGCGGCTTGCCAGCCGCACCGCATGCCGCCGCGATCGGGTCCGCCCGCGGTTGGCGTCTGCCCGCCGCCCGGACTTGCGTCGCTCGTGGGGCGGCCTGAAACGGTGCTGGCGGGGCTAACCCTCGCGCGGCCCCATCGCATCATTCATCCGGGCGATGCGGTGACGATGGATTACGCCCCGGGGCGGGTGAATTTCGAGATCGACGAGAACGGCACGATCAAGGCGGTGCGCTGCTACTAGGGCAGGGCGTGCGGCAGATCGGAAAATGAAAAGCCCCGTGTCTGACCAGGACACGAGGCTTTTCTGCAGGAGGGAAAAGCGCCCGACGATACGAACTGGGTGGGGGCTGTTTACCGCACCGTCGGGCTTTTAGCGTTTTCCGCTGATTTGAGGGTGTCGCTGAATCCCGGCAGGAAGGCGCAGGAAATCAGGCATTTTCTAGGTCATATTCCGGCGCGGCAAAGGCGTGTGCAACCTTAGCGCGGGTGGGCTTGATTTGCGCCACGCGCGATGTACCCTTTGTAAATGACGGTTCAAACGCCTTCCCCCCATCCGAACCCTTCCGGCGTGCCGGAGCAGATCGCTTTCGATCGCTCCGAGCTTGGCGTGATCCTGTCGCTTTACGGGCGCGCGGTCGCGGCGGGGGAGTGGCGTGATTACGGGATGAGTTTCCTGCGCGATGTCGCGGTCTTCTCGATCTTTCGCCGCGCCGCCGAAGTGCCGATCTACCGGATCGAGAAACGACCCGCGCTGCGCTCGAAACAGGGGCAATATGCGGTGATCGGGCAGCAGGGGCAGGTGCTTCGGCGCGGCCACGATCTGCGTCAGGTGCTACGCGTGCTCGAGCGCAAGCTGATCCGCGCGGTCGAGTGAGCGCGTCCCGCGCGCAACCAAGGTCTTTCTAAGCAGCCGCGCGCAATGCCATGCGCGTTGCCTCGCAGCCCCTGACTTGCTAAGCCAGCGCCGAAGGAAACCTGCGAGGCGCGCGTCCCATGTCGTTCAACACTTTCGGTCACCAGTTCCGCGTCACCACCTGGGGCGAAAGCCACGGGCCCGCGCTTGGCGCGACGGTGGATGGCTGCCCGCCCGGCATCGAGATCGACGAGGCGTTCATCCAGCAATTCCTCGATCGCCGTCGTCCGGGCCAGTCGAAGGAAACGACCCAGCGCAAGGAGCCTGACGCGGTGCGCATCCTGTCGGGTGTGTTCGAGGGCCGCACGACCGGCACGACGATTCAGCTGATGATCGAGAATACCGACCAGCGCTCGAAGGATTACGGCGAGATCGCGCGGCAGTTCCGCCCCGGTCATGCCGATATCACTTATCACCAGAAATACGGTGTCCGCGACTATCGCGGCGGCGGGCGGTCGAGCGCGCGCGAGACGGCGGCGCGTGTGGCCGCCGGGGGCGTGGCGCAGGCCGCGCTGCGCCAGTTGGTCCCCGATCTGCAGATCTATGGCTACATGGTGCAGATGGGCGCGAAACATCTGGACCGCGCGAAGTTCGACCGGGACGCGATCCTGCAAAACCCGTTCTTCCTGCCCGATGGAGAGGCTGCGGATGAATGGGCCGATTATCTCGCCGCGATCCGCAAGGGGCAGAACTCGGTCGGGGCCGCGATCGAGGTGGTGGCCGAGGGCTGCCCGGCAGGTCTGGGTGCGCCGATCTACGCCAAGATGGATACTGAGCTGGCCGCCGCGATGATGTCGATCAACGCCGTGAAAGGCGTCGAGATCGGCGAGGGCATGGCTGCCGCGGCTCTGACCGGCGTCGAGAATGCCGACGAGATGGTGATGGGCCCCCCCGACGGCGTCGAATACCTGTCGAACCACGCAGGCGGCATCCTTGGCGGGATCACCACCGGCCAGCCGATCACGGTGCGCTTCGCGGTGAAGCCGACCTCGTCGATCCTGACGCCGCGCCGCTCGGTCAATGTCGCGGGCGAAGAGGTGGAGGTGATCACCAAGGGCCGCCACGATCCTTGCGTCGGTATCCGTGCGGTGCCGGTGGCCGAGGCGATGATGGCCTGCGTGATCCTCGATCAGTTCCTGATGGATCGGGCGCAGACCGGCGGTGTGCGCGGCACGATCGGCTGAAGGGGGCGCTGCCCCCGTCGCCGGAGGGCGACATTTGCGAGGAGAGAGGGGGCTCTGCCCCCGCTCCTGCGGAGCCCCCCGGGATATTTTGGCCAAGCCGAAGCTAGGCCGCGGTCTGTCGGTTCGCCGGTGCATTCCGCTATGACGTGACGTGTGCGACCTTGCGGGATGTGAACCGCCCGGTTTATTCTGCGAGCCCGGGTCGGTTTCCCGGGACCGGAGGGCAGATGTCACAGGCAGATCAGATCAATCGCGGGCGCAAGTTCGATCAGGTGCTCGAAGGGGCGCGGACGATCTTTCTGCGCGATGGGTTCGACGGGGCCTCGGTCGATGACATCGCCAAGGAAGCGGGCGTGTCGAAAGCCACGCTCTACAGCTATTTCCCCGATAAGCGGCTGATGTTCGTCGAGGTCGTGCGATCGCAGCTCAAGGAGCAGACCGACAGCGCCGTCGCCACGATCGATTTCAGCGCCGCCCCCGAGGTAGTGCTGTCGCTTGCCGCCGCGCAGATCGTCGACTCGATGAACTGCAAACTCAACCAGGGGCTCTATCGGCTCTGCGTCGCCGAATCCGAGCGGTTTCCCGAACTGGGCCGCGCCTTCTACGCGGCGGGTCCGGAACTGGTGCACGAACTGCTGATGGAGTACCTGCGCTGTGCTGCCGACCGGGGCGAGCTGGTGATCGACGATATCGATCTTGCCGCCTACCTCTTCATCGAGCTGTGCAAATCGGAACTGCACCCCAAGCTTCTGTTCGGGATTTGCGACAGCTTCACCGGTGAGCAGAAAGAGCGCGTGATCCGGGGCGCGGTCGCGATGTTCCTTGCACGCTACGGGGCGAAGGCCTGATTAGGCCAGATCGCGCACCATCCACTGATTGCCTTCACCGCGCTGCAACTGGAAGCGGCCCGTCTTGATCAGCAGGTCCGACAGCTTCGCGCTGCCATAGGTGCGGGTGTCGAAATCCGGGTTCGCCTGCGTGATGAACTGGCCGAGCTGGCCCAGCGAATACCATTCCTCTTCCAGACCGATCGCTTTCATCGCGTTGACGATGATCGGGATCGCGGCTTTGGGCTCCTGCTTGCCGCCCGAAGTTTTCGGGGCGCTGGTGCCGGTCTTGCCTGAGGTGGGCTTGGCGGCGGTGTCGGCGGTGCTGTCGCCATTGCCGAGGTTCTCGACATAGATGAAGCGTTTGCAGGCCTTGCGGAAGGCTTCAGGCGTCTTCTGTTCGCCGATGCCGTAGACGTCCAGGCCCTGCTCGCGGATGCGGGCGGCGAGGCGGGTGAAGTCGCTGTCCGAGGAGACCAACACGAAGCCGTCGAACAGGTCCGAATGCAGGAAATCCATCGCCGCGATGACGAGCCCGATATCGGAGGCGTTCTTGCCCTTCGTATTGGCGAATTGCTGATCCGCGACGAGGCCCAGTTCCGCCACACGCTTGGCCCAGCCCGCGAGGCGCTGCGCCGACCAGTCGCCGTAGATCCGGCGCACCGAGGCTTCGCCCAGCGAGGCGATCTCTTCGAAGATCGCTTCGGCATATCCGGCGGGGACGTTATCGGCGTCGATCAGCACGCACAGGCGCGGGGCGCGGGAGGCGGGGCTGATATGGGGCAGGTCGGAAATGTCGGGCATTGTTACTCCTGTTGTCCCTTCCCAGATAGCCCGCTTGCCCGCGACATCCAAGAGCGCGGACGCTTTGCGCCGCGTCAGCGGAGGGAGAATTTCAGCGCCCCTCGGGGCCGTCATACTGGCGTTCGACCTTGGCGACGCGCAGGGCGTAATGGCGATACCAGCGATCCTTGCCGAGTTGCTGCGCGAGCTGGTGCTTCGCCACCGCCTTCCACGCGATCAGCGCCGCTTCGTCGGCCCAGTAGCTGACGGTGAGGCCGAAGCCTGTTCCATCGCGTGCGCTCTCCATCCCGATATAGCCGGGCTGCTGAGCGGCGAGCGCGGCCATCTGTTCGGCCATGGCGCCATAGCCCTCATCGCTCGCTCCGGGCAGAGAGGCGAAGATCACCGCGTAATAGGGCGGGTCGGGCAGGGGCGCGAAGCCGGGGGGCGGTGTGGGCATCGGGCAGCTCCAGAGAACGGAAAACGCCCCCTCGCGGACGAGGGGGCGTTCATCAGTCTAGCAGGTCGAGCCCGGGCTTACAGGTCGAACTTCTTGCCCTTATGCGGCGCCCAGAGCTTCTTGTTGGTCAGGTAGAGCAGCGTGCTCAGCACCGCCAGCATCAGCACCGCGACGAAGCCCCAGCGCTTGCGCGATTCCAGCTTCGGCTCGGCCGTCCACATCAGGAAGGCGGACACGTCCTGGGCCATCTGTTCGACGGTGGCGGGCGTGCCGTCCTCATATTCGATGAGGTCTTCCGAGAGCGGCGGAGGCATGGCGATCCAACCACCCGGGAAGGTGTGGTTGCCGTAGAAATACGAGCCCGCCTCTTCCTTCTCTTCGCCGGTGTAACCGGTCAGGACCGAGTAGATATACTCGGGACCGCCGATGCCGCGGAAGAACTGGTTGATGCCGAGGCCGTAGGGGCCGTGGAAGCCCGCACGCGCTTTCGCCATCAGCGACAGGTCCGGACCCATGCCCATGCCGGAGATGAACGGGAAGTGGTCGGTCTCTTTGCCGGGGCGCTCTTCGCCGGTTTCCTTGTCCATCACGGTGAACTCGGCGGCATAGGCGCGCACCCAGGCCGGGTCCATCATCGGGCCGCCCTGATCAGCGAGCGTGCGGAAGGCGACATAGCGCAGGCCGTGGCAGGCCGAGCAGACCTCCCGGTAGACCTGGAAGCCGCGACGCAGCTGCTGTTGGTCGAAGGTCCCGAAGGGGCCCTCGAAGGAGAAGTCGATATCCTCGACATGGCTTTCGCCGCTTTCGGCCGCCATCGCCGGGGAGGTCAGGGCGCTTGCCCCGATCACCAGCGCCGACAGGGCAGAGATCAGAAGATGTTTCATTTGGTGTCCCTCTTCCTTACTCATTCAGCCGATTTGATGTCGTAGTGGTGGTTGAAGTCTTCCTCGATCGTCGCCGGCATCGGTTGCGGCTTCTCGATCAGGCCAAGCAGCGGCAGGATCACGAGGAAGTAGACGAACCAGTAGGTCGCGCCGATCAGCGAGATGTAGGGATAGATCCCGTCGGTCGGCATCGCGCCCACCCACATCAGCACCATGAAGTCGATCGCCAGCAGCCAGAACCACCATTTGAACATCGGGCGGTAGGCGCCCGAGCGCACTTTCGAGGTGTCGAGCCACGGGGCCAGCGCCATCACGAGGATCGCGCCGAACATCGCGAGCACGCCGAAGAACTTCGCGTCGACGATTCCGAAGGTGATCCAGTTGACGAACATCACGGCCCAGACGTCCGAGGTGAAGGCCCGCAGGATCGCGTAGAACGGCAGGAAGTACCATTCCGGCACGATGTGTGCGGGCGTCGCCAGCGGGTTCGCCTCGATGTAGTTGTCGGGGTGGCCGAGATAGTTCGGCATGAAGCCCACGACCGCGGCGAAGACCAGCAGGATCACGGCGAGCGCGAAGAGGTCCTTGATCACGAAATAGGGCCAGAAGGGCAGGGTGTCCTTCTCGGCTTCCGCTTTCGAGCCGGTGCGGACCGGAACGCCCGTCGGGTTGTTGTTGCCCGTGGTGTGGAAGGCCCAGATATGCACGATCACCAGCGCCGCGATCACGAAGGGCAGCAGGTAGTGCAGCGAGAAGAAGCGGTTCAGCGTCGCGTTGTCCACCGCCGGGCCGCCGAGCAGCCAAGCCTGGATCGACTCGCCGATGCCCGGGATTGCGCCGAACAGGCCGGTGATCACGGTCGCGCCCCAGAAGGACATCTGACCCCAGGGCAGAACGTAGCCCATGAACGCTGTGCCCATCATGCACAGGTAGATGATCATGCCGATGATCCAGGTGATCTCGCGGGGCGCCTTGTAGGAGCCGTAATAGAGGCCGCGGAAGATGTGGATATAGACGGCGAGGAAGAACAGCGAGGCGCCGTTCGCGTGAATGTAGCGCAGCATGTAGCCGCCATTCACGTCACGCATGATGTGCTCGACCGAGGCGAAGGCCAGATCGACATGCGGGGTGTAATGCATCACCAGAACGATGCCGGTGACGATCTGCAGCACGAGGCAGAAGGCCAGCACGATGCCCCAGATCCACCACCAGTTCAGGTTCTTGGGGGTGGGGATCATGATCGTGTCGTAGATCAGCCCGATGATCGGAAGACGCTTATGCGTCCATTTCTCGAAGCCCGTCTTGGGCTCGTAATGGTCGTGGGGAATGCCCGACATTTAAATGCCTCCTCAGCCCAGCTTGATGGTGGTTTCATCGGTGAACTGGGCCACCGGGATATCGAGATTGCGCGGTGCGGGGCCTTTGCGGATCCGGCCGGCGGTGTCGTAATGCGACCCGTGGCAGGGGCAGAACCAGCCGTGGTAGTCCCCGGAGCCGTTGCCGATCGGCACGCAGCCCAAGTGGGTGCACACGCCGATCATCACCAGCCACTCGCCCGCCTCGTCGAGCGTGCGGTTCTCGTCGGTCGCTTCGGCGCCCGGCTTGTTCGCGTTCTCGGCGGAGGTGTCGACCAGATCGGCGAGCGGCACTTCACGCCCCAGTTCGATCTCTTCCTCGGTGCGGCGGCGGATGAAGACCGGCTTGCCGCGCCATTTCACCGTGAGCTGCGTGCCGGTCTCGACGCCCGAGATGTCGACATAGATCGACGAGAGCGCCTTGACGTCGGCCGAGGCATTCATCTGGTTCACCAGCGGCCAGACGGCTGCGCCGGTCACCACCGCACCGGTGCCGGCGGTGGCGTAATAGAGGAAATCCCTCCGGGTGCCTGCGTTATTATCTGCGTGGGACACGTTGTCTCTCCTTCCCGGGCCCGCGAGGGGGCCGATAGTGACGTGCCGGGGCACGTCGCGAGGTGCCGCCAAACATGGCCGCTCTCATACCAATCACGAATTTGTCAGTCCAGAACACATTCGCCTGATTTTGCCCTGCGGGACAGTAAATTGTCGCTCTTGCAACAGATCACGCAGGGTCAATGGCCATACGCGCCGGGGAAGGCACCCTCGCGCGACAAGTTCGACGCGCAACTGCCGCTCCCGATTGGGGAAAAGCGATTCGTGGCCTGTAAAACATATAACAAATTCGCATTTTTGAAGATGATGGTTCTGCATCTGGCTCGGACCGTTGGCCGAGCGGAGGGCGGGCAAGCTGGAATACGCCGCCGCCATGTCGCTCAGTCGGGCGCGAGCAGGTAGCCCAGACCGCGCACAGTCTGCAGATAGCGCGGCTCGCGGGGGTCGCGCTCGATCTTTCGGCGCAGGCGCGTGATCTGAACGTCGACCGCCCGATCGCCGCCGCCTTCCTCGCCACTGCCGCGCTCGCGGCCCAGCTCCTCGATCAGTTCCGTGCGGCTGACCACGTCGCCCGCATGAGTCGCGAAGATGCGCATCAGCTGCACCTCGGTCGCGGTCAGCTTCACCAGCGCATCGCCATCCCACAGCTCGCCCCGCTCCTGATCGTATTTCAGCGGCCCCAGCGAGAGGTATTTCGGACCGCTCTCGGTCTCCTGCGGCACCCGGCGCAGGATCGCGTTGATCCGCAGCAGCAGTTCCTTCGGCTCGAACGGTTTCGCGAGATAGTCGTCGGCGCCCGCCTCCAGCCCCTCGATCCGTTCGCGCGTCTCGCCGCGCGCCGTCAGCAGCAGGATCGGCGTCGCGATCGATCTGGCGCGCAGATCGCGGGTCAGCGATAGCCCATCCTCGCCCGGCATCATCACATCCATCACGATCAGGCTGAATTCCAGCCCCGAAAGCAGCGCGCGCGCATGGCCCGCGTCGCGCGCGGCGGTAACGAGAAAGCCGTGACGCTGCAGAAAGCTCTTCAGCAGCGTCCGGATGCGCTCGTCATCGTCGACGATAAGGAGATGAGGGTCGGCCGAGTAGGGCATCAGTCGTCTTTCATCATTTGATAGAGCTTGTGCAAGTCGGGGCCCATCATCGCCTCGAGAACCTGCCGGAAGCCTGCCACCGCCTGCGGTCCTGCCGCGCGATAGGCTGAGCGCATCCGACCGCGCTGCGCCTCCGACAGCGCGCGTTCCAGCGTTTCCCCTTCCGCCGTCAGATGCAACCGCCGCTCGCGCTTGTCGCGAGTGCCGACGCGGCTTTCCACCAACCCGTCCTCGATCAGCGTGCGCAGCACCCGGTTGAGCGACTGTTTGGTCACGCCCAGAACCGCGAGCAGCGTCGTCACCGTCAGCCCCGGCTGGCGGTTGATGAAATGCAGCGCGCGGTGATGCGCGCGCCCGTAGCCGTATTCTTCGAGCAGACGGTCAGGATCGGCGGTAAAGGCGCGATAGGCGAAGAACATCGCCTCGATGCCTTTGCGCAATTGCTCGTCCGTCAGGAAAAGAAGTGTCTCGCCCCCGGGGCTTCCGCTATCTGCCATATCGTCCCTCTCTTTTGCGTGACTTTATGTCAGCCTTGTTGACTATCCAAGACTCAACTGCTACCGCAGAACAGTTTTGGCGCAACAAAGTGTCCACTTCGGACGTAAGTTGCGCAATATTCGTAAAATGGCGTGACTGCAAGGAGAGTAAGATGTCGGGCTCGTATGACGATCGTGACGGCAAGATCTGGATGGATGGACAGCTTGTGGAGTGGCGCGACGCCAATGTCCACATCCTGACTCACGCGCTGCATTACGCGTCCTCCGTCTTCGAAGGCGAGCGTTGTTACAACGGCAAGATTTTCAAAGGCGAAGAGCATTCCGCCCGCCTGCGCAAATCGGCGCAACTGCTCGACATGGAAATCCCCTATTCGGTCGAAGAGATCGAAAAGGCCAAATACGACATGCTAAAGGCCAATGGCTGGACCGACGCCTATGTGCGTGCGGTGGCCTGGCGTGGCGCGGGCGAGGATATGGGCGTCTCGGCACGCAAGAACCCCGTGCGTCTGGCCGTCGCTGGCTGGGAATGGGGCAATTACTACGGCGATGCGAAGATGCAGGGCGCCAAGCTCGACATCGCGAAATGGCGTCGTCCCGATCCGCGCACGATCCCGGCTGAAGCGAAGGCCGCCGGTCTCTACATGATCTGCACCATGTCCAAGCACGCCGCCGAAGATCGCGGCTATTCGGACGCGCTGTTCATGGACTGGCGCGGCTACGTGGCCGAGGCGACCGGTGCGAACATCTTCTTCGTTAAAGATGGTGAGGTTCACACGCCCAAGGCCGACGTGTTCCTCAACGGGATCACCCGTCAGACCGTGATCGGCCTGCTGAAGGAAAAGGGCATCACCGTCCACGAGCGCCTGATCGAGCCGACCGAACTGGCCGAGTTCGAGCAATGCTGGCTCACCGGTACCGCTGCCGAAGTGACCCCGGTCAGCCAGATCCGCGACTTCAACTTCGAGGTCGGCGCTCTGACCCGCGACATCGCCGAGACTTACGAGAAACTCGTGCGCGCCTGATCCGCGCTTGGGTCGAGAAAACAGAAGGGCGTGCCCCCCGGCACGCCCTTTCGCGTTTTCATAGCTCTCAAGCGTAAGTCAGATGGTCAGGTAGCTTCGGCCCGCTCGATCCGCAGGAACTGTTTCATCCGCGCGCCGTGGTCGGGCCGCCCGCGTTTGCTGAGCTCCTTGATCACAGGGTGGATGCCTTCGCGCCGTTGCAATTCGAGAAACCGCTTCACGCGCGGCCCTTCCGCCTTGAGTTCGGCGCGGTCGATGATGTGACGGGACATATCTTCCTCCTCTCGTCATCGCCTCTGATAGCGGGACTATAGCACGGTTCGACTGAGTCGTGACGCAGGGGCAGGCAGGTTTTTTGTCGCAGGCGGATCGGCGCTCAGCCTTGGGGCGTTGCGGCCTTGCGCGCGCGCTTGCGCTCCAGCCCCAGCCAATGCTCGCGCAGAATGATCGCGATGCCGGCCGCGATGATGAGCGCGGCCCCGGCCAAGGTCGCATGGCTCGGCACTTCCGAGAAGATGGTGTAGCCGATCACCAGCGCCAGCAGCATCGAGGCGTAGTCGAACGGCGCCACCAGCGAGGCATCGGCGAAGCGATAGGCCGAGGTGAGCATGATCTGCCCGGTGCCGCCGATCAGCCCTGCGAGGATCAGAAGCGTCGCCTCCCCCGCGGTCGGCACGACCCAACCGAAGGGCAGGGAGGCCAGCGAGAGCACCGAGGCGGTGCAGGAGAACCAGAAGACGATGGCCGAGGTGCGCTCCGTCCCGACCATGCGGCGGATCTGGATCTGCGCCAGCGCCGCGCAGGTTGCGCCCGCCAGCGCCAGCCCGGCGCCAAGCGCTTCCGCCCCGCCTTCCGGCCCGCTGCCGCCCAGCCGGGGCCAGAGCACGATCAGAACGCCGACCATGCCCAGCCCGACCGCCGAGAAGCGGAAGATCCGAACCGTCTCGCCCAGCAGGAGCGCCGCAAAGACGACGGTCAGCAAGGGGGCCGCATAGCCCAGAGCGGTCGCTTCGGGCAGCGGCAGGAAGGCAAGCGCTGCGAAACTCAGCGCCATCGCGGTTGTTCCCACGACGCCGCGCATGACGTGGTTTATCGGTTTTTCCACCCGCAACCCGCCATGCAAATCACCGCGCCACAGCAGCCACAGCAGGATCGGCACGATGCCGAAGAAGGAGCGAAAGAACACCGCCTCGCCCGGCGGCACCCGGTCCGAGACCGATTTGATAAGCGCCTGCATGATGACGAAGCCCGTGACCGTGCCGAGCTTCAGCGCGATCCCAAGGAGTGGCCGAGGGGTCTGGGTGGTAACGGGTGTCATGACCGCGATCAGATAGGCCATGCGCGGGGCGCGGCAATCGCTTTCATCGCGATACCTGCGCAAGCTGCTCGAGCGCCCATCGCGCGGCCTCGGCCACCACCGGATCGGGATCGTCCAGATGCGGGTGCGCGGCCTCGGCCAGTTTCGGATCCTCGGAATTTCCGATCGCATAGAGGACGTTGCGCAGGAACCGGTCGCGCCCGATCCGCTTGATCGGCGAGCCCGAGAACCGCGCCCGGAACCCCGCATCGTCGAGCGCGGCCAGTTCCGCCAGGGGCGGCGCGCCGACGCCGCCGTGATAGCGCGCCTCGCGCGCCTCGGCGGCGAACTTGTTCCACGGGCAGACGGCCAGACAGTCGTCGCAGCCATAGATCCGGTTGCCCATCTTGGCGCGCAGCTCCTCGTCGATCGGCCCCTTGTGCTCGATCGTGAGATAAGAAATGCAGCGCCGCGCATCGAGTTGGTACGGCGCGGGAAAGGCCTCGGTCGGGCAGATGTCGAGGCAGGCCGTGCACGACCCGCAATGGCTGATCTCCGGCGCGTCGGGCGGCAGCTCCACCGTGGTGAAGATCGCGCCGAGGAAGAACCAGCTGCCCAGATCGCGCGCCAGAAGGTTCGTGTGCTTGCCCTGCCAGCCTAGCCCCGAGGCCTCGCCCAACGGCTTCTCCATCACCGGGGCGGTATCGACGAAGACCTTGATCTCCTCGCCCTCCGGCGCCTGCTCCAGCAACCAGCGCCCGACGCGCTTGAGCCGCTTCTTCACCAGATCATGGTAATCCTTGCCCTGCGCATAGGCCGAGATCACCCCGTGATCGCGCGCCTTCAGCAGGTCCAGCGGGTCGTAATCGGGCGTGTAGGTCTCGGCCAGCATCACCACCGAGCGCCCCTCGGACCACAGCGCCGCCGGATCGCCGCGCCAGCCCATGCGCTCTTCCATCCAGCCCATCTGGCCATGCATGCCTGCGCCCACGAAGGCGGCCAGCCGCTCGGCGGCCTGCGGGATCGCGTCGGGCGTGGTGATGCGCGCCTTTGAGAAACCCTCGGCAAGGGCCGTCTCTATCAACCGCGCTTTCAACTCCGCACTCATGGCTTCGCCTTGGTCCAAATATCCCGGGGGGCCGCGCCGCAGGCCGGCGGGGGCAGAGCCCCCTCGGCGCGCGACGGATGCGGCCCGCATCGCACCGTGGCCGTATCCTTTCGAAGCCGGGCGGGCAAGGCAAGGGGCGGGGCGGCGCGCGTCAGCTGGCGAAATGCGCCGCCGCGTAAGCCGCGACCGCGCGGGCTGCGTCGGTAAGCGGCGCGCTCAGTGCCACGTAGCCGTCGGGCCGCACCAGCACCGCCGCGCCGTCGTGGCCGAAGATCTGCGCGAACGCCTCCGCGTGGTCGGGGACGGGGCGTAGTTTCAGGCTTTTGGCAAAGCGGCTCTGCGGGGCGGGGCCATCCCCCGCGCAGAGCAGGACGAACCCCGACGGATCGACCAGCTCCTGCGCGTGGGCCGGATGCCATGCCCCATCGCGGTCCACCTCCAACGGCGGGTCGGGGAGGCGCGCGCCCGGTGCGATGGTGCCGCGCGCATGCGGGCCGTCGGCGAGTGGTCCGCCCTCATAGCCGATCGCGATCTGGCCCATCCGGGCCGCGACTTTCTCCTGCACGAGATCGCGGCTGCCGAGATAGGGGCTGAGATGGTCGATCAGCATCCGGCGCATGGGCGAGGTCGAGGCCATGTTCGCGGTCAGCGCCTCGGTCCCGTGCAACAGATCGCGGATCACCGGCAGCCGCTCGGCTTCATAGCTGTCTAGCAGGCTTTCGGGCGCTTTGCCCTCAATCACCCGCGCGAGCTTCCAGCCGAGGTTCATCATGTCCTGCATGCCCGTATTCATTCCCTGACCGCCCGCGGGCGAGTGGATATGCGCGGCATCGCCGCCCAGCAGGAAGCGCCCAACGCGCAGCGTCCCGACCATCCGGCTGTTGATCGCGAAGCGCGAGGACCACTTGAGGTCATGCAGCGTCGCGGGCAGATGGGCACGGGCATCGAAGACCTGCTGCAGCGTCTGCAGATCGGGCTGCTCGCTGCCCGCGACATCGGAGGCGATGAGCCGGAAACGTCCGCCGCCCAAGGGAAACATGCCCAGAAAGCCGTCGCTGGAGGAGAAGATATGCAGTTCCTCGGGGGCGAGCGCGCCGCTGACCCTCTGGTCGCCGAGCACGAAGCCCTGACCCACGGATTTCCCCTCGAAGGGCAGATTGAGCGTGCGGCGGATCAGGCTATGCGCCCCGCCGCTGGCAATCACCCAATCGGGGCGCAGCTCTTCGAGCGTACCATTTGGACCGCGCAGCACCGCCATGGGGCGCGCCTGCGCATCGTGACCCTCGCGGGCGATCGCGACGAGTTCGGTGTCCCATTCGGTTTCGACCCCGACGGCCTTGCAGGCGTCGCGCAGCACGGCCTCGGTTTCGACCTGCGAGACGAAGAGGATGTAGGGGAAGCGGCTCTCGAGATGGGCGAAGTCGAGCCGGAAGAGCGGGGCGCCCTCGCCATAGAACTGCGCGATCCGGGTCTGCACGCCCCGCGCCACAAGGGTGTCTGCCAGACCGCGCTGCGCCAGCATCTCCAGCGTGCGGGCCTGAACCGCGATCGCGCGCGAGGTGGTGGCGGGGCGTGCAGATTTCTCGATCAGGCGGACGGGCACGCCTTGGCGGGCCAGTTCGTAAGCGGCAGTGAGACCGGTCGGGCCGGCCCCCACGATCAGCACAGGATGGGGCATGGCAGTCCTCGCTTTGCATTCCGGGCCAAGCTCCGGATCGGCTTGGGCCTGTTCCTGAGGTAGCGAAGCGAATGATTAAATCAATTGTTTGAAATTTGCGAGACGCGCACCTTTGCGTGAGCCAAGTTCGCGAAGGACCAAATGACTGCGCCGCCCGAACGGGTCGGACGGCGCGGTGTGAGACTGGCGGTGTCGGATAGAGGCGCGGGGCGCGTTCAGAAATCCAGCTCCGCATATTGCGACGCGGGCGGCATGCCGGGCAGCTGATCGGCCAGAAGCGAGCGGAAGGCCGGGCGCGACTTGATCTTCGCATACCAGTCCTTCACGGCCTCCTGCCGGTTCCAGTCGACGTCGGAGATATAGTCGAGGCAGCTCAGATGCGCGGCGGCCGAGAAATCCGCAAGCGTCATCACGTCGCCTGCGAGCCAGCGCCGCTGTTCCAGCAGCCAGCCCATGTAATCGAGGTGATACTTGATCGCGGACAGGCCCGCCTTCACGGTCTTGCTGTCCGGATAACCTTCCTTGCGGACCTTCTTCCAGACCCGCTCGCCCATGATCCGCGCGGTGACCTCGGAATTGAACTTGTCGTCGAACCACGCGCATAGGCGGCGCACCTCGTAGCGCGCGGCGGGATCGCGCGGCATCAGCGGTGCGTCGGTATGGGTCTCGTCGATATATTCGCAGATCGCCTGGCTCTCGGCCATCATCATGCCGTCCATCTTCAGCACCGGGACCTTGCCCGCCGGGTTGCGGCGCAGGAAATCGGGCTGCTGTTCCCAGTAGCGTTCCTCGACGAGTTCGACCTCGAGTTTCTTCTCGGCCAGCGTGAGGCGGACCTTGCGGCAGAACGGGGAGAGGGCGACATGGTAGAGGCGGATCATCGGGGCGACGCTCGCAATTCTCGTTTGGGGATTTGAAGAACTGATAACGGCGGGCGCGGGCGGGTTCAATGGCGACAAACCCGCCGATGGCGCTCCCTTGCCGGAAGGTGATCGGCACGGCACAGGTCGGATGTCTCCGGCGGGGATATTTTTGCCAAGCCGAAGGGGCGCGGGGACTAGGCTTTCGGTTTGGGTTTGCGCTTTGGTTTGGGGGCGGGCAGGGCGGTCTCGATCACGCTCAGAAGACCTGCGAGCCACTCCGTGTCTTCCCAGAGGTCCGGGTCGATCTGCCAGTGATCCTTGGCGCGCGGATAGGGTTTGCCTGCGACGGGCGCGTGGCCGCTGTCTTCAAGGTAGCGCGTGGCCTCGGGCAATTGCCGCACGAACAGCGTGTCGTCGCACAGAAGGGCCACTGTCTTGCCGCCCATATAGACCGCGTATTCGCCGAACATCGGCCGGGTCGCGATCCGGTCGCCGAGACAGTCGCGCAGCAGCGCCTCCGTCTCGGGCCGGGTGCCCATCAGAAGCTTTTGCGGGCGCGCAGCGCCGCCTGAATCGTGCCGTCGTCGAGATAGTCCAGCTCGCCCCCGATCGGCACGCCCTGTGCGAGGCTGGTCACTGCGATGCCGCGTCCTTCGAGCGCCTCGGCGATGTAATGCGCGGTGGTCTGGCCCTCGACGGTGGCGTTGAGGGCGAGGATCACCTCGGTGATGCCTTCCTCGGTGGCGCGCTCGAGCAGGTCGGGGATGCGCAGATCCTCCGGGCCGATCGCATCGAGCGCGGACAGCGTGCCGCCAAGGACGTGGTAGCGGCCCTTGAAGGCGTGACCGCGCTCCATCGCCCAGAGGTCGGCCACATCCTCGATCACGCAGATCTCGCCTGTGGCGCGTCTCTCGTCTTCGCAGATATCGCAGATCGGCGCGGTGGAGATATTGCCGCAGCGGCTACACTCGCGCGCGGTGCGGGCCACTTGCGCCATCGCCTCGGCCAAGGGGCCCATCAGCTGCGCACGTTTCGAGATCAGATGCAGCACCGCGCGCCGGGCGGAGCGGGGGCCGAGCCCCGGCAGCCGCGCCATCAGGGCGATCAGCGCCTCTATCTCGTCGCGCGCGCCGCTCATCGGATCAGACCGGCAGGTCCATGTTCTCGGGCAGGCCCAGCTCGCGCAGGAGGCGTTTCTGCTCTTCCTGCTCGCGGAACTTGGCCTTTTCCTGCGTGTCCTTGATCGCGGCGAGGATCAGGTCTTCGACGACTTCCTTCTCGGAGGCCTGCAGGATCGAGGGGTCGATGGAGAGCCCGGTCAATTCGCCCTTCGCGGTGGCGCGGGCCTGCACGAGACCGGCCCCGGCCTCGCCGGTGACGACGATGGATTTGAGCTCTTCCTGGAGCTCGCCCATCTTCTCCTGCATTTCCTTGGCGGCCTTCATCATCTTGGCCATGTCGCCCATGGCGCCCAATCCCTTGAACATCGCTTTCTCCGTCACGTTTGGCTTGAGTGAGAGATACGCATCGCTGCGCGAAGGGACAAGGGACAAGGCGGGAAAACGGCGCGGCAGGGCGGCGCATGCGATTGCGCAGGGCCGCCCTTGGCGTGGCTCAGCCTTCCTCGAAGGGGTCCCATTCGTCTTCGACCTCGGCCAGGGCCTCGGCCTCGATCGCGGCGGTATCTTCCTCGGGCAGGATTTCGATCTTCGCGCCGGGGAAGCGGGCGAAGATCTCCGCCACCAGCGGGTTCTTCATCGCCTCGGCTTCGGCCTTCGCCATTTCCTCGGCCTTCACCTCGGCAATCGTGGGCGCGCCGCCTTCGGAGACGACCGAGACGCCCCAGCGCGCGCCGGTCCAGCCTTGCAGCCGTGCCGAAAGCGTCGCCGCGAGATCGCGCGAGGCCTGCGGGGTCGGTTCGAACTCGATCCGGCCGGGGCGGTAATTCACGAGGCGCAGATTGCTCTCGACCTCCAGCAGCAGGGTCATGTCGCGCATCCGGGCGATCAGATCGACCACGTCGTCGAAGCTGGCGAAGCGGGCGAGCGCGTCAGCCATCGGATCGTGCTGCGGGGCAGGGGCCGCCGCAGCCACGGCCCCACCACCGGCACGCCGGGCGCGCAGCGTCGCGCCATGCACCGGCCCGGTCGAAGGCGCGGGGCCCCGGCCTGCGGCCTGGGTCTGGGTATTGCCCTGCTGGATCTTCTTGATCAGCGTTTCCGGGTCGGGCAGGTCGGCCACATGGGTCATGCGGATCACGGCCATTTCGGTCGCCATCATCGCATTGGGCGCGCTCGCGACTTCTTCGAGCGCTTTGAGCAGCATCTGCCAGAGCCGCGAGAGCACCCGCATCGGCAAAGCGGCCGCCATTTCCTGACCGCGATTGCGCTCCTCGGGCGGCACGGTCGGGTCTTCGGCGGCCTCGGGCGTGACCTTGATGACGGAGACCCAATGCGTGATCTCGGCCAGATCGCGCATGATCGCCATCGGATCGGCGCCATCGGCATATTGCGCGGCAAGTTCGGTCAAAGCCTCGGCGGCCTGACCGTGCAGGATCATGTCGAAGAGATCGAGGACGCGGGCGCGGTCGGCCAGACCCAGCATCGCGCGGACCTGTTCCGCGGTGGTCTCGCCGGCGCCATGCGCGATCGCCTGATCGAGCAGCGAGGTCGCATCCCGGGCGGACCCTTCGGCGGCGCGGGTGATCAGCGCGAGCGCGTCATCGGCGATCTCGGCGCCTTCGGCATCGGCGATCCGGCGCAGCAGCGCGATCATTTCCTCGGGCTCGATCCGGCGCAGGTCGAAGCGCTGGCAGCGCGAGAGCACGGTGACGGGCACCTTGCGGATTTCGGTGGTCGCGAAGATGAACTTCACATGGGCGGGCGGTTCCTCGAGCGTCTTCAGGAGCGCGTTGAACGCGCTCGTGGACAGCATGTGAACCTCATCGATGATGTAGACCTTGTAGCGTGCCGAGGCCGCCCGGTAATGCACGCTCTCGATGATCTCGCGGATGTCGCCCACGCCGGTGCGCGAGGCGGCGTCCATCTCCATCACGTCGACATGGCGGCCTTCCATGATCGCGCGACAATGCTCGCACACGCCGCAGGGATCGGTCGTGGGGGTGCCGTTGCCGTCGGGGCCGATGCAGTTGAGGCCCTTGGCGATGATCCGCGCCGTGGTGGTTTTCCCGGTGCCGCGAATCCCCGTCATGATGAAAGCCTGCGCGATCCGGTCGGCCGCGAAGGCATTCTTGAGGGTGCGCACCATCGGCGCCTGTCCGATCAGGTCGGCGAAGGTCTCGGGACGGTACTTGCGGGCGAGAACCTGATATTGGGTGTCGGTCATCGAAGCTCCGGTGTCATAGGCAGCCGTCAGACTAGGCCCCCGGGGCGTCGGCGTCCACCCGGCTCATTCCCATTCCATCTGGCTGAACACCGCCTGCGCGTTGCGTTTGGCGAGCGTGTCGAAATCCTCGAGATATTCGAACTGCGACTGGTCGACATTGACCGAGCCGATGATGTCACCGCCCTCGTCGATATAATCGGCCATCTGACTGCGCAGATTGGTCAGGTAATCATAGGTATCCTTCGTCGCGGTCGCGAGATCGGTGGCGGGGCCGTGGCCCGGAACGACATGAGCGGGCTCATAGGCGGCCATCGCCTCGAAGGCCTCGACCCAGCCGATCGAGGAGGACATGTCGAGCACGCCGAGGATGCGGCCCACGAAGACGATATCGCCGGTGAACATCACCTTGTCTGCAGGCAGCCAGACGAAGCTGTCGCCGGGCGTGTGGGCGGGGCCGGGATGGGTGATCTCGATCTCGCGCCCGCCGAGGGTGAGCGTGTAGCTCTCGTCGAAGGTCGTGTCGGCATAGACGGGGTCTGTGCCTGCGAGCGCCTCGTTGCCGACCAGCGCATCCAGCATCGTCAACTCCAGCGACGCGCGGGCCTCCTGGTCGGCGAGCGCATCCTCTGAGGTGATGATCTCGGCGCCATGCTCTTTCCAGTAGCCATTGCCGAGCCAGCGGTGATCCTGCCCGCCGGTGTCGATCACGTATTTCACCGGCTGGTCGGTGAGGGTGCCGATCACTTCGTCGAGCGCCGCCGCCCCTTTATAGGTGCCGCCCGCATCGACGAGCACCGCGCCCTCATCCGTGACGATCAGCCCGAAGGTCGCGTTATTGCCGAGGTTCTCGGCATCGCGCTGCCCGAAGGGGCCCTCGATGGCATAGGTGTTCGGTGCGACTTCGACGGTTTTGAGCGTGCCCGCGAAGAGCGGCAGAGGAAGAATGGCCAGAGCGGCCAGAGCGAAACGAAACATGGTGAAACCTCCCTTTTGACAGGAAGCTTAACGCGATGATGTCATCTCACAACCGGGCATGGTGACGCGGCGGCAAAACAGAAGCGAGCTTGTAGGGGATAGGGTGAGAGGCTGGACAGCGACCCAAGCGGGGCTCGTTGCGGCTGCTTCCTTCCGGACCTGACCGGGTTGGCGAGGCGCTCGCCCGCGCCAACCTCTCGAGGGGCGATATAGGAAACCCGGATCAGATTCGCAAGCGTTGTGCGGGAAGAGGTTGAAGGAGAGGGGGCGCTGCCCCCTCGGCGCGTCCGCGCCTCACCCCCGGGATATTTCAGCCAAGCCGAAAATGGGCTGATTTGCGCGGCCGGGACTTACTCGGGCTGGAAGCCGTGGAT
Source organism: Thioclava sp. ES.031 (assembly GCF_002563775.1). Classification (NCBI taxonomy): domain Bacteria; kingdom Pseudomonadati; phylum Pseudomonadota; class Alphaproteobacteria; order Rhodobacterales; family Paracoccaceae; genus Thioclava; species Thioclava sp. ES.031. The sequence continues at coordinate 2,834,907 of NZ_PDJO01000001.1, read as the reverse complement.
CAACTGGCGCAGGCCGATCAGCCCGCCGATCACGATAGAGGCCAGCGTGACCGGTGCGGAGAAGGAGAGCACGGCCATCGCGCTCACACCCTGGCCGATCGAGCAGCCGACCGCGATCGTGCCGCCGATCCCCATCAGGGCCGCGCCGCTGACCTGACGGCCCAGTTCGCGCGGGTCTTCGCAGGCTTCCCATTTGAAGAGGCCGCGAATGGCCGAGCCGAGGAAGGCTCCGCCCAGCACGCCCGCGACGAGACCCACGGAGAAGGTGAGCCCGCCTGCCGTGGAGGTCATGAAATAGAGGATCGTGCGCCCGAGCGGTGCGGTGAAGGACGGCGCCTCGACGCCGGTTTCGCCCATGCTCTCGGTGAAGAGATAGGAGGTGCCGACGTAGCACCAGACCACCGCGAGGCCCGCGGCCACGCCCCAGGCGAGGCGGCGCTTATCGGCGCGCAGCGGTTGATAGCTCAGCGCCCAGGCAAGGAAACCGGCGGCGACGGGCAGGGCGAAGACCAGGGGCGGAAGCCCGGTCCGCGCCGAGAGCCAATGCGCGATGCCCTGTGGAGTATCGGCGGCCTGCTGGTCGAAGATCAGAAGGCGCAGATGGGCGAGGGGGCCGGACAGCGTCACGAAGGCGAAGATGCCCATCACGACGACCACGACCATCGCACGCAGATCGCCGCCTCCGAAACGCACCAGCGCACCGAAGCCGCAATTGCCGGCGAGCGCCATGCCATAGCCGAAGACGAGCCCGCCCACGATCGAGGCGAGCGGCGACCATTTGATCGTGTGATAGAAGCTTCGGGTGATGTCGGCATAGCCGAGGGCCTCGGCCACGAAGGCGCCGGTGATCGCCACCCCTAGCACGATCCCCCAGAGACGCAGGCGCCTCTGGTCGTCGCCATAGGCCGCGCTTTCCAGCGCACCGAGGGTGCAGAAATCGCCAAGGCGCGCGGCAAGGCCGAGAATGATGCCGCCGATCGCCCCGACCATGGCTGCCAAGGCACCCATCGGAATCTGTTCCATTGCCCTTCTCCCCCCCGGATCACCCAGCGTCCGGTCTGATGGCGCACCGCGTTCAGTCGGTGGCGCAGAACATCTCGTAAATCGTCTCGACGAGGCGACGCGCACGCGGATCAGAGAGCGTGTAGTAGATCGCCTTGCCTTCGCGGCGTGCGCTGACGAGCCCCTCGAGGCGCAGCCGCGCCAATTGCTGGCTCACCGCGGCTTGGCGCGATTCCAGCAGGTTTTCCAGCTCGGTCACCGATTTCTCGCCCGAACTCAGATGGCACAGAATCATCAGCCGCCCCTCATGGGCGAGCGCCTTCATGAGGTTGGAGGCGTCTTGTGCGCGATCGAGTAGCTCTTCTGCATCCATGCGGGAACATCTCGACTCGGCCGTGGCAGAGGCAAGCTTTTCGGCATGACCGTCAGGCACCAGATGCCGCACCGCATCGTCCTTCCTTGGAAGCCGCACAGAGTGCGACCGTATTGATCGAATGACTCAGGCTTTAGCATGTCGATTCGCTGGAACAAAGCCCGAGAGCGCAAAAACCCGCCAAAAGCGAGACAAAAGCGCGCAGGTCAAACCTCAGTTCGATGGGGTCTGATACGTCGCGCCATTCTTTTTCAGGGCCTGATCGAGCAGGCCCCAGAAGAAATCTTCGCTCGCATAGCCTTCGATGCGGGCGACCTCGACCCCGTCCTGCAGCAGGATGAAGGTCGGTGTGAAAAGCGGTTTGCCCCCGGTGATCGTGATGTCGTCGGGGAAGGGTTTGTGCAGATCGACCCGCTGCAGCGGCGCAGTCTTGCCCTCGGGCGTCTTCGGATAGATCGGCGCAAGGTCGTTGTTCCACATCCGGCAATAGATGCAGCCGACCTGCTCGACCATCAAAAGCCGGAACTCGCTGTCGGCTATCGCCTCGCTGGTCTCGGCCTCGGAGGTGGCGGCGACCGTCGCGTCGGCGGCTTGCGATGCGGTATCGGCGCGCGCGACATCGCCCGTCGCGCCCAGCGTGATCGCCAGCGCCGCGATCATGGAAATCGTATGCCACACAATGCGGAACATTGACGGACCCCTTTTTACATATAAAGATCGTAATGTGTTTGACGGGCCCCTTCAAGGACGGTTGGGAGACCGAGGCCATATAGGCTAGGGCGCGTCACGAGGGAGGAAACAGTGCCGATCGATATTACCTATGGCGGGGCGTTTTTTGCTGGCCTGCTGTCTTTTCTGACGCCGTGCATTCTGCCGATGGTGCCGTTCTACCTGTCCTACATGGCCGGGCTTTCGATGTCCGAGCTGCGTGGCGACGGCAAGATCGCGCCGGGCGCGCAGGCGCGCATGGTGGCCTCTTCTGTGGCCTTTGCGCTGGGCGTGACCACGATCTTCGTGCTGATGGGGATGGGGGCGACGGCGCTGGGGACTGCATTCCGCGAATGGATGGGGCCGCTGAGCTGGGTGGCCGCGGCGATCCTGCTGGTCTTCGGTCTGCATTTCCTCGGCGTGATCCGCATCCCGTTCCTCTATCGCGAGGCGCGGATGGAGGCGAAGACCGATCCCACGACCTTCCTAGGCGCCTATGTGATGGGGCTCGCGTTCGGCTTCGGCTGGACGCCCTGTGTCGGCCCCGCGCTTGCGGCGATCCTGATGGTGGCGTCGGGCATGGGCGATATCTCGAAGGGCGGGCTGCTGCTCTTTGCCTATGGGATCGGGATGACCTTGCCCTTCATCATCGCGGCCTTCTTCACGCGGCCCTTCCTCGCTTTCATGGCGAAGCACCGTGCCAAGCTCGGCTATGTGGAAAAGGCGATGGGGGTTATGCTGATCCTGTTCGCAGTTCTCATCGTGACCGGGGGGCTGCGCTACATTGGTGAGTTTCTGATCGACGTCATGCCGAGTGGGAGTCTCGGCTGACCGTCTGTTTCTAGGGAGGACGATCATGCGTCATTTTCTGACTGCCGCTTTCACCGCCGCGATGCTGGCCCTGCCGGCCCATGCAGCCGAGATGGGCGATGACGGGCTGCACAAGGAGCCGTGGTTCCACGACACGTTCAAGGACATGTCGGACGATCTTGCGACTGCCAATGACGAGGGCAAGCGCTTCATGGTCATCTGGGAGCAGCGCGGCTGCATCTACTGCAAGAAGATGCATGAGGAGGTCTTCTCCGACCCCGAGATCGCGCAATACATCACCGACAACTACTACGTCGTGCAGATGAACCTCTTCGGCGATGTCGAGGTGACCGATTTCGACGGCGAGGCTTTGCCCGAAAAAGAGATGGCGATGAAGTGGGGCGTGATGTTCACGCCGACCATGATGTTCTTCCCCGAGGAAGCCACCGACCAGCCCGCCAACAAGCAGGCGGTCGCGCAGATGCCGGGGGCTTTCGGGAAGGGCACGACGATGGCTCTGTTCGAGTGGGTAAAGACTCACGGCTATGAGAGCGGGCAGAACTTTCAGAAGTACGTTGCCGAGAAAGTTATGGCGAAGTGAGCGCTCTCTTGGCGATTCTGACAGAGTCGTGATCGCTTGCTTGCCAGTGCAGCATTCGTGCTGCGCCCGCGAATGTTTCTGATTTTGCTAAAAAAATCTTGGGTATACGGCTGTATGCTTCGATATATCCGAGTGAACATATTGGAAAATATGCGGTTTTTTGAATTTATCCATTGCACCACTGTAGCGCGCTCGCTTAAAAGTGAGTCAGGGAGAGAATTTGGGAGGACTTCTATGAAACGCCACGTTGCGTGGGCCGCAATGGCCGTCACCTTCGCAGCCAGCGCCGCGATCGCAGAAACCGCGCCGATGGATGTCAGATTCACCGATGTGGGCGCGGTGACCGAGTCGCTGACCGGCCAGCCGGGCGATGCAGCTAAAGGCGCAGAAGTCGCGGCGACCAAGTCGCTGGGCAACTGCGTGGCCTGCCATAAGGTCTCGGCGCTCGACGCGTCGTTCCAAGGCAATGTCGGCCCGGAACTGAACGGTGCCGGTGACCGCTGGGACGAGTCGCAGCTGCGCGGCATCGTCGTCGATGCCAAGCACACGTTCGAGGGCACGGTAATGCCGGCGATGTATAAAACCGGTCCCTTCATTCGCCCCGGCGATGGTTACACCGGCAAGGCTGCGCCTGCCGATCTGCCGCCGATTTTGAATGCACAACAGGTTGAGGATGTGGTCGCTTTCTTGATGACCCTCAAGGACGAGTGACCCTCTGAACGACAAACCCGAGAGGAGAAGATACAACATGACCATGACCAGACGTGACGCGCTGGCGCTGGCGATGGGCGGCGTTGCCGCTTCCATGCTGCCGCTGCCCGCGCTGGCCGATGCCGGTGCCGACGCCATCGCCAAGTTCACCGGCGGCGCCGATGCCGCAATGGGTGACGGCGTCACCCTGACCGCGCCGGAAATCGCCGAGAACGGGAACACCGTTCCGATCTCCGTGGATGCGCCCGGCGCAACCGAGATCGCGGTCTTCGCGACCGGCAACCCGACGCCCGACGTCGTGACCTTCAAGTTCGGTCCGATGGCTGGCTCGCAGATGGCTTCGACCCGCATTCGCCTCTCGAAGACCCAGGACGTTATCGCTGTCGCCAAGATGGCTGACGGTAGCTTCGTCCAGGCGAAATCGACCGTGAAGGTCACCATCGGCGGCTGCGGCGGCTAAATTCGGTATCTGAGGAGACAAGACCATGAAAGGCGTGAGACCCCGCGTAAAAGTGCCGAAAACTGCTTCGGCCGGTGACACGATCACCATCAAAACCCTGATCTCGCACCCGATGGAATCGGGCCAGCGCAAGGATAAAGACGGCAACGTCATCCCGCGCGAGATCATCAATCGCTTCACCTGCGACTTCAACGGTGAGAACGTCGTCGACGTGACCCTCGAGCCGGCGATCTCGACCAATCCCTATATCGAGTTCGAGGCGAAAGTCCCGGAATCCGGTGAGTTCAAGTTCACCTGGTACGATGACGACGGCTCGACCTACGAAGACAGCAAAAAGATCGAAGTGAGCTGATCGGCCGTCAAGGCTAGCGGCGCGTGAGGGAGCGCGCCGCCTCACCAAAAACAGAGAACCGCGCCTGTTTGGGGAGATCGATGGGCGCGGGGCACACCCAGGGAGGACACAGAATATGACGTTGCGCACCAGCCGCACCATCCTTGCCGCCACTGCAGCCTTCGCGCTCAGCACCGCGGCGCTGCACGCCGAAATGGCGGATGACGAGCTCGTCATCAACGGCGACACCCCGATCACGGTGAAGGCGCCCGCCGCCCCTCACCTCGAAGGGCACCTCGACGAGGTCTATTCCGGCTGGCTCTTCCGTACGGATGAGACCCGCGCGATGGAACAGGACGACTTCGACAACCCGATCATGATCTTTGCCGAGCAAGGCCAGGAAGCCTGGTCGACCGCTGATGGCTCCGAAGGCAAATCCTGCGCGGATTGCCACGGCGATATCAGCGAAGGCATGAAAGGCGTCCGCGCCGAGATGCCGAAGCTGAACGAAGCCGGCAAGCTGTGGTCGATGGAAGATTTCATCAACGACTGCCGCACCAACCGCATGGGCGCCGAAGCCTGGGGCTGGGACAGCGGTTCGATGAAGAACATGACCGCCGCAATCGCGGTCGAGTCGCGTGGTATGCCGGTCGCGGTCAAGATCGACGGCGACGCCCAGCCTTTCTGGGAGAAGGGCAAGGAGATGTACTACACCCGCTACGGTCAGCTCGAGCTGTCCTGCGCGTCGTGCCACGAAGAGAACTACGGCAACTTCATCCGCGCTGACCACCTCAGCCAGGGCCAGATTCAGGGCTTCCCGGTCTACCGTCTGAAGAACGCGGGCGTGGTTTCGATCCACAACCGCTTCAAGGGCTGTATCCGCGACACGCGCGCGGAAACCTATAGCCCGGGTTCGGACGAGTTCCGCAATCTTGAGCTCTACGTCGCCTCGCGCGGCTTGGGTCTCGACATCGAGGGCGGCGGCGTCCGTCCCTGACCTTTGACTTGATGCGCGGGGCAGGGGCCTCCCTGTCCCGCGCGTTTCGTTTCAACATATTCAATTTTTAATATCTGTTTGAATTTGTTTGTCAATTTACCCGAATGAAACGACCGCCGGGCGCACGGGCCCGGTGAGAAGAAGGAGACACATCGCATGATTTCCCGGCGGGAATTTCTTCAGGCGAGCTTGGCCGCCTCGACTATCCTCGGTGCTTCGGGCCTGTCGCGCTGGTCGCGCGCCATGGCACAGCAGTCGCTGACTCAGGACCAGCTCCTGCAGTTCGAACCGCTGGGCAACGTGACGCTGATCCACATCACCGACATCCACGCGCAAGCGATGCCGATCTATTTCCGCGAGCCGGAAATCAACCTCGGCGTGGGTGAGGCCAAGGGCCGTCCGCCGCATGTCACCGGCGCGGATTTCCTCAAGATGTTCAACATCGAGCCGAACAGCCCCGACGCCTATGCGCTGACCTACGAGAACTTCACCGATCTCGCGAAGTCCTACGGCAAGATGGGCGGCATGGACCGCGTGGCGACGATCGTGAAAGCGATCAAGGCCGAGCGTCCCGAAGCGCTGCTGCTCGATGGCGGCGACACCTGGCATGGCTCGATGGTCGCGCTGAAGACCAAAGGCCAGAACATGGTCGACGTCATGAACACGCTCGGCGTCGAAGCGATGACCTCGCACTGGGAATGGACCTATGGTCAGGACCGCGTGAACGAGATCGTTGACGGCCTTCCCTTCCCCTTCCTCGGCGCGAACATCTTCGACGCGGAGTGGGACGAGCCCGCCTACGAGCCCTACAAGATCTTCGAGCGCAACGGCACGCAGATCGCGGTCATCGGTCAGGCCTTCCCCTATATGCCGATCGCCAACCCGGGCTGGATGTTCCCCGACTATTCCTTCGGCATCCGCGAAGAGCGTATGCAGGCGATGGTCGACGAGGTCCGTGCGAAGGGCGTCGATCTGGTCGTCTGCCTGTCGCATAACGGCTTCGACGTGGACCACAAGATGGCGAGCCGCGTGAAGGGCATCGACGTGATCCTCACCGGTCACACCCATGACGCCATTCCGGAGCCGGTCCTCGTGGGCGAGACGATCCTGATCGCCTCGGGCTCGAACGGCAAATTCGTCTCCCGCGTCGATCTCGACGTGCGCGACGGCAAGATGATGGGCTTCCGCCACAAGCTGATCCCGATCTTCTCCGACGTGATCGAGCCCGACAAAGAGATGACCGACGTCATCATGGGCCATCGCGAGCCCTACAAGGCCGAACTCGAGGAAGTCGTGGGCGAGACGAACTCGCTGCTCTATCGCCGCGGCAACTTCAACGGCACCTGGGACGACCTGATCTGCGAAGCGATGCTGTCCGAGCAGGACGCCGAGATCGCGATGAGCCCGGGCGTGCGCTGGGGGCCGTCGCTGATCCCGGGGCAGAAAATCACCATGGAAGACGTGCTCAACGCCACTTCGATGACCTATGGCGAGAACTATCGCACCGAGATGACGGGCGAGCTGATCAAGACCATTCTCGAAGACGTGGCCGACAACATCTTCAACACCGACCCCTACTATCAGCAGGGCGGGGACATGGTTCGAGTGGGTGGCATGGGCTACCACATCGACGTTTCGAAGCCGATCGGCGAGCGGATTTCCAACATGACGCTCCTGAAGGACGGCTCCGATATCGACCCGGCACGCAACTACGTCGTGACGGGCTGGGCCTCGGTCAACGAAGGCACCGAAGGGCCGCAGATCTGGGACGTGATCGCCGATCACCTGCGCAAGATCAAAACCGTTGACTTGAAACCGAATGACTCGGTGGTCGTGACCGGCATTTAAGCCGGTCCCGCCCGTCGATGATTGCGCCCCGCAGGGGGTTAGAGACTGGAGGAAAACACATGGACGACAAGGAACGCCAGGGCAACCCGGCCGCCAATGCCGCCCTCAGCCGCCGCGGGTTCCTCCGCGCAGGGGCTGCGGTCGGTGCGATGGCCGCAGGTGCTGGTGCCGCGCGCGCGCAAACTCAACCCGATCCGTTGATCACCGAAGTTCAGTCTTGGGCTTCGGGCTGGGGCGACGGGGTCGATGCGACCCCCTACGGCCTGCCGATCGAATTCGAAGATGACGTCATCCGCCGCAATGTCGGCTGGCTGACGGCGGATACGATTTCGTCGATCAACTTCACGCCGATCCACGCCCTCGACGGCACGATCACCCCCACCGGCTGCGCTTTCGAGCGTCACCACTCGGGCGCGATCGAGCTGAAGAAGGAAGACTACCGCCTGATGATCAACGGCCTCGTCGATAAGCCGCTGGTCTTCACCTACGAGGATCTGGAGCGTTTCCCGCGTGAGAACCGCACCTACTTCCTCGAATGTGCGGCGAACTCGGGCATGGAATGGGCTGGTGCACAGCTCAACGGTGCGCAGTTCACCCAGGGCATGATCCACAACATGCAATATTCGGGCATCCCGCTGCGGACGCTGCTCGAAGAAGCGGGGATCACCAATCTCGGCGACCAGATCAAGGACAAGTGGGTCTATGCCGAAGGCGCCGACGCGTCCTCGAACGGCCGCTCGATCCCGCTGGAGAAAGCGCTCGACGACTGTCTCGTGGCCATCAAGGCCAACGGCGAGGCGCTGCGCAAGGAGCACGGCTATCCGGTGCGCCTCGTGGTTCCGGGCTGGGAAGGCAACATGTGGGTGAAGTGGCTGCGTCGCCTCGAAGTCACCGACGAGGCCGTGCAGTCGCGCGAAGAAACCTCGAAATACACCGACACGCTCGCCGACGGCACGTCGCGCAAGTGGACCTGGGTCATGGACGCCAAATCGGTCGTCACCTCGCCCAGCCCGCAGATGCCGATCAAGCACGGCAAGGGCCCGCTGGTCATCACCGGCATGGCCTGGTCGGGTCGCGGTCACATCACCAAGGTCGACGTGTCGATCGATGGCGGTGCGAACTGGCAGGAAGCCCGTCTGGCCGAGCCGGGCACCGACAAGGCGGTCTCGCGCTTCTACCTCGAGATCGACTGGGACGGTTCGGAGATGCTCCTTCAGTCCCGCGCTACCGATTCCACCGGCTACGTTCAGCCGACCAAGGACGCGCTCCGCGCGATCCGTGGCGAGAATTCGGTCTATCACAACAACGGTATCCAGACCTGGTGGGTCAAGGAAAACGGGGAGTCCGAGAATGTCGAAGTGTCGTCGTAATCTGCTGCTGGCCACGCTTCTGGCCGCTCCGCTCGTCGCGACGCCCGCCCTGGCCGAGAAATACGGTCTGGGTCGTGAAGCGCTGCCCGAGGAAATCAACGCCTGGACCGTCGAGGTCTTCCCCGATGGCAAGAACCTTCCCGAAGGTTCGGGCTCGGTTGCCGATGGTGAGAAAATCTTCGCCGACAACTGCGCGGCGTGTCACGGCGACTTCGCCGAGGGCGTCGACAACTGGCCGAAACTGGCCGGGGGCGATGGAACGCTGGCCGACAAGGACCCGGTGAAAACCGTCGGTTCCTACTGGCCCTACCTGTCGACCGTCTGGGACTATGCGCACCGCTCGATGCCGTTCGGCAACGCGCAGACGCTGACCGTCGACGAGACCTACGCCATCGTCGCCTACATCCTCTACTCGAACTATCTCGTGGATGACGATTTCGTCCTTACGAAGGATAACTTCCTCGACGTGGAGATGCCGAACGCCGATGGGTTCATCGTGGATAACCGCGATGAGGTCGAAGTGCCGAAGTTCTCGGAAGCCGCTTGCATGAGCGACTGTAAGACCGACGTGCAGATCACCAAGAAGGCGACCGTTCTCGACGTGACCCCCGATGAGGGCAACGGCGAAGACACGGCGGCTGCCGATACTGCGGCTGAAACCGACACTGCCGAAGCTCCGGCGCAGGACGCTCCGGCGGCTGCGGAGGAAGCCAAGGCAGAGGCCGCGCCGGCGGAAAGCCTCTCGGCTGACCCGGAGCTGGTCGCAGCTGGCGAGAAGGTCTTCAAGAAGTGTAAGGCCTGCCACCAGGTCGGCGAAGACGCGAAGAACCGCGTCGGTCCCGTGCTCAACGGGCTGATCGGGCGTCAGGCCGGGACGGTTGACGGCTTCAAATACTCGAAGTCGATGACCCTGCACGGCGAAGACGGTCTGGTTTGGACTGAGCAGACGGTCGAGGAGTATCTCGCCGATCCGAAGGGCTACATTCCGAAGAACCGGATGTCCTTCGCCGGTCTGAAAGACCCCGAAGACGTCAAGGCGGTGCTCGCCTACATCGAGAGCCAAGGTGGCTAACACCCTCCCCGGGCGGGGGCTTCGGTCCCCGCTCACTTAAACCGTCAGGGGCCTTCCGCCTGATCGTGTTTCGACGCCCGCGCTCCCCGCGGGCGTCTTTTCATTTGGGCGCCGGTGCCGGGGGCTCTCCCCGCCGGGCTTGCAGCCCGCCTCCCCCCGGGGCTATCTGGACCAAAGCGAAGGGGGCAGGAATGGATCTGGAAGCACGCGCGCGCGAATTGTTCGACATCGGGGTGAAGACGGCCGACCCGGCAGCGGGGGTGACCCGCGCGATGGGATGGGCGATGGACACCCCGCCGGGGCCGGGCGGGCGCTGGCAGGTGATCGCGCTCGGCAAGGCGGCGCTTGCGATGACTGCCGCGGCGCTCGACGCGCTGCCCGCGGAGGCGCAGGCGCTGGTCGTCACCAATCCCGAGAATGCCGAAGCGGCGCCCCCGCGCGCGGGCGTTACGCTGATCGCGGGCGACCACCCCGTGCCGGGAGAGGGCAGCGAGCGGGCAGGGCGCGCGATTCTGGAATGTCTGCAGGGCTGTGGGCCGGAGGATCGCGTTCTGGCGCTGATTTCCGGCGGGGGCTCCGCGCTGGCTGTGGCGCCCGCCGAGGGGCTGAGCCTGTCGGACAAGGCCGAGGTCAGCCGCCTGCTGCTTGGCTGCGGTGCGGACATCACGCAGATGAACCTGATCCGCCAACAACTGTCCCAGCTCAAGGGCGGCGGCTGGCTGCTTGCCAGCGCGGCCCCCGTGACGGGACTGATCCTGTCCGATGTGCCCGGCGACGATCTGCGCGTGATCGCCTCTGGTCCCACGGTCGAGCCGATCGGCACGCGGGCCGAGGCGGCGCAGCTCTGTCGTGATCTCGGGATCTGGGAGGCGCTGCCCGCCCCTGTGCAGGCGCATCTGGAAGCCTCCGGCGCCGAGCCCGCTTTGCCCGCCGCCCGCAACCGTCTGATCGGGGCGAACGGGCTGTCGGTCGCGGCGATGGTCTCGGCCGGGGCCGAGGCGGCGCCCTTCGCGCTCGACGGGGATGTGGCCGATCTTGCGCCGCAGATCGTGGCTCTGCTGCGCGATATGCCCGCAGGCGCTTTGGTCATGGGCGGTGAGACCACCGTGACGATCAAGGGCGACGGGCGTGGCGGCCGCAATCAGGAACTGGCGCTGCGGGTGGCTTGCGCGGCAGAGGCGGCCGGGATCGAGGGTGCATGGCGCTTCCTCTCGGGCGGCACCGACGGCCGTGACGGGCCGACGGATGCGGCGGGCGGTCTGGTGGGGCCGGAGACCTGCGCGGCGGCGCGGGCGGCGGGCGTCGATTGCGATGCGGCGCTTGCGCGCAATGACAGCTATCACGTCCTGCAGGCGGCCGATGCGCTGCTGATGACGGGGGCAACCGGCACGAATGTGGCCGATCTCGCGGTTCTGGTGAAAGGCTAGCTTAGCCGCGCTCTGCTTCGGCAGAGCGCATCATCGGGCGCAGGCGGAGATAGGTTTCGCGAATGGCTGCGACGGTGATGATCGCGAGAGCGAGGGTGTCGAAAGCAACCATGCGTGTTTTCCTCGTAACGAAGCCTGAGTGGCGCAGCCTGATCGGCGGGCGCCCTCGGAGCCTCGGCAAAGATTGAGGCACGAAAAAGGCAGGATCACGACGATTGCGGGCCGCGCCCGCTCAGCGTTCGAGGATCAGCGTGCCGCGCGCAAATTCCACCTTCGCGAAACGGGTGAGATAGGTCATGCCCAGAAGCGAGGTATCCATCGAACCGCGATTGACCACGGCGCGCAGGTTGCTGTCGTGGATCGGTCCCAGATCGAAGCGCTCCAGCCGCACCGGCGCGGTCGCGACGATGCCATTGGCGGTGCGCGCCTGCCCGATATAGGCGAGATCGGAAGTGTTGATGCCCGCGCGCTCGGCGGCGCGTTGGGTCAGCACGATCTGGCTCGCGCCGGTATCGACGACGAAGCGGATCGGCGTGCCGTTGACCTCGGCGGTGAGGTAGTAATGCCCGTCGGGCGCTTGCGGCACCTCGATCCGGCCATCGCGCATCACCGCCTGATCGGGGATCGTCACTTGCCGCTGGATATCGGTCCAAAGCCCGACCGCGGCGAGCGTGCCGAGAAAGATCAGCCCCCAGATCGCGGCCTGTTGCATGGTGCGACCGGGACGGCGGCGGATCTCCAGCACGAAATACCCGCCCACGGCGACGAGCAGGAGGCTCAGATAGACTAGCCGTCCCCAGTTTTCGCTGATGATCGTCTCCACCATGATCCTCGTTACCCCTACCGATCTCTTTCAGATAGGTCCGCGCAGGTGACTTTCCCAGAGGGCGGATTGCCTCAGCTTGTCGGGACGCCGCCCATCAGCCCCGCACCGTGCAGCCCGTCGAGGATGAACTGGATCGCCAGCGCGGCCAGCAGCATCCCCAGAAGCCGGGTGACGACCATCGTGCCGGTGCGCCCCAGCGCGCGCTCGATCGGGGTGGCGAGCAGGAACATCACCAGGACACAGCCCAGCACCAGAAGCATCATGGCGATGATCGCCACGACATGCAGCCAGTCGCCGCCCTCGCGCCCTGCCAGCAGGATCATCGTGGCCATCGCGCCGGGGCCGGCGAGAAGGGGCGTCGCCAGCGGGAAGACGGAGGGATCGGTCTCGGGATCGGCCTCGTGCTCCTCGCCCTGCGCCTCGCGGCGCTTGGTGCGGCGTTCGAACAGCATGTCGAGCGCGGTAAGGAACAAAAGCACCCCGCCCGCAATGCGGAAGGCGGGCATGGAGATACCGATCCCGGCGAGGATCTTGTCGCCGAAGATACCGAACAGCGTCAGCAGCACGGCGGCGATGATGAGCGCGCGGAAGGCGATACGCAGACGTGCGCGGTGGCTTTCGCCCAGCGTCAGCGCGATGAAGACCGGGGCCAGACCGATCGGGTCGATGATGACGAAAAGCGTCACGAAAGCAGTGATGTATTCGGCACCGATCACGTAGGGGCATCCCTTCCAAGTTTCGCGGGCGAGCCTAGCGTGATCCCGGGTCCCCCGCCAGCCCTTCCCCGGCGTCTTCGGGAGAGGCTTCGGCGGGCGGTTCGGGCGGCGCTGAGGGCAGGGCGGCGCGGATCTTCGTGGCCAGGCTCGCAGCCCCTCCGGCGAGGCGCGGATCGTCCACCGCCTCGGCCAGATCGAGCAGGTGATCGAGCGCCGCCAGCTCCTCGCGGGTCAGCACCAGAGGCGGCAGGCCCACGGCTCGGCGCAGGATGTAGCCCACGCCGCGCTCGCCCTCGACAGGCACGCCATAGGCCGAGATTTCGGCCATGTCGCGCCAGATCGTGCGGGCGGAAACGCCCAGCCGCTCGGCCAGGTCGCTGGCGCGATGCATCTTGCCGTCGCGCAGGATGGCGATGATCTGTTGCAGCCGCTCGTCGCGGGTCATGGGGCTCTCCCGTCGGGTCGCTAGAAGGGTAACGCGAGGGAGGGCAACTGACAATGAACTGTCAGTAATCTGCCCCTCAAAGCGCCGTTTGGGCGGAATCGCTCTAGGATTGAGGCCCGCATGATCCTAAAACTCGGGACCGACATAAGGCGCGGGCGGCGGGCCCGTGACCAGAGGAGAGACAACAATGCTCAACAATATCGGCCTTCCCGGCCTTCTTCTGATCGCCGTCGTGGTTCTGGTTCTTTTTGGCCGCGGCAAGATTTCCTCGCTCATGGGTGAAGTCGGCAAAGGCATCACCGCCTTCAAGAAAGGCGTGAGCGACGGCTCGAAAGAAATCGAGGACGGCACCGTCGACGAGGCACGTGACGTGACCCCGGCTGACGAAGTCCAGAAAGAAAAAGACAAGGCCTGAGCCTGATCGCATTCGGGGTTTGCGGGCCGTGGCCCGTTTGCCTTTGCGTCCTCAATCGGCCGGAGGCCTGAGCACTCATGTTAGACATCGGTTGGAGCGAGCTTCTGCTGATCGGCGTCGTGGCGCTGATCGTGGTGGGACCGAAAGACCTGCCCAAGATGTTCCACCAGCTTGGCCGCATCACTGCGAAGGCCAAGGCGATGGGGCGCGAGTTTTCGCGGGCGATGGAAGATGCGGCGAAGGATACCGGGCTCGATGAAGCCGCGGGCTCCGTGCGCGATCTGAAATCGCTGGCGTCCAAGAAATCGCTCGGGCTCGACGCGCTGGAAAAAGCGACCGACGCTTTCGAGAAATGGGAGCCGGGCCGGTCCGAGAGCGGGAAGACCTCGCTCAAGCCCGATCCCGAGGCGGAGCCGCCCAAGCCTGAGGCGAGCCCGGCCGAGACGGCCAAACCCGAGACATCCAAGACGGCAAGCAAGCCGGCGGCCAAGCCCGCTGCGAAGAAAGCCGCGCCGAAGACCGCAGCCAAGACTGGCGCCAAGACGACTGGCACCAAGACGGGCACTTCGACCGCAGCGAAATCCAGCGCCAAGCCGGCAACCAAATCGAGCAGTAAACCCGCCGCGAAAACCGGTGCCAAACCGGCGGCCAAGAAGACGGCGGCGAAGAAACCCGCCGCGAAGAAGGGTGACGCATGAGCGACAATAACGAGATCGAGGAAAGCTCGGCCCCGCTGATCGAGCACCTTGCCGAACTGCGCACGCGCATCCTCTATTCGCTGGGGGCCTTCATCGTCGCGATGGTGGTCTGCTACACGGTCTGGAACCCGATCTTCAACTTCCTGACCCGTCCGGTCTGCTCGGCACTGGAATCGCGCGGCGAGCAATGCGGCCTCTACCTGATCAAACTGCAGGAAGGCTTCTTCGTCGCGATCAACATCTCTTTCCTCGGCGGTTTCGCCCTGGCTTTCCCGATCATCGCCTATCAGATGTGGCGGTTCGTGGCGCCGGGCCTCTATCGCAATGAGAAGAACGCGTTCCTGCCCTTCCTGGTCGCCTCGCCGGTGATGTTCTTCCTTGGCGCGGCGTTCGCCTATTACATCATCCTGCCGCTGGCCTTTAACTTCTTCCTCGGCTTCCAGCAGGGCGAGATCGGCGCGACTTCGGGCGCGAACGAGATGGCCGCGATCGGCTTCCAGGGCTCGGTGCAGGAATATCTCAACCTGACGATCAAGTTCGTCATGGCCTTTGGGATCTGTTTCCAGCTGCCCGTTCTGCTGTCGCTGATGGGCAAGGCGGGGCTCGTGTCCTCCGAAGGTCTCGGCAACATGCGCAAATATGCCGTGGTCGCGATCCTCGTGGTGGCGGCGATCGCCACGCCCCCGGATGTGATCTCTCAGGTCATCCTGTTCACGGTGGTCTATGGTCTCTACGAAGTGTCGATCCAGCTTGTGAAACGGATCGAGAAGACCCGTGAAGCCCGGATGCGCGCCGAAGGCACCTGGATCGACCCCGACGAATGGGACGATGACGAGGACGAAGCGGGCGATGACGACGCGGACGAGAAGGACGGCAAGGCATGAGTGACGCGGCGCTGACCCGCATCGCCTCGGCGCTGGAGCGGCTCTCGCCCGCGCCGCAGCCCGCGCCGGACTTCGCCTCTGCCGACGCCTTCATCTGGCACACCGCGCCGGATCGGCTGGAGCCCGTGGCGCAGGTGAACCGCGTCGATCTGAGCCTGCTGCACGGCATCGACCGCTCGCGCGACACGCTGCTGGCCAACACGCTGCAATTCGCGCGCGGGGCGGCGGCGAACAATGCGCTTCTCTGGGGCGCGCGCGGGATGGGGAAATCTTCGCTCGTGAAAGCCGCCCACGCGGCGGCGGTGGCCGAGGGGCTGCCGCTGAAACTGGTGGAGCTTGCGCGCGAGGATCTTCCCTCCGTCGGCCGTCTGCTCGCGCATCTGCGCGACGCGCCCGAGATGCGCTTCATCCTGTTCTGCGACGATCTCTCGTTCAGCCATGACGATCAGCATTACAAATCGCTGAAAGCGGTGCTGGATGGCGGGATCGAGGGGCGGCCCGTGAACGTGATCCTCTATGCCACGTCGAACCGGCGCCACCTGATGCCACGCGACATGATCGAGAACGAGCGTTCGACCGCGATCAACCCGTCCGAGGCGGTGGAGGAGAAAGTCTCGCTTTCGGATCGTTTCGGTCTGTGGCTGGGCTTCCATCCCTGTAGCCAAGACGAGTATCTCACGATGATCCGCGGCTATTGCGACAACTACGGCGTGGAGATTTCCGACGAAGACCTGCGCGCCGAGGCCATAGAATGGCAGGCCACGCGCGGGGCGCGCTCGGGCCGTGTTGCATGGCAGTATTTCACCGATCTGGCCGGGCGACGCGGCGTCGCGCTGTAAGCGCGTCACGCCGCATCGTCTGAGGCGCGGGCGGGGGGCTTAGACCCCCAGCCGGTCGCGCAGCGCATACCACCACGACCCCGCGACCGAGTAGGGCACGCGGAAGGTGCGCCCGCCGGGGAACGGGATCCACGGCAGTTTCGCGAACGTATCGAACCGGGTCAGATCGCCGTTGATCGCCTCCGAAAGGATGCGTCCGAACGTATGCGAGCCGGTGACGCCGTGGCCGGAATAGCCATGCGCGAAATAGGTGTTCTGCCCGATCCGGCCCATCTGCGGCACACGGCTGAAGGAGAGCGCGAAATTGCCCGACCACGCGTAGTCGATCTTGGTGCCCTTCAGCTGCGGGAAGACCTTCTCGAGGTTCTTCCAGAGCTTCGCCTTGATGTCCTTCGGATCGGCCCCGCCATAGACCGTGCCGCCGCCGAACAGCAGGCGGTTGTCGGCGGACATGCGGTAATAGTCGAGGATGTAGCGCACGTCCTCGATGCAAACATCGGACGGCATCAACTCGTGGGCCTTCGCCTCGCCCAGCGGCTCGGTCGCCATCACCTGCGTCGAGACGGGCATCACGCGCCGCTCCAGCGTGGGCACGACATGGCCGAGATAGGCGTTACCACACAGCACCAGCGTCTTCGCGGTGATCTGGCCTCTCGCAGTCTTGATCACCGGGCGCGCGGCTTCGGTATCGACCGAGGTCACGGGCGACATCTCGTAGATCGTGCCGCCCAGTTTCTCAATCGCCGCTGCCTCGCCAAGCGCGAGGTTCAGCGGATGCAGATGGCCGCCCTTGTGGTCGATCATGCCGCCCGCATAGAGGTCGGAATTCGCGTGTTCGCGCATCTGCTCGCGGCTCAGCATCTCCTGGCTCTCGATGCCGTAGCTGCGCCAGAGCTTCCAGCGCGCTTCCAGCTCCTGCATATGCTTACCAGTGAGCCCCGCGAAGACGTTGCCCGGTTTCAGGTCGCATTGGATGTCATAGGTCGCAACCCGCTCGCGGATGATGTCGCCGCCTTCCATCACGAGGCCGGCGACGAAATTCGCGGTGTCCTGCCCGTAGCGGCTCTCGATCACGTCGAGGCTCGCGTTCAGCCCGTTCACCACCTGACCGCCATTGCGGCCCGAGGCGCCCCAGCCGATGCGTGCGCCCTCTACGACGGTGACTTTGTAGCCCTTCTCCGCCAGATGCAGCGCGGTCGAGAGACCCGAGAAGCCTGCGCCGACGACGCAGATATCGGCCTCCTGTTCGCCCACCAGTTCCGCGCGCAAGGGTGCCGGGTTGGCCGAAGCCGCATAGTAGCTGCCGGTATGGCTGCCGTCGCCCGCATAGGGGTGGGTCTGATGGGTCATGTCGCGCACTCGTCTGAAAGGGGCGTTTGGCTTTCGGTGCCACGCGCGCGCGCCAAGCGCAAGCGGGCTCAGCCCGCCCGCGTCAGCATCCCGAACAAATCGCGCGGATCGTCGGGGTCTGCCATAAGATCGAGCATCTGCGCGTATTCGCCCCCCTTCACGCGGTCATGGATGTAGCGCAGCGCGCTGAAATCCTCGATCGCGAAGCCCACGCTATCGAACAGCGTGATCTGTTTCGCGTCGCGACGGCCCTCGGCCTCGCCGCGCATGACTTTCCACAGCTCGGTCACCGGGTGGTCTTCGTCGAGCGCCTGAATCTCGCCCTCGATGCGGGTCTGCGGCGGGTATTCGACGAAGATCTCCGAGCGGGTGAGGATGTCGCGATGCAGTTCGGTCTTGCCGGGGCAGTCGCCGCCAATCGCGTTGATGTGGATGCCGGAGCCGACCATGTTGTCGGTCAGGATCGTCGCATACTGCTTGTCGGCGGTGCAGGTGGTGATGACCTGCGCGCCCTCGACGGCTTCTTCGGCCGAGCGGCACTTGGTGACCTTGAACCCCTGCGCGGTCAGGTTCTTCGCGGCCTTCTCGGTCGCCGTCGGGTCGATGTCATAGAGCCGCAGTGTGTCGATCCCGCAGATCGCGCGGAAGGCCAGCGCCTGGAACTCGCATTGCGCGCCATTGCCGATCATGCCCATGACCGTCGCGCCTTTCGGGGCGAGGTATTTGCCCACCAGTGCCGAGGTGGCCGCAGTGCGCAGCGCGGTCAGCATCGTCATCTCGGTCATCAGCAGCGGATAGCCCGTGGCGACCGAGGACAGCACGCCGAAGGCCGTCACGGTCTGGTGCCCGGTGCGGCCGTTTTTGGGGTGGCCGTTGACGTATTTGAAGCCGTAATTCTCGGCGTCCGCGGTCGGCATCAGCTCGATCACGCCCTCCGCCGAATGGCTCGCCACGCGCGGGGTCTTGTCGAAATCCGGCCAGCGGCGGAAATCCTCTTCGATATAGGCGGCGAGGTCGCGCATCACCTGTTCGGGGCCGATCTCGTTCACCAGCTTCATCATGTTGGCGACGGAAACGAAGGGCACGAAGGCCAGTTTGGAGGGGGCGAGAGGGGACATATCCATCAAAAGCTCCGTGTCATGCGGTCGAGAACGCGGCGGCCAAAGAGGCTGGCGGCGAGGTCGCAGAGCAGTTTCGCCGTGCGGCCGCGTTCGTCGAGGAAAGGGTTGAGCTCGACAATGTCGAGCGAGGTCACGAGGTCGCTGTCGCCGACCTCTTCCATGATCAGATGCGCCTCGCGGAACGTGGCGCCGCCCGGCACGGTCGTGCCCACGGCGGGCGCGATGCCGGGGTCGAGGAAATCGACGTCGAAGCTGACATGCAGCAAGCCGTTGGCTTCGCGCACGCGGTCGAGGAAGGCGCGCAGGGGCGCCAGCACGCCGGTCTCGTCGATGGCGCGCATGTCATGGACTTCCAAGCCGATCTGCTTGATGCGCTCGCGCTCCGCCGGATCGACCGAGCGGATGCCCATCATGCAGAAATTCCTCGGATCGATGCTGGCTTCCAGCGGCGGGAAGGCCTCGAAATCGGGCTGGCCGGTGACATAGGCCACGGGCGTGCCATGCAGGTTGCCGCTGGTCGTGGTCTCCAGCGTGTGCAGGTCCGGGTGCGCATCGAGCCAAAGGACGAACAAGGGACGATCTTGCGTCTTCGCATGCCGCGCGAGGCCGCTCAGCGTGCCCGCGGCCAGCGCGTGATCGCCGCCGATGAAGATCGGGCGGTCATGGGTCTGGGCGGCGTCGAACGCCGCCTGCGAGAGCGCCTCGATCCAGGCACGGGTTTCGGCCAGATCGTGGATCGCGGGGTTCTTGTGCGGCACCGGCTCTTGCGGGGGGATCGACAGGTCGCCCAGATCATCCACCTCCCAGCCCAGCTCGGTCAGGATGTCGCCCAGCCCCGCGATGCGCAGACTGGCCGGTCCCATGATGCAGCCGGGTTGCGAAGCGCCAGTTTGAATAGGCGCGCCCAGAATCGAAACTGTGCGTGTCATCGAGATCTCCCTTGTTGGTCTTAGTCTGACGAAATGGCGCAGAGGTTTCGCTTGTCAATTTGCGCAAAACGGAACTAAATTTGGTCAATTCGACTAGGTAATTGATCAAAACGGAGGGGAAATGCAGCTCGACGATACGGACCGCGCGATCATGGCCGCGTTGCGCGCGGATGCGCGGCTTTCGATGACCGATCTCGCGCTGCAGGTGGGAGTGTCGCGCACCACCGCGCGGGCCCGGCTGGAGGCGCTGGTCGCCTCGGGGCAGATCCGGCGCTTCACCATCGAGACAGAGACCGATGTCGAGGGGCAGGTGCGCGCAATCACGCTGGTGGAGTTGCAGGGCAAGATGTCGCGCGCGGTGATCCGGGCGCTGCACCGCATCCCTGAGGTGACGACGGTCTTTGCGACCAATGGCAACTGGGATCTGGTGGCGGAGATCCGGGCCGAGACTCTGGGCGAATTCGACCGGGCCTTGCGCGATATTCGGGAAATTCCGGGAGTGCTCAACAGCGAAAGCTGTCTGCTGCTTGCGCCTGTCGCGGGTTGAGCGGGCAGGGCGTGCGGGCGGGCCGAAACATCTCCGGCCCGCCGCGCAAAATCAGTTGAGGTAGGGCATCGGATCGACGGAATCGATCCCCTTGCGGACCTCGAAATGCAGATAGCCCTGATCGCCGGACGCGACCTTGGCGATGGTCTGGCCGCGCTTGACGCTCGCGCCTTTTTTCACCGTGATGCCGGTCACGTTGTAATAGACCGTCACCAGATTGTCGGGATGCTTGATCGCGAGGAAGGCGACATCGTCGGTGTCCTGGCTGATCAGCAGCACGGTGCCGCTCTCGGCGGCTTTCACCGCCGTCCCGGCCGAAGCCGAGATATCCACGCCGTCGTTCGAGCCCTTCTTGTAGGGGCGGATGATCGAACCCGGCACCGGCATCGCCATCTTCGACGTGTCCGACGCCTTGGTGCGATCGGTGCTCATGTCCGGGGTCTGCGTCTTGACCGGCGCAGAGGCTTTCGGCGGCGTCTTGTCGGGCAGGGGCTCCGCCGCGGAGGGCGGCACCGGGGTCGGCGAGCCGGTGCCCGGCGCTGTCGTGGCCGTCGCGGTCTCGACCCTCGCGGGCTGGCGGTTCGACGCGACCGGGATGATCAGCACCTGACCTTCACGCACGCGCAGGTCGTTGGGCAGCCCGTTCCATTCGGCCAGCGCCTTCACCGGCACCGAGTAGTAGCGCGCGATCGAATAGGCGGTCTCGCCGCGTGCTACCTTGTGACGGATCGGCTCGGCGCTGTTGGTGGAGACCGGAGCCGAGGCCGGGGTCGATTTGGCGGGCTGGTTCGCCTGCGCCTTGTCGATCGCGTTCGAGGCGAGCGAGGTGATGTCGATCGTCTCCGAGGTCAGTGCGCTGGAGTTGCCCGGCGCCGCGGAGCCGCCCGTGGTTGCGACCTTGTTGGGCAGAGCCAGCACTTCGCCCGCGTTCAGCACCGCATCGGGGGCGACCGCGTTATAGCGGGCCAGCGCGCCGGGATCGGTGCCGATCCGCTGCGCGACGGAGTTGACCGTATCGCCGCGGCGCGCCACGACGACCTGATAATTCGGGTAGGTAATGATGCCCTGCGCGTTCGGGCGCGGGCGATCCTGCACCGCCTGCCGGGCGGCGGCGCTCGTGTCGAGCCCGCCATTGCCATAGCCGCGCATGTCCAGATCGAACCCGTTCGGGTTACAGGCGGCCAACGCCGTCAGCGCGACGCCACCTGCCAGGATCAGCCGCAGCCGGGAAATCTTCGTTGCCATCCGCTCGTCCTCACTGTCTCTCAGACCTCTTCGGGGTCCGTTCTTACCTGCCACTCAATCGTTTGCCACGCCCTCGACGAGGGGGACAAAACGCACCGGGCGCAATTCTTCGTAATCGAAACCCGTCTCGAGCCGGCGCACCCGGATCAGGCTTTGCACCGTGTCCGACTGGCCCACGGGTAGAACCATGATACCCCCGATCTTCAGCTGGGCCAAGAGTGGCCCGGGAGGGTCTTCCGCAGCGGCAGTCACGATGATTCGATCAAAGGGCGCCTGATCGGGTAGCCCGTGCGAGCCGTCCCCGGAAATCGCGACGATATTGGTGAGCCGCAGCGCGTTAAAGACGCCTTCGGCCTCGCGCACCAGCCTGCGATGCCGGTCCACGGTATAGACGCGGCGGGCGAGCTGGCTCAGGATCGCGGCCTGATAGCCCGAGCCGGTGCCGATCTCGAGCACGGTGTCGCGCGGACCCACATCGGCAGCTTGCGTCATCAGTCCGACAACCGAGGGTTGAGAGATCGTCTGCCCGCAGGCGATGGGCAGGGGCATGTCCTCATAGGCGCGGTCGGCGAAGATGCCGCGCACGAACTGGCCGCGGTCGATCCCCTCCATCGCGTGCAGGGTGCGCGCGTCGGTCACGCCCTTGGAGCGCAGCGCGAAGAGGAACCGCATCTTGCGCTCGGCCAGATCCTCTTCCGCACCCTCGCTCATCCCAGACGGGCCTCCAGATCGGCGATCACGTCATGCGCGGTCAGATCGGCGCGCATCGGCGTGACCGAGATATAGCCGTCGAGATTGACGGCGGCATCGGTGCCCGGCTGCGTCGGCGTGTGTTGCGGGCCGCCCTTGATCCAGAGGAAACGCCGTCCCGAGGGCGCGTGATGCGCCTCGGTCGAGAAGAAGCAATCCTTGCGGAAGCCTTGGGCCGCGACCTTGTGGCCTTTGACGTTTTTGGCCAGCACCGGCGGGAAATTGACGTTGTAGAAGACCCGGTAATCGCCATCGTCCCAGATGCCCTGATCGATCAGCTTGCGCACCAGCGCCGCGCCATGGACCCGGGCTGCCTCGAACATGTCGGGGGCGTTGAAGACCTCGGGGCCGATGAATTGCGACAGGGCGATCGCGGGCACGCCTTGCAGCGCCGCCTCCATCGCGCCGCCCAATGTGCCGGAATAAAGCGCGTTATCGGCGGAGTTGTTGCCCCGGTTCACGCCCGAGAGTACCAGATCGGGCCGCTGCTCCTCCAGCACGTCGTACAGCCCGGCCATCACGCAATCGGCGGGGCTGCCTTCGGCTGCGAAACGGCGCTCTGCCAGTTTCGAGATCATCATCGGCCGGGTGTAGGAGATGCAATGGCCCACGCCCGATTGCTCGAAGGCCGGCGCGACCGTCCAGACCTCGCCATCGGGGCCTGCAAGTTCTTCGGCGATCTCGCCCAGAACGGCCAGTCCCGGTGCGTCGATCCCGTCGTCATTGGTGATGAGAATACGCATGTTGCCCCCAGTTCGCCGTCGCGTCACCCGATGCTTACCGTGCGGCGGATGAAGGGTAAAGCGGGGGCGGGCGACAGCGCGGATGTGTCGCCAAAGCGCCGCAGCCGAAGGCCAATTCGGCGGCGCTTTGGTTGCGATCAGAGCGTGTCGAGGATGCGCCGCGCTTCGGCATGGCGATCGGCCAGCGCGTCGCGATCTTCGCCGGGGAAGAACCGTCCGCGCAGCGCGGTCGCCATCGGCGCAGGCTCCGCAATCACCACGCGCGGCCCGATCTTCACCGTCTCGGCCTGCCACGACCGCATCATCGCCATCTGCGCGGCTTTCGTCGCCCCATAGATGCCGAAGAATTTCTGGCCCGCACGCGGATCGTCGAAGGCCAGCGCGGTGCCTTCGCGCGCAAGCAGCAGCGGCTCCATCTGCCCGATGAGCTGCGCGGTCGCGGTCACGTTCACCTTGACCGAATTGGCCAGTTCCTTCGCGTCGATATGACCCGTCGGCGAGAGCGGCGCGGCATGGATCGCCGTGTGCACCCACAGATCGAGCCCGCCCCAGCGCGCGCCGATCGACTGTGCGAGATGCGCCATCTGATCGGGCTCGGTCACGTCGAGCGGACCGAGCGAGGCGGAACCGCCCTTCGCCTGAATACGGTCGTCGAGCTCTTCCAGCGCACCGGTGGTCCGTGCGACGGCCATGACATGCCAGCCGTCTGCGGCCAAAGCTTCGGCGATCGCCCCGCCAAGGCCACGCGAAGCGCCTGTGACAAGCGCCAGTTTCTTGCCCTGAGAAGGGTCTTGGGTCTGATCCGTGCTCATGGCGCATTTCTTGCCACCACGCCCGCCGTCGCGCAAGCGTGCAGATGCACGTCCCACGCCTTTCCCGCTGTTTTGCAAATTTGCCCGCGCGCGACTTTGTCAGCTTTGCAGTGCCGCGCATTGATAGGCTCGGTGCGTTGACAGGAAAGGGCGCGATGCGAAGGCTGCGATCATCAGAAACGTAATACGGACAATGACATGACCCTATCGCAAGCCCTTCTACCCTCGACCTCGTTGCCGACCCGCATCGCGATGATCCTGGCCGGGTCGCTCTTTATCGCTCTCTCGGCGCAGGCGAGCGTGCCGATGTTTCCTGTGCCGATGACGCTGCAGACTTTGGCGATCTCGATCGTTGGGCTCGCCTTCGGGGCGCGGCTCGCGGCTGCGACGCTGATCGCCTATCTCGTGGAAGGCGCGATGGGGCTGCCGGTCTTCGCCGATGGCAAAGCGGGCGCGATGGCGCTGATTGGGCCCACGGGCGGCTATCTCTGGGGCTTTGTTGCGATGGCGTGGATGACCGGTTGGATGGTCGAGCGCGGCTTCGATCGCGGGCTGTTTCGGCTGTTCATCGCGGCGCTGATCCCGGCCGCGCTCCTCTTCGTGCCGGGCGTCGCGATGCTGCAGGTCGTGACCGGGATGAGCGTCGGAAAAGCCATTGTGCTCGGTGCTACGCCATTCCTGCTGGGCGGTGTCGTGAAAGCGGCACTGGCGGCGCTCGTCGTTGCGGGCGGCTGGTCGGTGCTGCGCAAGCGCGGCTGAGCCCTTGGCTCAAATCAAAGTGCCGCCCTCCTGACCGGGGGCGGCGCTACGCTTTGTCCTGAAGTCGCGCGAGGGCGGCGGCGCACATGCCCGCGCTCAGCCATTGGCATTCGGCACAGATCGTCTGATGCACATCGGCGGGCAGGGCGGCCATCCGCTCCAGCGCCTCGCCCCATGTCAGCACATCGCCCGGCGCAATCTCCATCGCCTCGGCATGGGCCGCGTCCAGCCGGTCGATCTTCGCCTGCGCGGTGCAGCCCGATCCGCGCCGCGACGGGCAGGGGCCGCAGATGTCATCCGCCGCATCCACCACTTCGATCTCCACCGCCGCGCCGTTCCGGTGCCGCAACCGTCCTTCGACGATCTCGGTCATATTCGCGGTGAAGCGATCCGAATATCCTTTCCCCTCGAAGCCAAGCGAGCAGAGGAAATGATGCGGGCGATATGTCAGGCGATCGGTGATGTCTTCGCTCTTGGGCAAATATCCCGGGGGATGAATGGCGCAGCCAGAAGGGGGCAGCGCCCCCTTGTCCCGGGTATCAGAATAGAAAACGGGCCGGAAGGTCTCCCCTCCGGCCCGCAATGATTTGGCTTACGCTCAGCGCTTGGCGATATCGACGTAATCGCGATAGGTCGCGCCGGTATAAAGCTGACGCGGGCGACCGATCTTGCCGGTCGGATCCTCGATCATCTCTTTCCACTGCGAGATCCAGCCGACGGTGCGCGAGAGCGCGAAGATCGGGGTGAACATCGAGGTCGGGAAGCCCATCGCCTCGAGGATGATGCCCGAGTAGAAGTCGACATTCGGATAGAGCTTCTTGGAGACGAAATAGTCGTCCTCCAGAGCGATCTTCTCGAGTTCCTTGGCGACCTGAAGGGTCTCGTTATCGTGGATGCCGAGCAGGTCGAGCACCTCGTCCGCCGATTCCTTCATGACCTTCGCACGCGGGTCGAAGTTCTTGTAGACGCGGTGACCGAAGCCCATCAGGCGGAAGGGGTCATCCTTGTCCTTGGCGCGCTTGATGTATTCCGGGATCTGATCGACGGTGCCGATTTCGCGCAGCATCTCGAGGCAGGCCTGGTTGGCGCCACCGTGGGCCGGGCCCCAGAGGCAGGCGATGCCGGCTGCGATACAGGCGAACGGGTTCGCGCCCGAGGAGCCTGCCAGACGCACGGTAGAGGTCGAGGCGTTCTGCTCGTGATCGGCGTGGAGCGTGAAGATACGGTCCATCGCCTTCGCGAGCGCCGGCTCGATCTTGTAGTCTTCGGCCGGGACCGAGAAGCACATGTGCAGGAAGTTCTCGGCGTAGCTCAGCTCGTTCTTCGGATAGACGAAGGGCTGACCGATCGAATACTTGTAGGCCATCGCGGCGATCGTCGGCAGCTTTGCGATCAGGCGGATCGAGGCGACTTCGCGCTGCCACGGGTCCGAGATGTCGAGGCTGTCGTGATAGAAGGCCGAGAGCGCGCCCACGACGCCGACCATGGTCGCCATCGGGTGGCTGTCACGGCGGAAGCCCTGGAAGAACTGCTTCATCTGCTCGTGGATCATCGTGTGACGGGTCACGCGATATTCGAAATCTTCCATCTGCTGCTTGCTCGGCAGTTCCCCGTAGAGAAGCAGGTAGCAAACTTCGAGGTAATGCGATTCCGAGGCGAGCTGGTCGATCGGGTAGCCGCGATACAGCAGCTCGCCCTTGCCACCATCGATGAAGGTGATCTTGGACTCGCAGGCTGCGGTCGAGGTGAAGCCCGGATCGTAGGTGAAGACGTCGGCTTGACCGTAGAGCTTGCGGATATCGAGCACGTCGGGACCAGCCGAGGGCGAGAGCACGGGAAGCTCATAGGTTTGTCCGTCAAGCGAGAGCGTGGCGGTCTTCGAGTTGTCTGCCATGTAAATTCCCTTTCATCCTCCGGCTGGGCCGCGCCGGTCTATCGCGTCCGGACAGGCGTCCGGAGAGGGCGGCCAGGCCTCAGGCCGCCTGATCGTCGAGTCGTGCCAGAGTCTCCTCTCGGCCCAAAACGAGCATCATATCGAATACGCTGGGGGTAGCCGCTCGCCCCGCCAAGGCCGCCCGCATCGGAGCAGCGACCTTCCCAAGGCCCAGTCCGTGCGCTTCGGCAACCTGTCCGACGGCGGCTTCCAGGTCTTCCCGCGACCAATTAGCGCGTTGCAGCGCAAAGGTCAATTCACTCAGTATACCACGGGATACATCATTGAGCGCCTTGGCCGCTTTCTCCTCGATCTCGATCGGGCGCTGCGTCAGCGAGAAATGCGCCTTTTCAAGGAGTTGCGGGAGCATTTTCGCCGACCCCTTCACGACGGGGAGCGTGCGCAAAAGCGCAGATTTCTGTGCGTCACCCAGCGGCGGTTTTTCTGCAGCTGCGAGATAACCCTCGATTTCGCGCAGCAATTCGGCCTCATCGGTGATCGCGATATGCTGGCCGCAGATATTTTCGAGCTTCTTGAAGTCGAGCCGCGCCGGCGCCTTGTTGATGCCGGTGATGTCGAACCATTCCTTCGCCTGGTCGTCGGTGAAGAATTCGTCGTCGCCATGGCTCCAGCCGAGCCGCGCGAGATAGTTGCGCATCCCCGTCGCGGGATAGCCCATCGCCTGATACTGCTCGAGGCCGACCGCGCCGTGGCGCTTCGACAGCTTCTTGCCGTCGGGGCCGTGGATCAGCGGGATATGCGCGAAGGTGGGCACGTCCCAGCCCATCGCGCGATAGACCAGCATCTGCCGCGCGGCATTGACGAGATGGTCGTCCCCGCGGATCACATGGGTCACGCCCATATCATGGTCATCGACGACAACGGCCAGCATGTAGGTCGGTGTGCCATCAGAACGTAAACAAATCATGTCATCGAGCTGATCGTTGCGGATCGTCACCTCGCCCTGCACCGCGTCGGTGATCACGGTCGTGCCCTCGCGGGGCGCTTTCAGGCGGATCACATAGGGCGCATCCGGGTGCGTCGCGGGATCGGCATCGCGCCACGGCGAGGGGAACATCTGCCCCTTGTTCGCCGGATCCTCGCGGAAGGCCGCGATCTCCTCCTGCGTGGAGAAGCACTTATAGGCGTGGCCTTTCTCCAGCATCTGATGGGCGACCTCGGCATGGCGGGCCGCGCCCGCAGCCTGGCTCACCACCTCGCCGTCATAATCGAGCCCCAGCCATTCGAGCCCCTGCAGGATCGCTGCCGTGGCCTCGGGGGTGGAGCGTTCGCGATCGGTATCCTCGATACGGAGCAGGAATTTGCCGCCGCGCCCACGGGCATAGAGCCAGTTGAACAGGGCCGTGCGCGCACCGCCGATATGCAGATAGCCGGTGGGCGAGGGGGCGAAACGGGTGACAATCTGGTCGGACATGTCGGGACCTTTCTTCGCGGGCTCTTACCGGCCCGCGTTAACCTATCGGAAACCATCAAGCGCATAGGCTTTCTCGGCTCGATGCATAAGCAGGGACGGGGCCGAGGACAAGCATGGCGATCAATGCCGAACCCGGCGACTGGGCGCAGGCGGAGGGTGCGACGGGCGCGGGCCGCGCTCCGCGTCTGATCGCGGCGCTCTTCGGGGGCTCTCCGATCCGCTGGGCGCGCTGGCGCGGGCGCGCGCGCAGCTTTTCCTGTGGATGCCGGTGGCGCTAGGCGTCGGGGTCGGGGCGTATTTCTCCCTCGGGGTCGAGCCGGGATGGCCTATCTACCTGAGCACGCTCGTAATCTGCGCACTCTCGCTGACGCTTTGGCTGCGCGCTGCGGTGTGGTTTCGGCTGCCCGCGGCGCTGATCGCACTCGCGGCTCTGGGGCTGTTGCTCGCGGGGCTGCGCGCCCATCTCGTTGCTGCCCCGGTGCTGCAGTATCGCTATTACGGCCCCGTCAGCGGACGGATCGTGAAGATCGACCGCGCGCGGTCGGACCTGATCCGGCTGACGCTGGACCGGGTGCGGATCGACCGGATTCCGCCCGCCAAGACCCCGGCGCGGGTGCGGGTGACGCTGCATGGCGATCAAAGCCATTTCAGTCCCGAGCCCGGCACGCAGGTCATGCTCACGGCGAATCTCTCGCCCCCGCCGCCGCCAGCCGCGCCCCGGGATTACGATTTTCGCCGGACAGCCTGGTTCGACCGGCTCGGCGCGATCGGCTATACCCGCGCGCCGGTGCTGCGGGTGGCGCCGCCCGATCCCGGCGATTGGGCGATGGCGGCGCATCGCGCGCGGATGCGGCTCTCGGCGGCGATCCAGTCGCGGATCGCGGGCCAGCCCGGTGCGGTCGCGGCGGCGCTGATGACCGGCGACCGCTCGGGGTTGAGCGAGGCCACGCGCGAGGTGATGCGCCGCTCCAGCCTCGCCCATCTGATCGCGATTTCTGGGCTGCATATGGGGATGCTCGCGGGCTTCGTCTTCGGTCTGGTGCGCTACGGTCTGGCGCTGGCGGGGCGCCCCGCCCTGATCTGGCCTACGAAGAAACTGGCCGCCATCGCGGCGCTGATTGCGGCCAGCGCCTATCTCTGGCTCGCGGGGCCTGCTGTCTCGACCCAGCGCGCGTGGATTATGGTGTCGATCATGCTCCTCGCCGTGCTCTTCGACCGGCGCGCGCTGAGCCTGCGCACCGTCGCGCTCGCCGCCACGCTCCTCATGATCTGGCAGCCCGAGAGCTTGACCGAACCCGGCTTCCAGATGTCCTTCGCGGCCACCACTGCGCTGATCGTGGCGCTGGGGCCGTGGACCCGCGGGGCGCGCCATCTGCCGCGCCTGCTGCGCCCGGTGCTGATGCTGGTCGCGACCTCTCTGATCGCAGGCGCGGCCACCGCACCGATCGTGGCCGCGCAGTTTCACAGGCTCTCGGAATACGGGGTGCTGGCCAATCTCTTCGCCGTGCCCGCGATGGGGCTGGTGATCATGCCGATGGGCGTGCTCGCAGCACTGCTCGCGCCCCTCGGTCTGAGTGGTCCCGCGCTTTGGGCGATGGGGCAGGGCACCGCGTGGATCTTACGCGTAGCCGAGTGGGTGAGCGGCCTCGACGGGTCGGTTCTCGCGATCGTTCAGCCGGGACCGTGGGTGATCCCTTTGATTGCGCTTGGCGCGTTGGGGGCGATCCTGACGCGCGGGGCCGGGCGCAGTGCGAGCGTCGGTCTGATCCTTCTGGGCGGCGCCCTTTGGCTGCGCGCCGGCGCGGAGCGTCCGGCGCTACTGATCGCGCCCGAGGCGCAGCAGGTCGGTCAGATGACGCCGCTGGGCCGGGCGCTGTCGAAGCCGGGTGCGGGGTTCATCTCCGAGCGCTGGCTGGCGGCGGATGGCGACGAAGCCACGCTGGAAGTGGCCGTCGCACGCCCCGCTTTCTCTGGGCCGCGCGGCGCGCGGATTACGCAGTTTAGGCGCGCGCCGCTCTCCCATCTCACCGGGAAATCGGCAAAAGAGGCCCTGCCTGCGATTTGCGCGAAGGGCGGCATCGTCGTGATCTCCAGCAAGATCGAAGCGCCCACCGGCCCATGCGATCTGTGGGACGCCGCGCGCCTGCGCGACACTGGCGCGGTCACCATCAGTGCCACAGGCGAAGTCACGACGACCGCGCAAATCAAGGGCCGTCGCCTCTGGACGCGCCCCTGATCTTCGCTCTTTCCAAATATCCCCGCCGGAGGCTCCTGCCTACGCCACCGGCGCGACAAACGAAAAGAGCGCCCCGCAGGCGCTCTTTCCAAGGAATTCACCAAATCTCAGTAGCTGCGGATCAGCCCGACGAGCCGCCCCTGCACCTTCACCTGATCGTCGCGCAGCAGCCGCGTCTCATAGGCCGGGTTCGCGGCTTCCAGCGCAATCATCCCGCTGCGCCGGTAGAAGCGTTTCAGCGTCGCCTCATGTCCTTCGACCAGCGCGACGACGATATCGCCATTGTCGGCGGTACCCTGTTCGCGGATCACCACGACATCGCCGTCGTTGATCCCGGCTTCGATCATCGAGTCGCCTTTGACTTCGAGCGCGTAATGTTCCCCGCGTCCGCCCAGCATGGAGCCGGGGACGGCGACGTGATGCGAGACTTCCGAGATCGCCTCGATCGGGACACCGGCGGCGATCCGGCCCATCACCGGCAGTTCCAGCGCGTGGATCACATCGACCGGCATCGCGCCGCGCGGCGGGTCGGTCTTGTCACCCTCGATCACCTGCGGCGCGAAACTGCCAGCACTGTCGCCCGCGGGCGCGCCGAATTTCTTCTCCAGCGCCTCGGGCAGTTTCACGATCTCGATCGCGCGGGCCCGATGGGCGAGGCGGCGGATGAAGCCACGTTCTTCCAGAGCGGTAATCAAACGGTGGATGCCGGATTTCGAGCGCAGGTCCAGCGCGTCCTTCATCTCGTCGAAAGAGGGTGGAACACCGT
Organism: Thioclava sp. ES.031; assembly: GCF_002563775.1. Lineage (NCBI taxonomy): Bacteria > Pseudomonadati > Pseudomonadota > Alphaproteobacteria > Rhodobacterales > Paracoccaceae > Thioclava > Thioclava sp. ES.031. The sequence goes on along the minus strand of NZ_PDJO01000001.1, from coordinate 2,803,748 downwards.
CCTTCATCATCCGTTTTTGAATGAATTCCAGCAATTCCAGCTGCTTGCGCGTCAGCATCCGCGACCCTCCGTTCCCCGGTCAAGGCACATGTTCAAGGATTGTTCTACCCTTGTTCACGGGGCCTGTCAACGCCCGAGGCGGGCGCGGCTCAGTCCAGCGGCAGGATTTCGACGGTCTCGCCTGCCTTGCGCGGCCCATCGCCCAAGGGTCGGATCAGCAGGCAATCGGCCTGCGACAGGATACTCAGCATCGCGGAGTCCTGATTGTCGAAGGGCGTGACGCGGGGCAGGGGGGCGCCGGGTGCGAGGGTTGCGCGCATGTAATGGGTGCGCGGGCCGGTCGGGCCGGTATCGGTCGCGAGGATCGCCTCTTGCACGCGGCTTTCCGGCGGCAGACCCGCGAGCTTTCGCAGCATCGGGCGCAGGAACAGCTCGGCGCAGACCGTGGCCGAGACCGGGTTGCCCGGCAGGCCCAGCATGGCCGCTTCGCCGATCCGGCCCGCCATCAAGGGTTTGCCGGGGCGCATTGCGATCTTCCAGAAGCTGCGCTCAAGGCCCAGCTCCCCGGCCACTTCGCCCACCAGGTCATGCGCGCCGACCGAAGCGCCGCCCGAGGTCACCACCAGATCGGCGCCTTTCGCAAGGTCGAACACGGTGCGCAGGCTCTCGCGGTCGTCGCGCGCGATCGGCAGCATGCGGGCCTCGGCGCCCATGCGTTCGGCCAGTGCCGCGACGATGAAGCTGTTGGAGCAGATGATCTGGTCCGGCCCCGGCTCTTCGCCCGGCATCACCAGCTCGTCGCCTGTGGCGATGATCGCGACGATGGGGCGGCGGCGCACGGTGACCGCGGCCACGTTCATCGCGGCCAGCAGCCCGAGGTCGCGCGCGGTCAGCGGGCGGTCGGGGCAGAAGCTTTCGCCTTGCGCGAAATCCTGACCCTTGGGGCGGATATTGTTATGGGTTTCAAGCACGTGCGGCAGGGTGATCGTGTCGCCTTCACGCGTCACGTTCTCCTGCAGAACGACCACGCCATTCGGCCCCGGCACCGGTGCGCCGGTGAAGATGCGCACGGCTTGGCCCGGAGTCGGCGTGCCGTCATAGGCGCGACCGGCGGCGGCCTCGCCCTCGACGGTGAGCGTCGCGCCGGGCAGGTGGTCGGCCACGTCGATCCAGTAGCCATCCATCGCGGAGCCCGAAAAGGGGGGCTGGGTGAGCTGCGCCGTAGCGGGCTCCGCCATCACGCGGCCAAGCGCATGGCGCAGGCTCACGCGTTCGGTGCCCAGCGGCTCGACCAGTGCCAGAACCTTTTCCAGCGCCTCTTCGACGGGCAACAGGCTCATGATGCGCTCCCTTCGGCCTCGTATTTGCCGGATTTCCCGCCGTCTTTCAGCACGACGCGGATACCCTCGATCTGCATGGATTTCTCGACCGCCTTGAGCATGTCGTAGACCGTCAGCGCCGCCGCCGAGACCGCCGTCAGCGCCTCCATCTCGACGCCGGTCTGGCCGGATGTCTTCACGGTGGCGCGGATACGCACGCCGGGCAGCGCCTCGTCGGGCTCCAAGTCCAGCGTGACCTTGGTGATCGGCAGCGGGTGGCAGAGCGGGATCAGGTCGGAAGTCTTCTTCGCGGCCATGATGCCCGCGATCCGCGCGATGCCCAGAACGTCGCCCTTCTTCGCGGTGCCCTTCAGCACATAGTCCAGCGTCTCGGGCAGCATCACCACGCGGCCCTCGGCCACGGCGATGCGGTCGGTCACCTCCTTATCGGAGACGTCGACCATATGGGCCTGACCGTCCTTGTCGAAATGCGACAGGCTCATGCGACCTCCAGAAGCGTCCGGGTAGCGCCTGCGACATCGTCCTGCCGCATCAGGCTTTCGCCGATCAGGAAGCGGCGCGCGCCGACCTCGGCCATCGCGGCCATGTCGTCGCGGGTGAAGATGCCGCTCTCGCAGACCAGATCGCGGCCTTCGGCGAGGATGCTCGGCGCGAGTTCGCGGGTCACGTCGAGCGTAACCTCGAAGGTCTTCAGGTTGCGGTTGTTCACGCCCAGAAGCGGCGATTTGAGATGTTTGAGCGCGCGTTCGGTCTCGTCTATGTCATGCACTTCGACGAGCACATCCATGCCCCAACCGAAGGCTGCGTCTTCCAGCTCGGCAGCCAGATCATCCTCGACCGAAGCCATGATGATCAGGATGCAATCGGCACCCCATGCACGGGCTTCCGCGACCTGATAGGTGTCATAGAGGAAATCCTTGCGCAGAGCGGGCAGCGAACAGGCCGCGCGCGCCGCACTCAGGAATTCCGGCGCGCCCTGGAAAGAGGGCGTGTCGGTCAGCACCGACAGACAGGCCGCGCCACCGGCCTCATAGGCCTTGGCCAGCGCGGGCGGGTCGAAATCGGGGCGGATCAGCCCTTTCGAGGGCGAGGCCTTCTTGATCTCGGCGATCAGCCCGTAGCCCGTTTCCGCCTTCGCGGTCAGGGCGTTGGCAAAACCGCGCGTGGGCGCTTGCGCCTTGGCCTGAGCTTCAACTTCGCTCAGCGGGCGCGCGGCTTTGGCCGCTTTGATCTCTTCCAGCTTATAGGCTTTGATCTTGTCGAGGATCGTGCTCATCCGGCGACCTCCTGCGTGATGCGGGCGAGCGTTTCCAGCGCGGTCTTTGCCTTCCCGCTGTCGATGCTTTCGGCGGCCATTTCCGCCCCGGATTTCAGGTCTGCGACCTTATCGGCCACGACGAGCGCGGCGGCGGCGTTGAAGATCACCGCGTCGCGATAGGCCGAAGCCTCGCCATCCATCAGCGCGCGCAGGGCGGTGGCGTTCTCGGTCGCCGTGCCGCCGACCAGATCCTTGAACTTGTGCACGGGCAGGCCCGCATCCTCGGGGTGGATCTGCAGCGACTCGATGCGGCCATTTTCCAGCGCGGCGACCTCAGTGGTGCCGCAAATGGTGATTTCGTCGGTGCCGTCCGAGCCATGCACCAGCCATGCCTTTTCGGAGCCCAGCATCTGCAGCGTCTCGGCCATCGGGAAGATCAGGTCGGGCGCGAAAGCTCCGGTCAGCTGCCGCTTCACGCCTGCGGGGTTGGTCAGGGGGCCGAGGATGTTGAAGATGGTCTTGCAGCCCAGTTCCTGACGCACCGGCATGACGTGGCGCATCGCGGGGTGGTGGATCTGCGCCATCATGAAGCCGATCCCGGCCTCGGCCAGACCGCGCTCGGTCGCCTCGGGGCCGGCCATCACGTCGATGCCCAGCTCGGATTGCACATCCGCCGTGCCCGATTTCGACGAGGCCGCGCGGTTGCCGTGTTTCGCGACCGGAACGCCCGCGCCCGCCACGACGAAGGCCGCAGCCGTCGAGATGTTGAGCGTGTGCATCCCGTCGCCGCCGGTGCCCACGATATCCATCGCGCCTTCGGGGGCTTTGACCGGCACGCATTTCGCACGCATCGCGGCGGCAGCTGCGGCATATTCCGACACGGATTCCCCGCGCGCCCGCAGCGCCATCAGCAGCCCGCCGATCTGTGCCGGCGAGGCTTCGCCGTCGAACAGCAACTGGAATGCCATTTCGGCCTGCGCGCGGCTCAGCGGGCCTTCGCTTGCGGCGAAGATCAGCGGCTTCATCGCTTCGCTCATCGGCTGGCTCATGCGGGCACCTTCAGGCTCACGCCTGCCTCTGTCAGGAAATTCTTCAGCATTGCGTGGCCGTGCTCGGAGGCGATGGATTCCGGGTGGAACTGTACGCCCTCGATCGGCAGCTCGCGATGACGCAGGCCCATGATCGTGCCGTCGTCCAGCTCGGCGGTGATCTCGAGGCAGTCGGGCAGGCTCTCGCGCTCCACGATCAGCGAGTGGTAGCGCGTCGCTTTCAGCGGAGAGGGCAGACCCTTGAAGCAGCCTTTGCCCTCGTGGCGGATTTCGCCCATCTTGCCATGCACGATCTCGGAGGCGCGCACGACTTTTCCGCCGAAGGCCTGACCGATGGTCTGATGCCCCAGACAGACGCCGAACAGCGGCAGTTTCGCCTCGGCCGCGGCCATCACCAGCGGCAGGCAGATGCCCGCCTGATCGGGGTCGCAGGGGCCGGGCGACAGCACGATCGCCTCGGCGCCCATGCCCATCGCTTCCTGAACGTTCAGCGCGTCGTTACGCCAGACCTTCACATCGGCGCCCAGCTCGCCAAAATAGTGCACCAAATTATAGGTGAAGCTGTCATAATTATCGATGAGCAGCAGCATGGCCGGGCCCTTTCGTTTGTTGGCCCCCGGCGTCCCCCACGCATACAAGCGCCGATGCGCTCATCAAGGGGGGTGAACCGGGGATCGGGTCGGGCTATAGATGCTATCAGCGAAGGGCCGGGGTCAAGGGCAGTCCCCGCGAAAAGCCGCGCATCAAGAGCGGTGAAGATGGAGGCAGGCAATGATGCGATCTGTGATGAAGGGCGGACTGGCCGGTCTGCTGGTCGCGGTTCTGGGGGCGGGTGTGATGTCGTTGATCTTCCCGGCGCCGAAAGAGCCCGGCGAAGAGATCAAGCTCGCCGGAAGCCCGACGCCCGAAGAACCGGCGAATGTGGACCTGCCTGCGGGCTCCGATTTCTCGCGCCCTGCGACCGATCGCACGCCCGCGATGCCGACGCCGGACGGGGCGCCGCTGTCGGCGCCGACCAAGACGCCGCGCGTATCCGAGCCGCAGCCGAGCCTTGCGCCGCCCAGTGCCGACGAAATCCAAAGCGCCGCGCGCCCGGAGATGGCGACCGACATGGCCGAGCCGCGCCCCGAGGCGGAAGGGGAGACCGTCGCGCTCGCAGAGCCGGTCGCGCCGGAGGCAGGGGCCCAACCCGACAGCGCCCCGCCTGCCTCTTTGCAAGGCGCGCCCACGCCCGATGCCACGCCCGAGGTTGCCGCTGCGCGCGCGCCTACGCCCGAAACGCAGCCGCAGCGGACCGCTGAAACTCTGCCAGCAGCCGAGATGCCCGCGTTGCCCGACGTGACCCTGCAGCCGCCGAAAGCGTCCGAGCAAGCGACGCCGCCTGCGGAGGAGGGCGACACGATTGTCGCGGCGAGCGAGATGCCCGCATTGCCCGAGGCCGAGATGACGCCCCCCGAGACGGAGCCCCAAGCGGCCCCGTCGCTCGGTGATATGCCCGCGCCCGATCAGTTGCCGCCCGAGGGCGAGGGGATCGACACCGCGCAGGCCGACAAACCCGAGATATCAAGCGATCCGGCCACAAGCCCGGACCTGCCCGCCGGGCGCGCCCTTCCGCAAGCCGGGGATGCAGCCCCGATCAAGCCGCGCATCTTCTCGTTGCAAGACGCCCCGTCGCTGCCGGGCAAGCCGATGGGTGGGTTCAAATCCGCGCCCGGCGTGGTGGTGGATCGCCTGCCGCAAGTGACACCTTCGACCGCGCCATCGCCCGAGGAGGGCCCCGATGCGCAGCCCGCGCAGGAAATGCCCGAAGTCGCGGCGGTCGATGCGGCCGATCTGAACCCGATCCGAAAATTCGCAGCCCCCGCACCGATCAGCGACAAGCCGCAAATCTCGCTGGTGCTGATCGATCCGGGCGTGGCGGCAGGCGGGCTCGACCCGGCGACGATCACCGCGAGCGATCTGCCGATGACAATCGCGATCGATCCCACCCGCGACGGCGCTGCCGACGATGCGAAAGCCTTCCGCGCGGCAGGGTTCGAGGTTGCGATCCTTGCCGCCGGACTGCCCGCCAATGCCGCGCCCGAGGATATCGAGGTGGCGCTGGAGGCCTGGCGTCACGTGATCCCCGAGGCTGTCGCCGTCGTGGAGCCGCCGCAGCCGCAATTCCAGAACAACCGCCCGCTCGCGCGCCAGATGATCTCGGCGCTCAGCCGTGGCGGGCTAGGTGTTGTCACCCAGAAGAAGGGCTTCGACAGCGCCAACCAGATCGCGACCTCGGCAGATCTGCCGCGCGCGCAGGTCTGGCGCGTGATCGATGACGGGCGCGAGAAGGCCGCGGTAATCTCGCGGATGCTGGCGCGCGCCGATTTCGAGGCGGAGCGCAACGGCTCGGTCGTGGTGATGCTCTCGGCCTGGCCGGAATCGGTTCAGGGGATCGAGGACTGGTATGTCGATGCGCAGAACAAGGTAACGCTGACCCCGGTATCGGCTCTGGCGCTGGATAGCATGGCGGCTGGCACTCCGGAGACCGGGCCGAAAATGGAAAACGCGGGCCAGTAAGCCCGCGTTCTCAAAGCTTGGGAAAAGGCGGCTGCCTCAGCCGTTGCCGCGAGTGGCCACGAACAGCCCCGCATCCTCGGCCGCCTTGCGCAGCGCCTTGGACTTGTTGACCGTCTCCATCCATTCGGCCTCGGGGTCGCTATCATAGACCACGCCGCCGCCTGCCTGAATGTAGAGCGTCTTGTCCTTAACCACCGCCGTACGTAGCGCGATGCACATGTCCATCTCGCCATTGGCCGCGAAATAACCCACGGCGCCGCCATAGATGCCGCGTTTTTCCGGCTCCAGCTCGTCGATGATCTCCATCGCGCGGACCTTGGGCGCGCCGGACACGGTGCCTGCGGGCAGACCGGCCAGCAGCGCCGAGAGCGCATCCTGATCGTCGGCCAACTCGCCCACGACGTTCGAGACGATATGCATGACGTGGCTGTAGCGCTCGATGATGAATTTCTCGGTCGGGTGGACCGAGCCGATCTTGGCGACGCGCCCCACATCGTTGCGACCCAGATCGAGCAGCATCAGATGTTCCGCTAGTTCCTTCTTGTCGGCCAGCAGGTCTTCTTCCAGCGCCTTGTCCTCGGCAGGGGTCGCGCCGCGCGGACGGGTGCCCGCGATCGGGCGGATCGTCACTTCGCCTTCGCGCACGCGCACGAGGATCTCGGGCGAAGCGCCGACGATCTGGAAGCCCCCGAAGTTCAGGAAGAACATGAAGGGGGAGGGGTTGGTGCGTCGCAGCGAACGATAGAGCGCGAAGGGCGGCAGCGGGAAATGCGCCGACCAGCGCTGCGCCGGGACCACCTGGAAGATGTCGCCCGCGCGGATGTAATCCTTCGCGGCCTCCACGGCGGACATGTAGCCCTCTTTCGTGAAGTTCGAATGCATCTCGCCGACCTGCAGGCTCTCGCCCAGATCGCGGCTCTCGACCGGCGTGCGGTCGAGATCGCGCAGCGCATCCGAGACCCGCTCGGCGGCCTGCGCGTAGGCGGCGCGTGCGGACATCCCCTCGGCCTGGAAGGCAGGCGCGCAGATGATCACGTCGCCCTTCACCCCGTCGAGTACGGCCACGACCGACGGGCGCAGCAGCATCGCATCGGGCACGCCCAGCGGATCGGGGTTCACGTTCGGCAGCTTCTCGACCAGACGGATCGTGTCATAGCCGAGATAGCCGAAGAGACCCGCCGCCGCAGCGGGCAGATCGTCGGGCATCTCGATGCGGCTCTCCGCGATCAGCGCGCGCAGGCTGTCGAACGGGTGGCCCGGAAGGTCTTCCCACGCCTCGTCAAAGCGCGCCGAGCGGTTGATCCGCGCCTGCTCGCCCCGGCATTCCCAGATCACGTCAGGCTTCATGCCGACGATCGAGTAGCGCCCGCGCACCTCGCCGCCGGTCACCGATTCCAGCATGAAGGAATTGGGCTGCGCCTCGGCGAGCTTGAGCATCAGCGAGACGGGCGTGTCCAGATCGGCCGCGAGACGCGCGTAGACTAGCTGGTTTTCACCCTTGGCCCAGCGTTCCTCGAACGCCTCGAAAGAGGGGGAGAGAGCGACCACGGCGGGCCTCCTTACTGCATCTGCGACTGCACGGCGGTCACGGTCTGGTTGTCGAGATCGAGCCCGGCCTCCGACTCCACGGCGGTCGCGTAGAAATTGAGCAGGTCATTGGCCAGCGAGTTCGACAGCTGGGTGCCGATCTGACCCGAGATCAGCTTGGTGTCGGCATCTTCCATATCCGCCGGAATGACCTTGTCGGTGACGAAGACATAGACCTTGCCGTTGGCGGTGATCTGCGCGGGCTTGCCCGGCTCGGTCTTGAAGACCTTCGAGATCACCGGCGGCGGCAGTTCGTCGGAATAGCCGCCCCGGCCGATGCTCGCGACCTTGGTGGTCAGCACGCCGGTCTCGCCCAGCGACTTGCCGCCCTCGACCGCCGAGACGATCTCCTTTGCGCGGTCCTCTTCGGCCTGCACCACCTGATCGGCGCGCCAGGCCGCTGCGACCTCGTCCTTCACATCGGCGAAGGGCTTGGGCTGGGGCGGCACGATCTTGTTGAGGCGCAGCGCGAAGACACCGCCATCCGAGAGCGTCTGCAGATCGGGATAGGCGTCGGTCGTGGCCTCGTCGGCCGCTTTGCGGAATTCGTCATAGCCCGCGATGCCGTCGGTGCTGTCGGCGGTGTAGGCGATCTGGCCGAGCTCCATATCGGTTTCCTTGGCCATCTCTTCGAGCGTCGCGCCGCCTGCCAGACGGTCCTGCAGGTCTTCGCTCATCTTGCCGATCTCGTTGCGCGCCTTCTCGGCTTCGGCATCGCCTGCGAGTTCGTCGCGCGCTTCGGCAAAGGAGGTTTCCTGCGCATCGATGATGCCGTTCACCTTGAACAGGGCCGGGCCCAGATCGGTCTCGACGGGGCCGACCACGGCGTTGTTCTCAGCCGAGAAGACCGGATCGGCGGCCTTGCCCAGATCGTCACGGGTCACGTCGCCCAGATCGGCATCGGCCAGCGTCAGGCCGCGATCCTTGGCGAGATCGGCGAAGGTCGCGCCGCCATCCAGCTTGGCTTTCGCGGCCTTGGCCGCGTCCATGTCAGAATAAACGAGACGCTCCACGAGGCGCTTTTCGGGCTGCTTGAACTCGTCGGCGCGGCGCTCGTATTCGGCTTTCAGCGTGGCGTCGTCGATCTTGACCTTGTCGGCCAGCATGTCCGGCGTCAGCCACGCATAGGTGATGTCGCGCGTCTGGGGCGCGGTGAACTGATCGATATGGTCGTTGTAATAGCTCTGAAGCTGATCGTCGGTGGGGTCCGGGATCGCCTTGCTCAGATCGCTCTCGCTTACCTCGGCCCAGGTGAAGCCGCGCTTCTCGCTGACATATTTGGTATAGGCGTCGACCACCGGCTTGGGCGCATCCACGCCCCCTGCAACGGCGCCCTGAATGATCGAGCGCGAGAGATCGTCGCGCAGCTGAGCCTCGAATTGCGGCTCGGTATAGCCCTGCTGGCGCAGCGCGAACTTATAGGTCTCGCGGTCGAACTCGCCCGAAGCGTTCTGGAAGGCCTGCACCTTGTAGATCTGCTGCTGCAGCTCCTTGTCGCCGACCGATACGCCCAGACGGCGCGCGCTTTCGCCGATCGCGGCCTGACCGATCAGCTTGCCCAGCACCTGCTGGTCGACGCCGGAGGACCGCATCTGCGCCATCGTGACCGGCTGGCCAAGCTGTTGGCTGCGCTGCTGCATTTCCTGACGCAGCGCGCGGGCGTAATCGTCGACGGTGATCTGGGTGTCGCCCACCGCGCCGACCGATTTGGCCGAACCGGAGAAATTGCGTAGCCCGAAACCGCCGAGACCAAGGATCAGCATGGCCAGCAAGATCCAGACGACGACACTCTTGCCGTGGCTGCGCATCTTCATCGGGGGTCCTCCTCGGGCATTGTTTGTTGGGCGCTGTTTAGGGCTTTGATTACTGGCCTGCAAGGCTAGCTGCGCGCGAGGCCCGCCAGCCGGTCGCGCAGCGTGGCGATCCCGTCCGCGTCGACATTGGCGAATGCGATCCGCATCTGCTGCGCGGCCCCGTTTGCACCTTGCGGCATGAACATCGTGCCGGGCAGCATCAGCACGCCCGCCTCGCGCACCAGAGCCTGCGCGAAATCGGGGGAGGGGCGGGGATCGGGATGGGTGACATAGGCGAAATACGCCCCGCAGCCGAGCATCTCCCAGCCTTCCAGATCGGCGAAAGCGGCCTCCATCGCCGCACGCCGGCGCAGGATCTCCGCGCGCTCGCCCGCGACCCATTGCGACAGGTGCAGCATGCCCCAGAGCGCCGCCATCTGACCGAGCTGCGAGGGGCAGATCGCCACCGTGTCGAGGAATTTCTCGACCTCGGCGAGGCGCGCCTCGCCCGCGACGATGGCGCCGACGCGGTGGCCCGTCAGGCGATAGGCTTTCGAGAAGGAATAGAGATGGATGAAATAGTCCGTCCAGTCGGGATCGGAGAACAGGTCATGTGGCGCACCGCTGCGCGAGTCGAAATCGCGATAGGTCTCGTCCACGATCAGCGCGAGCTTGTGACGCTTGGCCAGATCGGCAAAGGCGCGTAGCAGTTCGGCCGGATATTCCGCCCCGCCCGGATTGTTCGGCGAGACCAGCACGATCGCGCGGGTCTTGTCGGTGATCTTCGCGGCCGCCTCCTCCGGGTCGGGCAGAAGCCCCGCGCCGGGGGCCAGCGGCACCGTCTGCACGCCCGCCATGTCGAGCCACATCTTGTGATTGAAATACCACGGCGTCGGCAGGATCACCTCGTCGCCCGGACCTGCGAGCGTGGCGAGCGTCGCGCAAAACGCCTGATTGCAGCCTTGGGTGATCGCGACCTGACGCGCTGCGATCTCGCCGCCATAGGCGAGGCCCCATTGATGCGCCAGTTCGGCACGCAGATCGGGCAGGCCCAGAACGGGGCCGTAGAGATGCGCCTGCGGATCGTTCAGCGCGGCCTCGGCGATCGCCTGACGCAGCGCCTCGGGCGGCGGATCGACAGGGGCTGCCTGAGAGACGTTGATCAGCGGGCGATCGGCAGTGAACTCGACCCCGTCGAGCCAGCGCCGCGCCTCCATGACCGGGGGCGGGAAGGTGGCGGCGAGCGCGGGGTTGAGCGGATGGGGCATGAAGGTCCTCTTGGCTGATCGGCGCGAGATCAGCAGAGCGTCGCGCGCTTGGCAAGAGGCGGGAGCCTCCGGCGGGGATATTTGGATCGAGAAGAAGGGTCGTTTTCTGCCTCTTGGCGGAAATATCCCGGGCAGGCGAAGGGGGCAGCGCCCCCCTAGCTGCGCCCCTCACGGGGTTTGCGCCAGGCGAAGTTATGGCGCACCGACCATTCGCGGATCGTCAGCGCGATCACCAGAAGGTCCAGCGCGGTCAGCGCCAGCATGCCAGCGCCGTGGTTCAGGCTGTAGAGATACATCTGGTAGGCTACGAAACCCGACATCATCACGATCGCCAGCGGATAGGCCCAGATCAGCCCGCGGATCAGCAGTATCACCACGACGAGTTTCAACAGCCCGTGGCTGGTGAAATAGAAGCCGTAGAAATCCTGCGTCTGGATCGAGAAGTGATGCGCCGCGCTCAGAAGCGCATTGGCGATGCGGTCATTGGGGTCTTCGCGTAGCTCGCGCGCGGTTATCCAATGCGCCGCATCGAAGAGCGCGTTTTTCGGCATGCCGAGAAGTGCGAGACCCGACAGGGTCTCGGCCGTCTCGAACAGAGCCTTGAGGATCAGGCTTACCTCGAAGAGCCAGTGCAGGAACCGACCCAGAGGGGTTCCGGGGGCGCCGAATTTCACCGATCAGTCCGTGCCGCGATAGGGCTGCACATATTGCAGCGCCATGTCCCAGGGGAAGAAGATCCAGGTGTCCTGGCTGACCTCGGTGATGAAGGTGTCGACCAGCGGCGCGCCCATCGGCTTGGCGTAGACGGTGGCGAATTGCGCCTTCGGGAAGAGGTCGCGCACCAGCTTCAGTGTGTTGCCGGTATCGACGAGGTCGTCGACGATCAGCACGCCCTCGCCGCCGTTTTCCATCAGGCTGTCTTGCGTCGGCTTGATGACCTGCGCTTCGCGCTGTTCCTGATGGTTGTAGCTTTTGACCGAGATCGTATCGACCGTGCGGATGTCCAGTTCGCGCGCGACGATCGCCGCCGGAACGAGGCCGCCACGGGTGATGCCCACCACGGCGCGCCAGCTGCCGTCGCCCGGGCCCTTGCCGTCGAGGCGCCATGCCAGCGCACGGGCATCCCGGTGGATTTGGTCCCAGCTGACGTGGAAGCCTTTTTCATGCGGCAGACGATCGGACATCGGGGGTCTCCTCAGCTCAGAGCGAGTTTCAGACCGAGCAGCGCCAGCAGGCCGCCAAAGCAGCGCTCGATCACGGTTTTCAGGTTCAGATAGGCCGCGCGCGTCTTCTCGAGCGAGAAGATCCGCGCGACGATGACGTTCCATCCCGCATCGTTGAACATCACGATGCCGAGGATCGCGACATAGGCCCATGCGGGCGCCGACGGCGGGATGAAGGTCAGGAAGACAGTGCCGAAGAACACGGCGGGTTTGGGGTTGGCGAGCTGGGTCGAGATGCCGAGCCAGATCAGCCGGGGGATCGAGCGGGTGCGCGGCAGGTCGGGGATCTCTTCATCCATCGGATCGCCCGCATGGCGCCACATCTTATAGGCGAGCCAGAGCAGATAGGCCGCGCCCGCGATCTTGAGCGTGGTCAGCAGGGCAGGGGCGACCTTGAAGACGAGGGCGAGGCCGAACAGCGCCGCCGCCGCCCAGATCACCGCGCCCAAGCCGATGCCGAGCGCGAGCCAGATGCCGCGTCCGAAGCCTTCGCGCAGACCCGTGCGCGCAGCCAAAAGCACAGCTGGCCCCGGCGACATCGCCGCGGCCAGATGCACGAAATAGATCGCGGTGAGGGCCGCGAGGGTCATCTCATTCCTTCCGCTTGGTGACCACGTCGATATCGGGCGCGTCGACCGCTTTCATGCCCACCACGTGATAGCCAGCGTCGACATGCAGCGTCTCGCCGGTGGTGCCGGAACCGAGATCGGAGAGCAGGTAGAGCGCGGCCTTGCCGACCTCTTCCTGCGTCACGTTGCGACGCAGCGGCGAGTTCAGCTCGTTCCACTTCATGATGTAGCGGAAATCACCGATGCCCGAAGCCGCGAGGGTCTTGATCGGGCCGGCGGAGATCGCGTTGCAGCGGATGCCGTCCTTGCCCAGATCTTCGGCGATATACATCACGCTGGCTTCCAGCGCCGCTTTCGCCACGCCCATCACGTTGTAATGCGGCATGACCTGCTCGGCACCGTAATAGGTGAGCGTGAGCAGCGAGCCGCCCTCGTTCATCATCGCGGCGGCTTCCTTGCACACGGCGGTGAAGGAATAGACCGAGATGTCCATCGTGGATTTGAAATTGTCGCGCGACGTGTCGACGTAGCGCCCGCGCAGCTCTGACTTGTCGGAGAAGCCGATCGCGTGGACGACGAAATCGATGCTGTCCCAATGGGTGCGCAGCGTCTCGAAGAGCGTCTGGATCGAGTCGCCGCTGGCGACGTCGCATTCCACGAGGATATCGGAGCCGAGCTGTTCGGCCAGCGGCCCCACGCGCTTCTTGAGCGCCTCGCCCTGGAACGAGAAGGCCAGCTCCGCACCAGCATCCGCGAGGGCTTTGGCGATGCCCCAGGCGATGGATTTGTCATTCGCAAGGCCCATAATCAGCCCGCGCTTGCCTGCCATCAGGTTGTTTGACATGTCAGGTTTTCCCCCGCTTCGCTCTGGTAAGTCCGAATGCTTTAGGCGAAAGGTGGAGACGCATCAAGGCTACTGACCTCCGGTCAAGCATGATCGTGTGGATCGTGTTGCAGATCGGGGCGTTGAGCCGGATGTGCGATGCGGCGACGAGACTGGAGGCGAGTATGAGTGACAGAACCGGAATTTTCGCAGGCGACGATCCCTTTGCCATCGCGCAGACATGGCTGGACGAGGCCGCGGACACCGAGATCAACGATCCCAACGCGATTGCCCTGGCGACGGTCGATCCGGACGGGTTGCCCAATGCGCGGATGGTTCTTCTCAAGGAAATCGAGGGGCGCGACATGCCCTCCGGCGGGGCTTTCGTCTTCTACACCAACTACGGATCGGTGAAGGCGCAGGAGATCGAAAGCGCCGGAAAAGCCGCCTT